>NZ_JBALSN010000249.1:0-2258 GCF_036966985.1 Neobacillus drentensis | reverse complement strand
AACTATTGATTTTCTTTGAAAAAAATACTAGAATAATTTTTAATATATTTAATTTTTCGAAAATTGATATTTTAGTATTTGAGGGGGATTTAGCTAGATGAAGAAAAATGGAAAAGTATTATCTATTGCTTTAGCAGGAATGATGCTGCTAGCAGGCTGTGGGAGTAAAGAATCCGCGGGCGGAACTGAAAAAGGTGGAGCGGATAAGGAGTTCAAAGTAGGTATTACTCAATTTGCACCACACCCATCTTTAGATGCTGCGACAGAGGGCTTTAAGAAGGCCCTAAAGGATAAAGGGATTAAGGTTAGCTTTGATGAACAAAACGCGCAAGCAGACATGAATAACACGCAAACAATTGCGAATAATTTTGTCGGGGACAAAGTAGATCTAATCTTTGCTAATGCTACGCCTAGTGCAACGGCTGCATTGAATGCTACCAAAGATATTCCGATTATCTTCACATCAGTGACAGACCCAGTGGGTGCTGGACTGGTAGAGGCTTTTGATAAACCAGGGAAGAACATTACTGGAACAACCGATAACCATCCAGAGGCAACGAAAAAGACAATCAGCTTTATAACGGACGAAGTGAAAGCGAAAAATGTTGGGGTCATCTATAACTCAGGGGAACAAAATTCAGTTGTTCAGGTGGAAGAAGTTGAAAAGATTGCTAAAGAGAAGGGTGCTAAACTAGTAAAAGTATCTGTTTCTACTACAGCAGAAGTGAAGCAAGCTTCAGAATCATTAGTTGGACGCGTTGATGCCATCTACATTCCTACTGACAACACTGTTGTAACTGCACTTGATTCAGTTATCGCAGTTGCAAACAGCAAGAAAATCCCGTTGTTCGTTGGTGAACTTGATTCCATGAAAAAGGGGGCGGTTGCCGCCAGTGGATTTAGCTATTACGATCTTGGCTATCAATCTGGTATCATGGCAGCTGACATTTTAAGCGGTAAAAAGAAAGCATCTGAAATTCCTGTCGAACTTCCTAACAGCTTAAAGCTTGTAATTAATAAGAAGGCTGCTGAAGCCCAAGGCTTAAAAGTCAATGATGCTTGGAGTAGTTTAGGTGAGTTTTACGAAGGTAATTAAATGATATTTTTCAAGGAGGAGCCTTCTTTTAGAAGGCTGCCTCTTTGTCACTACATAAAATATTGCATCTAAGACGGATGCTTTATGATAAAAGAAAGGATGATCTCAATGTTTACAGCCATATTTGGATCATTTGAAGCAGGTATCATCTACGCGATTATGGCACTGGGCGTCTATCTTTCCTTTCGTATTCTGGATTTTCCAGATTTAACGGTTGATGGGAGTTTTGTCACTGGAGCAGCGATTTCAGCAGTTATGATTGCGAATGGTACCGATCCATTTTTAGCTACAATTATGGCACTATTTGCAGGTTTTGCAGCAGGATGTATGACGGGACTTCTGCACACATTTGGAAAGATTAATAATTTGCTTTCCGGTATTTTAATGATGATTGCACTTTATTCAATAAATCTAAGAATTATGGGACGTTCCAACATCCCTTTATTAAATACAGATACAGCTTTTACGAAAATCAGTGGATTTTTTGAAAAGACAGGAATTGATGCATTCTTCAATAATATTCTTTCCATGGTCGGTCTCGGTGATAGCCTGCCGGAAACATGGGGAATTCTTCTTTTTATGATTATCGTTACATTTGTGATTAAATTCCTGACGGATTTGTTCCTAAGAACGGAAATTGGTCTTGCTGTTAGAGCAACTGGAGATAATAAACGAATGATTCGCAGCCTTTCTGCTAATACCAATCTTCTTGTTGTGTTTGGCTTAGGTTTATCTAATGCATTAGTAGCATTTTCGGGTGCTCTAATAGCCCAGCAAGGTGGATTTGCAGACGTAGGTATGGGAATTGGGATGATTGTCATTGGCCTTGCTTCCGTTATCATCGGTGAAGCCCTATTTGGTACAAAAACAATCGCTCGGACAACTCTTGCTGTGATTGGCGGTTCCATCATTTATCGAATCGTCGTAACGTTAGCCTTGCGTGTAGATTTCTTAGACCCTGGTGATATGAAGCTAATTACTGCACTTATTGTTATTATTGCACTTACTGCTCCAAAAATCATTGAAGGTTCTAAAGAGAAAAAGCGAAAAGCCCGACGAAGATCAGAGCGAAGGAATATCATCCAGGCGAATGCGGAAGTGAAGGGGGACAATCATGCTACACTTAAATGAAATTCATAAGATTTTTAATGAAGGGACTCCG
>NZ_JBALSN010000248.1:10369-16449 GCF_036966985.1 Neobacillus drentensis | reverse complement strand
AATTGAAAAAAGGGGAAAGTAATGTCAAAAAGAAAATTCCAATATGGGTTAATCCAAATTCTTCTAATATTAACCATCATCTTTGTTTCAACAAAGATTTCATTTTTATTTATGCCGATCGGTATCTTTTTCTCTACACTTTTTTTCCCAATTCTTATAACTGGATTTCTCTTTTTCTTACTAAATCCAATCGTTAATTTTCTTCAGCGCCAAAAAGTGCCAAGAATTCTTGCCATCCTAATCATTTATGTAGTCTTTATTGGTATTCTTGTTTTAGCGATTGGCAACTTGGTTCCTGCCATCACAGAGCAATTTACCGCACTTGCAAATGCACTTCCTGATTATGCCAACAAAACCTTGCAGTATTTTGATAAGCTATCACGAAGTTCTGAATTCAAATGGATCATGGAAGAACAAAATGATCTTTTGGAAACCGGTAAAGAAAAACTGATAGCCTATGCAAATACCTTGCCGGACAGGATTACTGGCGGTATTACGAATATCCTTGGTGTGTTTGCCAATATTGCTGTCATTCTAGCTACCGTTCCATTTTTACTGTTCTATATGTTTAAGGACGGACATAAGTTCCCTAAGGCTGTAACTAAATTCCTTCCTGTATCCTATAGAGAAGCTGGATTGCTTATGTTGAAAGAGACAGGTGAAACACTTTCCTCCTATATTCAAGGACAAGTTATTGTTGCCCTATCAGTAGGAATACTTGCTTTTATTGGATACTTGATTATCGATCTGCCATTTGCACTAGTTATGGCAGTAATTGTTGCGTTTACCAACATCATTCCTTATGTCGGCCCCATTCTTGGCGGTGCACCCGCTGTGATCGTTGCTTTATTTGATTCGCCGACAAAAGCATTACTAGTTATTTTAATTATTGTGATTGCCCAGCAAGTGGAAGGGAATGTTTTATCCCCGCTCATCCTTGGAAAATCACTTGATACCCACCCAGCCACAATCATTATCGTCTTGCTCGCTGCCGGAAATTTAGCTGGCATACTGGGGATGGTTTTGGCAGTACCGTTTTATGCCGTAGTCAAGACCATCGTTTTAAATGTCATAAAATTTCTGCAGGCTCGAAAAAGGGCAACCGCTTCAAACGAACCATAAGAATCTCTAATAAAATATCGAATGCAAAAAACTGTTAGGAGCAATGTATCCTAACAGTTTTTTTATGTTCTTATGCAGAAAATCATAAATAGTTTAATTATTACTCGTATTTCGTTGGGTCAACAAAAGCATTATAAACCAAATAAATGATCATACAGATTGCAGTTGTAATAAATCCCCAGCCTAGTGTAATTTGTTCAATAATTAAATAGTTGTTACATAATTGCACGGGGGAATCGATATATAACCACCCCATTGCGGAAAACATGATAATAAAAAAATAAAAAGTGATATGTTTACCAGCAGGCTTAAGTTTTTTCCAACTATCCCTAAGTGGGATCCCTGCCAATAAGGGTAAACTAGTAAATTTAAACACTTCCATACTCTGTAAAGTTAATGCTTCATCCATTGACCTTGGCAGTGTCCAATAAGAGACGATGATTGTAAACAAGATGATTCCTGGTATTCCATTACCGTTCCATTTTTCAAAAAAGCGTGGGAAGCGTAGTTGAAAAATACGGGCAAGGAGAAATCCAGTGAAAATTAACAAAGGCATTTGCATATGCATGTGAATAATCATGACTGATTCCATTAAGTTTGCCACAGGAGGCAGTGCAAGAAATAGGAGGACCAATAAGCCATATAGTGAATGCTTCATAACTATTCCCCCACTTCCTTGTCAAGAATCCCTGTAAGCTTTTTAGCAGCTTCATCAGTTTTTTTGTAGTCTAAAACATTTAGAAGTCTACCTTTTTTATCAACAATATAAAAAGCTGAATTATGGGCAAAATTACCGTATTCATCGGGAATGACAATAACACCGAATGCTTTTAACAATGCATCTAATTCTGTTTGATTTGCAATTCTTGCCATCCTCCATGTTTCACCATCACTATTAAAATAGCCTCGGTATTTTTCCAACGTAGCTGGGTCATCCCTGGAAGGATCGAAGCTGATACTTAAAAAGACAATATCTTTGCCCATATATTTGCTTGGTACCTTATCATAAACTTTCGACATATTCATTTCTAATTGAGGACAAACCGTTGTACAAGATGTATACAGAAAGGTAATAAATACATATTTGCCCTCAAATTCAGAAATAGAATATTCCCTCCCTTTGCTATCCTCAAAAGTTACGTCAGGGAATTTGGGTTTATCGTCTATTAGTTCCTTTACCCGTGCAGTTTCTGCCGTGAAGGCTGTGAACCCATCTGTTCCGAAATAAAACAACGCAAAGCCAAATAAGATAACAAGCAAACACGCAAATGTATTATGTCTATTTTTGATCATGAAGATCACTTCCCAAATCTATTTTTTGAAGTATAAAGAGATAGCCCTAGCCAACGAGCTATCTCTTTCTTTGAAAACTGTCTAGATACAGCGCGAATGGATTTTAGCTTTTCGTGATCACCATGTTTTAAACGGTGGTGAACCAGGAGGTGCATTGACGATAAATTCCGTTAATGGGATAACATAGGCCATTGCCACAACTAATAGCATAACAACAATCCAAAGGCCCCAACGCTCTGTCCAATAAGGGGTTTTGGTTGCATTTTTCTCTTCTTCTGCAATCGGGAATTCTGTTTCACCTTTTGGTGCAAAGAACATCATATTAACTACAGCATACACTTGAAGAATAACACCGATAATTAACAGTGTTCCTCCCACAGCTAAGCACATTAAATACGGGTCCCAGCTTAATGCTGTTGCATTATCACCGTAGGTTGTATAGGAAGTTCTTCGCGGAGAACCAAGTAATCCAACCCAATGCATAGCACCTGACATAAATATCATACCAACTGTCCAGATCCAAGTTTGAATTACACCTAATCTATTTATTTGTGGAGTTAAAACACGTTTTGAAATATAAGGAACTAACCAATAACTAATTCCAAAGAAAGTCATTACGACCGACATTCCTAGTGTTAAATGGAAATGCCCAACAATCCACATGGTATTATGAACGACCTGATCTAGCTGGTTCGTACTTTGGACAATCCCGCCAGCACCTGCTGGAATATAGGCAACCATTGCAATAAATGGTGCTAGGAAACGAACATCTCCCCATGGCATTTTCTTATACCATCCAATAAGACCTTTTCCACCTTGTTTCCTGGCTGTCCTCTCAAATACAGCAAACATAGCGAATGCGGTCATTAATGATGGGAAACCAATCGCTAAACTCATAAATACGTGCATAAATTTAACTGCTTCTGAAATACCTGGGTCGATAATCTGATGATGGAAACCACCAGTGATGTTCATTACAACTAAGGCGATAATAACAACACGGGTTAATGTATCACTCCATCGTCTTCCACTGATAATTTTTGGGACAATAACATACCATGCAGACACGGCCGTTAGGTACCAAATATTAACCAGCGTGTGTCCAAACGCCCAAAATAGTGTCCGAGCAACCATGACATTAATTGTTTCAACCCAGCCAAACGCCCATGGAATGATCGTTAAAACTTCAATTGCAACTGGGATTAGAGCAAAGAACAAAAGGATAAATACGCCGGTTGCAAAGTAAGCAAGAATAGGAACATGTTGACCTTTGTTGTTTTTTCTCCAATTAGCGACATTGATAAACGCCCCAATGCAGCACATCCAAACGCCTAGGGCAATGAATACTAACCCGATATAGAAGGCAGGATGCGCTGCCATCGGCGGATAAAATGTATACATAACTGATGCTTCGTTCATTAAAATTGGGACTATACATAAAACAAAGCCGACAATCTTCATTCCAAAACCAATCCAAGCAATCTTCCTTACTTTTGGCAACAGCCCCCCTAAGGTATGGGAAAGTGATGCATAAAAATATCCAATCGTAAAGAATGCAGTTAAGACAACAACTAATAATAAACCATGTGCTGTTAGTACTTGATAATAGTTAAGCCAGGATGGCAATTCTAAAAGTCCTGACCTATTTAGTCCTTGCAGCAGTCCTAATATTCCGCCCAGAAGCAGTGCTGTAAATGCTACAAATATATATGTTTTGGTTAAAATGGCATCTTCCTTACTGATCCCCATTACTTTATTTGCTCGATCTTTTAGCGTATGTGATTTTGCTGTTTGCATTTTCTTTCCCCCCTTTATTTAACCGTAATCGTTGTACTCATTGCTTGGTGACCAGCTCCACAGTATTCATTACATAACACTAAGTAAGTTCCAGGTTTATCAAACTTTTGGGTAATTTTTTGAATATGTCCTGGCATTACCATTGCATTCACGTTTGTTCCAGCTACTTCAAAGCCGTGAACAACATCTTTTGAGGTGAGTGTAAAATGCACGGTGGAACCAGCAGGGATTTCAAAATTACTTGGATTAAAACTAAATACTTGTAATGTCATTACAACCTCATATTCATTTTCACCAATTTTAGTAACACCTGGTTTATCGAATGGTGCGATTTGATCTACCTTTTGTGGATCAATAATTTCCTTATTGCTTGGTGGAGCCATATCCAAGGCAAATGCTTGATAGCCTGTGATAAACATGAAAATCATGATGATCCCAAAACTTAAGGTCAGCCAAATTTTTTCATCAAGATGCATCTTCATTCCAAATCCCCCTAAACTCTAGACATGTAAAGGCCATATAATAAGAAATACGTAAGTAGAATGACTACTCCCACAACACTTACGGAAATCCATGTCCCTTTTAATGGTGCTTCATGAACTTCGCCTGACTTCTTTTTGTTGTTTCCTTTTGCAGCTCCCATTCCCAATCATCCCCTTTGTGATTTTCATACTTATATCATAGTTGGGAACAATTCTCAGTGTAGTGAACCGTATCACACATCTTTACACTTAAAAAAATAAATCCATTTAAGTAATCCGTTTAATAAAAAAAGTCTGATCGATTGTAGGCATTGTATTTGCCTACAGCGATCAGACTTTTTCATATATTTCTTTTAGCGATGGAAAATCGGTAAGGTAACCACAATCATCATGAGGAAGATAATGGTTATATAATTTACAGAGTATAAAAAATTCACTTGTGCCCATTTCAGGTTATCTTTGATAAAAAAACCGCTAATACTTACCACCAACCACCCTGCGTTAAGCAAAGTAGCTATGACCACAAAGGTAGTTCCAAGTGAATCTAAAAAGAATGGCAATGGAAATAAGCAGGCAATATACATGACCATTTGCCGTTTAGTCACGGAGAGTCCACGAACAACTGGCAGCATCGCCACCCCAGCCGCTTTATATTCTTTAAATTTCTTAATGGCTATCGCGAAGGTATGCGGCATTTGAAAAATAAACAAGATTAAAAACATAATCATTGGTACCTTTTGAAATCCAGGTGCGATCGCTGTCCAGCCAATTAAAGGCGTAACCGCACCAGACACACTTCCAATTATGGTATTAAAGGTATACTTTCGTTTCGACCACATGGTATAGGGAAAACAATAAGTAAACCAGCCCACGAAACCATATATCGCCGCTTCAAACGTCGTAAACAGTAATAAAATAAATCCAACTATGGTAAGTGAAATTCCAATGGTTAATACTTGCTTAAGTGAGAAATTCCCAGTCACCGTTGGACGGTTCTTTGTTCGATCCATTACCGTATCAATATCAACATCGTACCAGTTGTTAAGCGCAAGTGCCCCAGCAATTACCATTGTACTTCCGAAAATGGTCAAAAGTAATATATCCATATTGCTTGAAAGGGAAGAATTCGTAAAATATAAAGCTAACCAGAATCCAGCAAAAACCGGCAGGACATTAGCTGTTAAAACATTTGCTTTAAATAGTAACTTTAAATCAGTCATTATACTAGATAGATTTCGTTGATTTAATAATATCGACCTTCCATCCTTCTGTAGAGAAGGTACCTCATTATTACTCATTTAATATCCTCTCCTAAGAAGTAGTTCAAAACAAATTTAATACTATTATACCATATTTAGATTATCACATTAATTGGTGTCAGGCACC
>NZ_JBALSN010000248.1:0-10335 GCF_036966985.1 Neobacillus drentensis | reverse complement strand
GTGTCAGGCACCAGAAAATGATTGTTGGATATTACCAATTGCTCAAAACCGGACTTCGCTTAAAACCTCCTGGTTGATTAAGGAAGGCGGCTGTTTTCCCTGCAAACCAAGCACTAGATTTTCAGCTGCCAGTTTAGCCATTTTCAATCGTGTTTCATAGGTAGCAGAACCAATATGCGGCAATGTGACGGCGTTATCCATTGATAATAGCGGGTGGTCTGGGTTTACTGGTTCTTGTGTAAAGACGTCAAGTCCCGCAGCTAAAATCTCTCCATTTTGAAGAGCCCGAACTAAGGCATCTTCATCAACTGTTGCCCCGCGCGAACCATTTACAAAAATGGCAGATTTCTTCATTAATTTAAATTCCTTTTCCCCGATAAGCTTAACAGTATTTGGAGTTAGCGGCGTCATTAAGCAAATGAAATCAGCTTGCTGGCAAATGTCTTCAAGGGAACAATAGGTTGCTTGAAAGGTATGTTCGGCTTCTAGATTTCGCGAGCGATTATGATACAAAATAGGCATATCAAAGCCAAAATGAGCCCGTTTAGCAATAGCCGAACCTACCCCGCCCATTCCGATAATACCTAATGTCTTATGATGAACATCAACGCCAAATTGCTCTTCACTAATTTTCGATGTCCACTTCCCTGACTTGACCATCTGATGTAATTCTGGCATTCTTCTTGCGGTTGCCAATAATAAACCAAAAATAGTATCGGCAACACTATCATCTAATACATCAGGTGTATTGGTAGCCATAATTTTTCGTTTAGTTATTTCGGGAATATCTAAATTATCGTAGCCAACCGAGATATTGCTAATAATTTTTAAACGAGGCGCCTGCATTAAAAACTGCTCATCCACTTTTAATCCCGAGCCTAGAATCCCATATGCTTCCTTTAATTCCTCGTAAAAGGCAGGAAGGGTCTGCTCATCCAAGGTTTCAAAGTAAATTACGTCACAGGCTTCACGAACATACGCCAAAACGGTTGGATCGACTTTTTTATAGACAATAACTTTTGGTTTCAATAAAGATTCCTCACCTTCATTATTAGATCCTTCATAGATGCATTAAACATAATTACATAATCAATATACACTTAATTAAGTGGAAAATAATAGATTTTTGATTGTAACCTCAAAATTGAAACATTATCTTTTACACTTTTATGATAAAAATAGAATATAGCAAAATGCTGGGGGGAGATAAAGTGACGAATCCTAAAAATACGTTTGAAGAGGAACCATGCAAAGTTATAATTCCGCTGCCTGAAGAATTTGACCTAAAAGTAAACCTTGGTTATCTAGAGCGGAATAAAAATGAATGTATGTATGAAGTTAAAAATGATACTATTATAAGGGTTATCGCGATTGGCGAAATTCGAACACTTGTACAAATACATGTAAACGATAAGAATCAAATGATTGTTCACTTTTTAGCAGGTAAGCCATACGAGACTACTGATGTAATCCATTATATCCGAGAATGGTTTGACCTGGATAACGACTTAACTTCCTTTTATCAAATGGCGAAAGCTGACCCATTACTTAAAATGCCCGTAGAAAATTTTTTTGGATTGCGCCTTATCGGCATTCCAGATTTGTTTGAGGCACTCTGTTGGGGAGTATTAGGTCAGCAAATTAACTTAAACTTCGCCTACACATTAAAGAAGCAATTTGTTGAAAAATTTGGTGAATCAATGGAATGGGAAGGCAAAAAATATTGGATATTCCCCTCCTATGAACGAATTGCTAAACTCACCCCTAGTGATCTGGCAGATATAAAAATGACCGTTAAAAAGAGTGAATATATTATTGGCATTGCGCAATTAATGACCACCGGCGAGTTATCCAAGGAAAAATTAAGAGAGATCGGCGGCTTTAAAGATGTCGAAAAAAACTTAATTAAAATACGTGGGATTGGTCCATGGACCGCGAATTATGTCCTGATGCGCTNNNCCTAACGCCTTCCCTATCGATGATGTAGGTCTAATTAATGCCATTAAAACAGTACTTAATATGGATAGAAAGCCTTCCAAAGATGAGATCTTAAAGTTATCTACCCCATGGAGAAATTGGGAATCCTATGCAACCTTTTATTTATGGCGTGTTCTCTATTAAATCAAAATAAACACCAGCACTAAATGGCTGGTGTTTTTGGACTGGAACCAAAACTGGACTTTTCATCTTGTTTAAAAAGGTTTCTTATTTATATGACAAGCCAAAATCGAACCCGTACGTGTCACCATTTTTGTTCTTGTAAGAATAGGACGGATCTTCTACATAGCCAGGAATATCTCCAACTTCGTTTTCTACAGCTTCCTTATTAGCAGGGATAGTGAACGGAAGTTTCCCAGTAGGATTGAATTTTCCACGGATAACATCAACAATTGCCTCCGTTTTCACACCGAAAGTGCTTATGACAGCTGCGGCATTTGGCTCAATGCGATCAATCAACCAAGGATTTGTCATGTTTATCGCTGTAATCGTTGGCACCGTTTTTTGGATCTCAATTATTCTCTCGACATTTTTAATCCCTGTTTCCGGACCAATTGTTATTCGAGGATTATTATCCCAGTTCGATTGAACAGGACGGACCCAAACAAATGCATGTGTGGCTTCAGCTAGAGTATTCGTGATGGTGATAGAAGAATCATATTTTTGAATGGTTTCTTTTAATTTATTGGTACTGGCGTCATCACTTCCAGCAGGGAACATCTCGACATAAAGCTTAACATTCTTCACTTTTTCATCCTTCAATGGCAATAAATTTTCGCCATTGATTTTATCATTTCGTAAAAGGACGATTGACTTACGATGGGCTTCATCCGCTTTTTTCTGTGATGCTGGATTGTTTACAACATTAAGGGCATTCTGTGCGTTTACATAAGGGTTTTCGAACAGCCCTAATTTCATCATTTCTGTCAGCAAAAACGTGACCGATTCGTTTACTTTCTCTTCAGCAAGCAAACCGTTTTTAACTGCACTAATGATTGGAGTTGGATCGGATGCTCCAGAAATAATGTTTGTTCCTGCATCGATTGCTTTCGCAAACTTTTGCTCTGCTGATAAGTTTTCGGCACCCCAAGCATTATTTCCAATCGCACCCGTATCAGAGTTTACATACCCTTTGAATCCAAGCTCTCCACGCAAGAAATCTGTTATAAATCCTTTATTCAAGGCAAAGCCAACCTCTTCAAATTGCTTATCTTGTGCATACCATGGCAATCCTTGATCAGCGCTAGAGTTGCTTGGATACGCGTAATAAGGCATGATAGCCGATGTACCCGCTGCAATTGCCGCTTTGAAAGGCGGAATGTGATACTTTAGTAGACTCCCTTCGGTCGGATATGGATTGAATTTACCTTCTACAAAATGTGGGTCCAAACCATTATCACGTGCCCCGCCTCCCGGGAAATGTTTCGTCGTGATTGAAACACTGTCTGTCCCAAGTTCATCACCTTGAAAACCTTTTATCGTGTTATAAATCATGTTTGCAGCAATCTCAGGATGTTCTCCGAATGTATCTTCAATTCTTGCCCATAACGGGTCTGTGGCAACATCCGCCGTATAGCCGTAGATTTTGCGAATACCAGAAGCTCTCCATTCTTTTGCAGCAATTTGAGCGAACTCATTTACAAGGTTCGTATCACGGGTTGCTGCAAGACCTAATGGACCCGGCCAAAAGGAAAACATTCCAGCCCCCTCACTACTATTCGTATAGTCGGTCGAGGCATGATTCCGCGGGTTGGATGTGATCACAATTGGAATACCTAACCTTGATCCCTCCGCTGCCTCTTGCAGCTGATTATTATAGTCGACAATTACATCTGCTGTTGGAGTTTGACGGAAGATGAAGTAGCGTGTACCTTGATCAATTAACACATTAGGTTGTAACTTACCATCCAAAAATTTCGGAAATTCAGTAATAAGCATCATCGCTGCTTTTTCCTCAAGTGTCATCTGTTTGATAAGGTCCTTTACGCGTACTTGAGTTGGGAGCTGCCAGTTTTCGTATTGATCGACTTTTTTGTTCCCATTTAAGTCTTTGAATTTTTTGCCTCCCTGAACAAGGACGTTCTTGGTTGTTGCTTCGATCTTCGGTGCATTTTGCTTATTGCCATTCGAATTTCCTGGCTCTGCACTTGCAAATGGTACTGCAATCGATGTTAGCATCACCGCAGCAAGCGATAACGATGCTGCCTTTTTAATTTGATTTGAAAATAAATTCATTTTTTTCTCCCCCATTTCAGATAAACACTAACAAAAAACTAGTAAACTATTAAATGGACCAAGTCTCCCAAAACACCTCCTAATTCACGTAAACGCTTTCAATACAAATTGATTGTACATTTCAATTTGTAATAGATAATAGGGAGATTTTTTAGGTGGATTTGTGTTTTTTTAAGATTCTTAATATTCGGTCATATTGTCCTATGATAAAAGACTTATAATCACAGCCTGTTACCTTCAAAATTAAAAGATTCGAATTAGTTTCAGCAAAAAAATAGTCAGTAATCTCAAGATTATTGACTACGCTAACCTTTCTTCATTTAGGATGTAACATTTCCTTTTCTATTGCAGATTTTCGAAACTCTGATGGGGAACACCCCGTAATTCTCTTAAAATTATTACTGAAATAGGCTAAATCAGAATATCCCACTCTTTCGGCAATCTCCGACATTCTTAATGTTGTATTTAGTAACAAACGTTTACTCTCCTCAATTCGAAGTTCGGTTATATAATCAACAAACTTTTTACTAAGCTGCTGCTTGAACAATTGACTGAGGTAACTAGGATTCATGTGTACACTCTCTGCTGCATCCTTAAGCGTTATTTGGTCTAATGGAGTTATCTTTAAATAATGCAGCACCCGGTCGATCGTTGAGGAAGGAAGGTTTTCATCCTCATAATGAGCAATGTTCCTTTTCTGTTCTTCTTTATTACATTTATCTAACCACTTTTCAAGACAACTTCTTAACTCAGTCTCCTCTATCGGTTTAAGGAGATAATCGGTTACCCCGCTTCGCATTGCTTGTTGGACAAACTGGAACTCATCATGTACCGTGATAACGACTACATCCTGATTTCTCTTTAATTGCTCCAGTTCCTTCACCAATGAAAGACCATCCATAATCGGCATACGGATATCCGTAATAATCAGGTCTACCTCATGTATCTTAATCCAGTCTAGTGCCGCTAACCCGTTTTCACATTCGTGGATCACTTGCAAGGGGAGGTTTAACTTGTTAATCGTCCACTTCAGAGCTGTTCGAACCCATTTCTCATCGTCAACCAACAAGATATTTTTCATACTTTTCCCCTTCCTCTTGTTCATTTATGATTGGTAAGTGCATATCAATCTCTGTCCCTGCCCCTTGTTCACTCTGAAGAGAAATTCCGTATTCAGGGCCAAACAAGTAATGAATTCTTTGGTGGACATTTATTACCCCAATGTGAATTCCATCACTAGAAGTAGTTTTTTGTTCAATTTTCTTTATGATCTGCTCAAGTATTTGTTCCTTAATTCCAGCACCTGTGTCTGAAATTCGAATAATAAATGAATTTTCGGATTGACGAAACACAGAAATGCTTATTTTCAATTTCCAAATATTGTGACCAAATCCATGGACAAAACAATTTTCTATTAATGGCTGCAGTGAAAACTTTGCCACCTTAAGATTCATTGCCCATTCTGGAATATCAAACAAATACTCAAACCTGTCGTCAAAGCGAAATTTCTGAATTTGCAGGTACATTTGGCAAAATTTAATCTCTTCACCCAGACTTACTGTAGATGAGCTATTTTTTAAATTATAGCGAAGCAGTTTTCCTAACGCGGAAGACATATCAGCAATATTTTCCTGATTCTGTTCCAATGCCATGCCTCTTATCGTTTCAAGAGAATTGTATAAAAAATGAGGGTTCATTTGTGACTGAAGCATTTTTAATTCAATTTCCTTTTGTTTGAGTGACATTTCTGCCTCTCTTAACTTCGAGACATAAACTTCTTCAAGCAGATTTGATAGCTTTTCAACTGTATTATTAAAACCTGTGGTCAATTGTCCGATTTCATCGTTAGATTCCACACGGACTCTAAAATTAAGGTTTCCAATTTCAACTTCCTTCATATATTGTTGCAAACGCCGAATCGGGCGAATGATGCTGGTAGCAAAACCGAAACCAATCAGATAGGCAATGATTAATGATATAAGAATTGTTGAGACAATCGTTCTTCCAATTTGAATAATTCCCCCCGTCACATCTCGGTATGGGACGGCTGTGAAAAACCCCCAGCCAAGGTTTCGGGAAAATGTATAGGTGACGAAATCTTTTCGTTTGTTTTCTAATATTTTCGTACTGCTTCCTTCTGTTTCCAGTTTAGAAAGTTGATTGAATTCTACTTTTTTTCCAAGTTTCGAATAATCGGGATGATATACATAATGGCCTTTTGCATCTAGAATAAAAAAGTAGCCATTTTCACTAATCGTTACTTTGTTTGAAATTTCTTCTATCCTCCTGAAATTGATATCAATAATTAACATTCCCACTGGCAGAAGAGTTACAGGGTTATACAGCCTCCTTACAAGGGAAATAACAGGCTCCTCTTTATTTTGCAGCTTTAGCGTTCGAGTTACCAACATACTCATTCCATTAAGCGGGACAGAAGAATACCAATATTCATCCTTTATTTTGGATGCAGGATAATAATTTCTTGTCCCGAGGGTGTCAATTACCTGACCTTTATCAAGGATCACCGTAATATTTGATATATCAGCTCGTGAATATTCCGCTGACTTTAAGGTATTACGAGCCAATTCACGAGTGGCCTCTTTATTTTCAACTACTTGTGATCGCATTTTTAAAAGGCTGGAAAATTCGGGAGAGTTAATTATTTTTAAGCTTGTAATCTCAAAATCTTGTAAATAATATTCTATATGAGTCTCAACTTGATCAATCACTTGCCTGCTGGATTGACTAAGCTCATTTTCCAGCTCTATGGATGAACGCTTGTACGAAATAAATCCAACTGAAAGAACAGGAAAAATAACCAGAACACTGGAGAAGGCGCAAAGCTTTGTCATTAGTGATTGATTTCTTAATAGAATGTAGCGATTAATAAATTCTGCTGTTTTTCTCCACTGCTTTTTCATTTTTCATCCATCCCAATTAGGTATAATTTCCGCGACTTTTTCTCTAGGATAAATAAACAGAAAAGACCCAGCTGGCAAGTGGATACATTTACCAGCTAGGCTTGTTACTAGTTAAAAACTATGGACGTGCTTTGTCAATTGCGTCCATTACTTCTGTATAATCTTTGGAGTATTTATCAACCATTGGCTTGACTGCCTCTTTCCATGGCGTCATATCGTCAACTTCAACAAATTTCACTCCAGCTTCTTTCAATTTCTTTTCTGAACGTTCTTCCCACTTCGCCCATTCTTCTCGTTGGGTTTTGACAGAATCTAACGCTGCTTGTTTGATAATTTTTTGATCTTTTTCTGATAGCTTATCCCACGCCGCTTTACTAATGAGTAATACCTCAGGAATACGTTGGTGGTGATCTAAAATAAAATTCTTGGCTTCCTGATAATGATTGGAGGAGTCTAAGCTTGGCAGGTTATTTTCTGCTCCATCGATAATTCCTGTTTGAAGGGCGCTGAATACTTCACCATATGGCATTGGTGTCGCACTTGCCCCTAATGCAGCCATGAAATCAATATTGATCTTGCTCTGTTGTACACGAATCTTTTGCCCTTTTAAATCCTTTACACTAGTAAGCGGTTTGGTAGAATAAAAACTCCGAGATCCTGAATCGTAATAAGCAAGCCCTTTCATTTTGGATTGCTCAAGACCATCAAGCAATTTTGTCCCCATATCACCGTTAAGGAATTTCCATAGGTGTTCATCGCTTTCAAATACATATGGGAGTGAAAGTGCTGCAAACTGATCGTTGAACTCTGCTAGTGGGCTGGAATTGATTCTAGTAAACTCTATAGCCCCAAGCTGTACCTGTTCCAAAACAGATTTTTCATCCCCTAATTGAGCGGATGGAAATACTTCAATTTTAATTCTTCCATCAGATCTTTCTTCTACTAATTCAGCAAACTTTTTGTCTCCTACAACGGTCGGATAATCTGGTGGCTGGTTATCTGCTAAGCGAAATGTATACTTGGCTTCCTCCACTTTAGATCCTCCATCTTTGGTGGAGGCAGTTTCATCTTTCCCACAGGCAGCTAGGATAGTACCCATTAAAAACGTTGCTGCTAAAACTCCTGTAACCTTTTTTCTTATCATTCTTGAAACCCCCTTGAATTTTTTTATATTTTCACCTATTCCTTCGGTTACTTGACTAACAAATGCGGCAGCCACATAACAACCTCAGGTATATAAGTGATAATTAACAAAACGACAAGTAATGCGTAGAAAAATGGCATCATAGCTTTCGTTCCCTGCTGAATGGAGACTTTCCCTATGGCACACCCGACAAACAACACCGTTCCTACTGGTGGTGTTAAAAGACCAATCCCAGCGTTTAAAATAAGGACAATTCCAAAGTGGACAGGATCCATTCCTAAGTTCGTTACTACTGGAAGGAGAATTGGCGTCATTATTAAGATCATTGGCGCCATGTCCATTGGTGCACCAAGGAGAAGCAATAAAATATTAATAATTAATAAAATAACAAGTGGATTATCAGAAATATTTAAGAATAAATCTGTTACCATTCCCGGGATCTGCAAATATGCTAGGATCCAGCCAAAGGCTGCAGAAGCGGCAATCAAGAAAAAAACCATGGACACCGTTCTCGTTGTTCTGATTAAAATTTTCCAAATACTTGATACTGGTGCCTCCCGATAAATACCGAAAGCTAGAATAAAAGAATACAAACATGCTAATGCACCTGACTCTGTTGCTGTAAACCAACCTGTTAAGATACCGCCTAAAATAATGACGGCTGGACTTAAAGACAAAATTCCGTGAAGAAGAATGCCGCCGATTTGAGATTTTGGCACAGGATCCGCTTTTCCATATCCTCTTTTTCGGGCAATGATGTAGCCCGTGATCATTAAAGCAATTAACATGATGATTCCGGGAACTATACCAGCCATAAATAGACTAGCGATCGAAACTCCTCCAGCAGCTAGAGAATATAAAACTAGATTATGGCTAGGCGGAACTACTACACCTTGAATAGCGGATGCAATGGTAACACCTACAGCGTAATCCGCTTCGTATCCATTCTTTTTCATCATTGGAATCATAACTGACCCTACAGAGGAAACATCAGCGATGGCAGATCCCGAAATATTACCGAAAAACAAAGCAGCAACACTATTTACCATTGCCAGACCACCGCGAATTCTTCCAACTAATAAACTTGCAAAGTTTACAATTCTGTTGGCAAGTCCACCTTCACTCATTATTTGTCCTGTCAGGATAAAGAACGGAATGGCGAGCAAGGAAAAAGAATTGACACCTTGTATCATTTGCTGTCCTATTACCGGAAGGGGTATCCCCAGATAGATGACAGTCAGCAATGATGAAGCAACGAGTGTAAGGGCAATTGGAAAGCGAAATAAAATTAAGATAACAAAGCTTGAAAGTAAGATGATAATACCTATCGTGTTGCTGTCCATATTACATGCCCTCCTCTACATCTTGATGTCGGCTTGTGTTTATATTTAAGAAATGCAAAATCGAATAACCACAAATCATGATTCCTGTGATTGGCATGGCCGCATAGGTAACACTACTTGGAAGTTTCGTAGCTGGTAGTGTGGAATCCATCATCAATACTGTAAAATCCCAACCTTGAATCACTAAATATAAACCAAAAGCAAAAGTGCTGGCACTGATGATTTTATCTAAGACTTTATTAAATCTTTTTGGAAAAAGGTTTGTAAAAGAATCAATCCCCAAATGAATATACTCGCGAAAACCAATGGCGATCGCCATAAAAGCAAACCAGGCAAGTAAAAGAAGGGTCACTTCCTCTGACCAGAAAAAGACGAAGTTTAATAATTTTCGGGTCATGACTTGAGTAGTTACAACAAAGATTAATAAGACTAATGATAAAAGAGTGAATTTTTCAAAAACTGCATCGATGAAAAGGCACACCTTTTTGATAAAATTCATATGATCCCCCCTAGCTGAAAACGTTTTCTTGTCTTTAATTTTACGAATCATATGAATTTTTTAAAATGCTGTTTTTTTAGGATAATTTGTGTTTTTTTTAGGTTGGCATTCATTTATTTTGCTTTTTCAACTGAACTTGGTCTATGGGCGAAATACTCGGTCGTCTCCAAATGTAAAGATTTGCATGATAATTTG
>NZ_JBALSN010000247.1:0-16612 GCF_036966985.1 Neobacillus drentensis | reverse complement strand
GCATAGGAGTATTTGTTCCATAATTTTTTCATATAAAAACACCTCTACTAAGAATATATGTTCGTTTTATAATTTGATTATAAATCGAACGTTTGTTTGTTGTCAACTATTTTTCGAACTTATGTTTGTATAAAAAATACGAACATGGTATAATAAAGTCAACAAAAACCAGACGAGGTGGATTTTATCATGGCTAAAATATCAAAGCGGCAGCAGGATATCTTAGACTTCATTAAAAGTGAGGTTAAGAGTAAAGGATATCCCCCTTCAGTTAGAGAAATTGGAGAAGCAGTTGGACTTGCATCCAGCTCAACTGTTCACGGTCATTTAGCAAGGTTGGAAAGCAAAGGACTGATTAGACGGGATCCAACCAAACCAAGAGCAATTGAAATATTAGAAGCAGATGTAGCAGCACATATACCAAGAAACGCGGTAGTAAATGTTCCCGTGGTTGGTAAAGTAACTGCAGGATTACCAATTACAGCTATTGAGAATGTCGAAGAGTTTTTCCCGCTTCCAGAGAGTCTTGCACCAGCCGATGAACAAGTGTTCATGCTAGAAATCATGGGTGAGAGTATGATAGAAGCTGGGATACTAGATGGAGACTACGTCATTGTAAAACAGCAGCCAACTGCAAATAACGGTGATATCGTTGTAGCTATGACCGAGGAAGATGAAGCCACTTGTAAGAGATTTTTTAAAGAAAAAGATTACATACGCCTACAGCCGGAAAATTCTACAATGGACCCTATTATACTAAGGAATGTTTCAATTCTAGGAAAAGTTATTGGCGTTTATCGGCATATTCATTAATAGAGAGTTTGCACTATGGTGCATGCTCTTTTTTATGTCACTTTATTGGGAAAATTTTTCATTTTTATCATATCATGTATTTTATATAGTGAAAATTCAGTATTTTTACTCATTCTCATGTTGTTAATGTTTGATATAATTGTACTACACCAAGATTTACCTTAGGTCCAAAAAATTAGGCTTAAGGAGGTTGAGAAACAGTGTTTGTCGACATTATTTTCTCTATAGTAATTGGTGGAATGGTTGGTATTGTAGGACATGTTCGTAAGCACGGAAAAATCATCATGCCAAGGAAAACGAAAAGATTCATTTATCTCGGCTTTTTAGAAGAGCTGCTCCTAGGTGCGGTTGCTGCGCTTATTCTTACTGTATATACTGCGCCCAATTCATTGGTGGAAAATATCCTTTTTTCGGTTATAGCAGGAATTGGCGGTGATTCTGTTCTTACTATAATCAAACTACTAAATCAGACGGAAAAGAATAATGAATAAATCAAGAAAAACGCCATGATACAATTCGTATCATGGCGTTTCTCATCAATGAATGGTTTTTATGTTAACTTTCGATAAAATTCAAAAAACCTAGACTCGTCGACAATAATATCATGAAAACCTGCCCAATCAGATGTACCCACGGGTGTTTCAATTATATGATGATAATCTAAATTATATAGTTGACTAATTAGATAATAATGCGGGTTTAGAAAATTGGATGGGAAAATCTCAATTACCTTGGTTCCTGGGTTGCAAAAGACAAGATTGGTAAGACCAGCTCCAGTAGGAGCAATAACAAAATCTGCCTGTGCAAATAATTTTGCTTTATCGGCTATGCTAATTTTCTCTAATTCATATCTTTCAAACCCATCGTTTTTCAGGTAATTAAATATCACATCTTCATTGAGAATCTTCCTATTCGATGTTCCAGCTCCATTTCTAGTAATATATATTTTCTTATTCCCTTTTTCAAAATTGGTATTAGGCGGAAGAAATTTATTTCTGATGAAATCACATGCCCATTTTGGTGTGACGTAATATTGAGAAGGTATAATCAAATTTTTTATGCTCAAATGGGTCTTTTCATCAGGTACGATGATTTTGTCAGAAGGTATTCCGAATAGGTTCAGTAGTTCGTGTTCATTTGGAGAATTGACAATATATTTCTCTATATTTAACCCACTTTGTTCCAAAAGGTGAATTCTAGGTATTGTATCTATTAACCAATGGTAATAATTATAAATGAATGTGTGTGTTAAAATGGCTGCGTTATTTACATTTCTTGAAATGGGAAACAATTTTTCTTTTTGAAAAAGAGTATGTTCTTCTGGTTTTTGCCATACCCGTTCGAATGAATAATCATGAATTATTTTATTATCGTTTGAAATTATGGCTCCCCGCTCCCCAACTACTCTCGCTTCTTCTAATACAGCAACATATGCTTTTTCAAAATAAGCGGGGTTCCACCAATTATCCAATTGGGAGAGCATTCCTATATATGCATTTGGCCCAAGTTTAAATTCTTTAATGTGTTTTGGTACCTCAGTTGGTGGATAAATTTCTTTAAAATAATTCATATTGCTTTTTTCTGAAAAAATAAATTCATTCAAAGTTTTGTAGAACCCTTTTGGAAGCAGACTTCGATTGTTTTTCACAGTACAGTCCTCCACTTTTTAATATCAGTTTACAACTTTATGAATTTTGTTTTTTATTATTTAGTAATGTTAAGAACTTTACTACAAACTCTGAAATATGTTCTTTTGGTTTGTAAATCTTATTCAGGTATAAACTTTCGTAATTAAAAGAGTTTATTTTCATCGTTTCTTTAACAGATACTGGAAGAATGACATTCACTTTTAGATTAAGATAATCATGTGCCTTATCTTTTACGAGTAAGGCCAATTCACGAATAGTAAAAGTTGAGGGTCCGGGAAGGTGAAGGAGGGAAACATCATGATCTTTATTTACGATTTCTAAAATAGTGTTTAAAATATCCAGCACAGAAATAAAATTTCTCATTTGCATTCCTGTTGTATTTAGTTTTATTTGCTTTTTTTCTATAGCTTCCTTGCAAAATGCAAATGGAACTAATGTCCATCTATTAAATTGAGTAAGGTTACTTGGGATTTCAAAAAAGTTTGTCGGGCGAAGAACATACCCCTTTAACATTCCCAGCTGCTCGTACATATGGACATATTCTTCTGCTTGAAGATGACTTAGACCATAATCATTTAATGGGCTGGGTTTCGTTTCTTCATTTATTACTCCTGCGGGATTGCCAAACACATGAAAGGTTGAAAGATAAACAAATTTTTTTATTTTATTTTTTACACAAAAATCCAGCGCAGCTTTGGTACCTAAAATATTCTGCGAAATGCTTTGATATGGTTGATGAATGCACTTTACTTCATGTGCTGCGGCTGCATGAATAAATAAATCAATTTTTTCGTCTGTTTTTATCTTTCCAAATTCAATGGGTTGATCCAAATCAAAATGAAAATCTGCATCGGGATATCTGGTTGCCCTTAACACATTCCAGCCCTTTTCTAAAAAAAATTCACATGCAATTTGCCCAAAGAATCCGTTTGCACCAGAGATAAGTACCTTATTATTTGTCAATTTTATAAAGACCTACTTTCTCAAATTCCAATTCCTAATAGATGTTATTTTCAATTTTATGTTGATGCCGTACAATTAATCATTATATTTAAAGGGACTTTCGTACTCCCAAAAGTTAGACAAATTTATGTCTCTATTAGATAACTTTGGATTTTTATTTGGCCAAGGAATACCCACGGAATCCCATTTAATCCCACTATCATGTTCGGGGGAATATACGGAAGTAACATTATAAGACATTATTGCAATTTCACTTCTCACATAAAAACCGTGTGCGATTCCTGATGGCACATAGACCATTCGTTGATTTTGTTCATTCAGATCAAACAACTCATATTTTCCAAAGGTTGGCGAACCTTTACGCAAATCGACAACTACATCTAGTACATCTCCCGAAAGACAGAATACCAGTTTATCATGATCAAATGGCGGGGTTTGGAAATGTAGACCCCTTAATACTCCGTTATAGGAATATGAAAAATACTGTTCAGTAAATTCTGTTTGAAGCCCAAGTCTAACAAACTCATCATGGTGATAGGTTTTTATAAACTTTCCACGATCATCTTCTTGTTTATTTGGATTAACTAAATAGCAGCCTTCTATTCTTGTTTTTTCTATTTTCATTGTTTATTACCCATCCCTGACTTTTGTTCATATTCTTCAATTTGACCTAAACAAACTTTTTTTAAGTCTTGTTTCATATTAAAGGCCTTTGTCCATAATATGACCTTATCTATAGCTTCTTCAATGGCCCAACATGGCTCCCAGCCTAATAGCTGCTTTGCCTTGGAACAATCCAGTTTTAAGATTTTCGCTTCGTGATTATCATTATCTCCCTCAATCTTAATATTAGCGGGTTCCCCCCATTCTTTTATAAACATATCAACAATTGTTTTTACAGATAATGCATCTTTTTCGGATGGACCAAAATTCCAGCTGCCTTGATACAAGAAGTCGTCATCATATAGTTTTTCAGCTAGCAGGAGATATCCGCTTAGAGGTTCTAAGACGTGCTGCCATGGTCTTAGTGAATTTGGATTTCTTATAATCATTTCTGTTTTAGTAAGACAGGATCTTACACAGTCCGGTATTAAGCGATCAGTGGCAAAGTCACCGCCGCCAATTACATTACCCGCTCTTGCAGATGCTAGCGTGATACCATAAGGATTATTCGGATAAAAGAAAGATTGAAGATAACATGAGGTAACTAGTTCCGAACAAGCTTTGCTATTAGAATAAGGATCATAGCCGCCCAATTTATCATCCTCTCGATATCCCCATAGCCATTCTTTATTTTCATAACACTTATCAGAAGTTACGTTAACTATCGCCCTCCTTTTATTTGAATTTGTCGAAAGAGCCCTGACAGCCTCAAATACGTTAACGGTTCCTAGTACATTTGTTTCATATGTTTCAATTGGATTGGAATAGGATTCTCTTACTAACGGCTGTGCAGCTAAATGGATAATTATATCTGGGTCAAAGGTTGAAATCACACTATTTAGTAACGAATAATTCCTTATGTCACCAATTACCGAATTTGTAATCTCGTTGATCTTACATAAATCAAATAAATTGGGATTCGAAGGAGGGTTTAAGGAATATCCAGTAATATTAGCACCTAACGAATGGAGCCATAGGCAAAGCCATGATCCCTTAAATCCTGTATGGCCTGTAACAAAGACTTTTTTTCCCTTCCAAAATTCTTTATTTATCATTGCCATGAACCTCATTTCAACTCCAAATTTTCCAAGGCGCTTTTTCTGATTTCCAGAGCTCCTCTAAGTAATTTCTATCTCTTAAGGTATCCATGGGTTGCCAAAAGCCGGTATGCTTATATGCCATTAACTGACCTAGTTCGGCAAGCGTTTCAAGTGGATCATTCTCTAGAACTGTTTTTTCATTTTCAATAAAGTCAAATATTTCTGGCTGAAAAACAAAAAATCCGCCGTTAATCCATCCGCCATCGCCTTTTATTTTCTCTTTAAATGCCAAAACTTCTTGTTTCTCTGATAAGTCCAATGAGCCAAATCTCCCGGTTGGCTGAACAGTAGTAAGTGTTGCGAGTTTTCCATGTGATTTGTGAAATTTTACAAGCTCATTGATATTAACATCGCCAACTCCATCACCATAGGTTAATAAAAAAGGTTCATTTCCAATATATTTTTGAACCTGTTTTACCCGTCCTCCTGTCATTGACTCTAATCCCGTTTCAGCTAAGGTAATTTTCCATGGCTCTGCTTTTTGATTATGAACGATACTTTGGTTTCCATGATTGAAATCCACTGTCACATCCGATTTATAAAGATAATAGTTTAGAAAATAATCCTTTATTTTATAACCTTTATAGCCCAGACAGATAATAAATTCATTAAAGCCATAAAACGAATAGATTTTCATAATATGCCAAAGGATTGGGCTATCACCAATTTCTATCATAGGTTTAGGTTTTAAATGAGACTCTTCACTTATTCTGGTTCCAAATCCACCAGCAAGAATGACTACCTTCATTCTTACCACCTCTCATTCATATGAAAGTAATGTTTGTATCATCACTAAAAAGTCATTTCCTTTGATGCTTCGAGGATTCCGTACACTGCTATCTTATCTATATTCATTAAAAGTAAAGTTGTTCAAGCTCCTATTAATAATGGGCTTTTATATTAATTGAACCAAACAAGTTTCTAAAGTATCTATGTGAATACACATTTCACTACTGAGGGATTGAGTGCATAATTTAATTTATAAGTGAGGTGTTAAAGGGGAGTTGCATAACAATGCTTAGTAATTACAAATTCTTGTCGACTAATATAGAAGATCTCATTCTGGTCGAACCTTTTACTGTATACGATGAAAGAGGGTTTATGAAAAAGACCTTTGAAAAAAATATATTCTTAGAAAACGGTATTAATTTTTTGCCTATAGAAGAAATGGAGACAACATCAAAAATGGGTGTTTTAAGGGGCCTTCATTTTCAAAATAAACATTCTCAGGCTAAGCTAATTCGATGTGCAAAGGGCAAAATCCTTGATGTAGCTGTAGATTTAAGAATTGGCTCTTCAACCTTTGGGCAACATTTTTCTGTGATACTATCATCAGAAAATAAGAGAATGCTTTATATTCCTAGGGATTTTGCACATGGTTGTTTAACATTAGAGGACGATACGACATTCTATTATCTTTGTGATAATAAATATCTCCCTGAACACGATTCCGGAATATTGTGGAATGATAAGGATTTAGCAATCGACTGGGGATTAATGGATATGAATGAAATTATTTTATCTAAAAAAGATAAAAAATTGCAGACCTTTCAGGAGTATAAAACACTTCAGGGGATTTTTTAAGTTATCTTTCATGAGCCCTTTACTCGTGTTACGTGTACGATAGAAAGGCTGTGAAATTAAAAGTCCTAAGCATAGAACGTCAGGGCTTTTCAAGTGGCATTATAATTGAAAGGAGCAGGCAGCGCCGCCCCTTCTCATGTCTATTTGGCAATCCGTGCCTGTATTTCAGATAATTTCACCTTAAAAAAGGCTTTATAAACTTCCGTGTCTTTTTCTCTAAAGACGGAATGGCTCACATAATCTCCTTTTAACGTTCTACGTTCCTCATCAAATAGAAAACATTTCTGACCTTTTGCCCCTGATTCTAGCAAACTTAAAATAAGATCCGGTTTCTTATACGTCTTTTCACGAAGTATTTCTTGGGTTTGAGCATTATATATTTGCAGTTTATACAATTAAAGCACCTCCCAATTGTTTTCAACTTAAGCATATAATATATATGAGAAGCAGAACGTAAATAATTGTGAATTTTTCAAGAAATAAAGAAATTAAAGATATCTTTGGGGGATTGTCGACCTGATTTAAACGTTATGAGTAATTTAGGTCGTCAATCAAGGCTATTATCGACTGTAGTTAGATATTAGGAACAATCCAAGTCGTCAATCAATGGACTGCTTCCAAATCTAATGTGAAAAACTACATCAAAAAAACCCTACCGCATAGTGCGATAGGGTCTTTAAGGTTATTAATACATGCTCATATATTGATCGCGTTCCCATTGGTGAACGACAGTGCGGAACATATCCCACTCGATTTCTTTTGCTTCAACGAAGTGTTCCATAATGTGCTCGCCTAGACCAGACACGATTACTTCGTCAGCTTTTAATTGATCTAATGCTTGAGCTAATGTTGCTGGAAGATCGACGATGCCTTCTTCGATTCTTTCTTCCTTACTCATTACATAGATGTTTCTGTCAACTGGTGCTGGAGGAGTTAATTGGTTTTTAATTCCGTCTAAACCAGCTTTTAGAAGGACAGCCATTGCAAGGTATGGATTTGCAGATGGGTCTACGCTTCTTACTTCCACACGTGTACTTAATCCACGTGAAGCAGGGATACGAATTAATGGTGAACGGTTTCTAGCTGACCAAGCTACATAGCATGGTGCTTCATAGCCAGGAACTAAACGCTTATACGAGTTTACAGTTGGGTTTGTTACCGCTGTAAAGGCTGGAGCGTGCTTTAGAATTCCTGCGATAAATTGACGAGCTGTATCGCTCATTTCTAAGTCGCCGCTTGGTTGATAGAATGCATTTTCTCCATTTTTAAATAATGAAAGGTTCATGTGCATTCCAGATCCATTTACTCCGTATAATGGTTTTGGCATGAATGTAGCGTGCAATCCATGTTTACGAGCAATGGTTTTAACAACTAATTTAAACGTTTGGATTTGGTCACATGCTGTTAATGCATCTGCATATTTAAAATCAATTTCGTGCTGACCTGGTGCTACTTCATGGTGAGAAGCTTCAATTTCAAAGCCCATTTCTTCTAACTCAAGCACGATATCACGACGGCAGTTTTCACCTAAATCTGTTGGCGCTAAATCGAAATAACCGCCTTGGTCATTTAGCTCTAGACTTGGTTCGCCTTTTTCATCTAATTTAAATAAGAAGAATTCCGGCTCAGGTCCTAGGTTAAAGTTAGTGAAACCTAACTCTTCCATTTCTTTTAATACTCTTCTTAAGTTATTACGAGGATCCCCTTCAAACGGTTTTCCTTCTGGAGTATAAATATCACAAATTAAGCGGGCAACTTTCCCTTTTTCAGCTGTCCAAGGGAATACTACCCATGTATTAAGGTCTGGATAAAGTAGCATATCAGACTCTTCAATTCGTACGAAACCTTCGATAGAAGATCCGTCAAACATCATTTTGTTATCAAGTGCTTTTTCTAATTGAGAAATTGGAATCTCCACGTTTTTAATTGTTCCAAGGATGTCTGTGAATTGTAAACGAATAAATTTTACGTTTTCCTCAACAGCTAATCTTTTAATATCTTCTCTTGAATACTTTGCCATTTTCTTACCCCCTATTTTTTGAGAAGATGCTCCCAATTTAATGGAAGAATCTTGACATATCTCCCTGACGTAATGATGATCGGTTGTTTCGGCCTGAATGCATCATTTCGTTTCGTAATAGTTTTCTAAGTTGTTCATCCGTTAATTCGCGTTTGGACTTCTCTGTTTGTTGTTCGATAATGTTCGATTGTTGTTGTTCTTTAATTAGGAATAATTGTTTTATACCAGCCATGTTAACACCTTGATCAATCAAATCCTTAATTTCTAGAAGCCTATCAATATCATTTAAGCAATATAGACGTCTATTCCCTTCGGTTCTAGCTGGAGAAATCAATTGGTGTTCTTCGTAGTATCGAATTTGCCTGGCTGTAAGTTCCGTTAACTGCATGACCGTTCCGATCGGGAACAGCGGCATGGAACGGCGAATTTCTTTTCCACTCACCTAATTACTCCTCCCTTCGGGTTTGTTTATAATGCTATTATATTTCGTGTTAGAAAAGTTGTCAATGATATGTTAGATTTTCTTACATGAAATTTACTTAATAAATGGACAACTCAAAAATTACTTGCAATCCCTAGAACAGGTCCATTAATCCTTTTTCAGTCAAATGATCAATCGCGAGGCAAACAGCCATTTTTACATGGGCATATGTTAAACCACCTTGTACATAGGCTACATATGGCGGTCTAATCGGTCCGTCTGCAGTGAGTTCAATACTTGCTCCCTGGATAAAGGTGCCCGCAGCCATAATCACGTCGTCCTCATACCCTGGCATATAGCTCGCATGTGGAGTAACATATGAATTAATCGGCGAAGCAAATTGTATGGCCTGACAAAAAGCAATCATTTTATCACGGTCATCGAACTGTACAGATTGAATTAAGTCTGTTCTGTTCGCATCCCATTTGGGCGAGGAATTCATGCCTAATTTCTCCAGCATTGCTGCTGTGAACACAGCACCTTTTAAGGCTTGGCCTACCACATGTGGGGCTAGGAAAAAGCCTTGGTACATTTCTTGAAGACTATAGAGGGATGCACCAGCTTCAGCCCCAATCCCAGGTGATGTCATCCGATATGAACATGCTTCTACCCATTGTTTTTTCCCAACGATATAACCGCCAGTCTTTACTATTCCGCCACCAGGATTTTTGATCAGCGAGCCAGCCATTAAGTCCGCTCCTACATGACAGGGCTCCGTCTCTTCTACAAATTCTCCGTAGCAGTTATCCACAAATACAACGACATCTGACTTAATTTCTTTCACATACTTAATCATTTCACCAATTTCAGCAACTGTAAAAGAAGGTCTTGTGTCATAACCCTTGGAACGTTGAATCCCAATCATCTTTGTATTCGGTTTTATTTTTTCAGATACTTGATCCCAGTTTATTTGCCCTTCATTTGTCAGGGCCACGCTATCATAAGAAATGCCAAATTCCTTTAAAGAACCGACCCCATTCCCACGAAGTCCGACGATTTCTTCCAAGGTATCATACGGTTTGCCCGTAATATAAAGGAGTTCATCCCCAGGGCGAAGAACACCAAATAAGGCGATGGAAATGGCATGGGTACCAGAAATGATTTGCGAGCGAACCAATCCTGCTTCACCGCCAAAGACATCTGCATAGACCATTTCCAGCGTATCTCTTCCTATATCATCGTAGCCGTATCCCGTTGACGGGATAAAATGAGAGTCACTGACACGATGTTTTTGAAAACTCTGTAAAACCCTAAATTGATTGGTTTCGATTCTTTCGTCAATTTCCTTATGTACCCCAGTGATTTGTTGTTCAACTTCTCTAACGATTGGCTGGAGTTTTTCCCCATTTTTTAACTGTTGAAACATGCATGAATCTCCTATCTACTTTTATAATTCAGTAATTTGCCTGTAATTTGATGATCCTGCAGCGAAAATCCCTTACAGTGATATAACTGACTTTCTTCATCAAAGGAAAGTCCTCTTAAGATGGTCTCATTTTTTAATTGAGAGAGCAGTTTTCCCTCGGTAGAAGGAACGGCTACCTCATAAGGGACCATCAATTCCATCACAACTTGCTCTATTTTTTCTTTTAACGAATGGCGGTCATTTTCGTCAAAAGCACTGATAAATGCTGTCGGTGTATCCGCGGTTGGAACAAAATCGGCATGCTGGATATCCCTCTTATTGTATACCGTTATTTGCGGGATATCTTTCACTTCCAAGTCATCTAACAGCTTTCTAACCGTTTTTTCATGATGGAAATAATCCGGGTTGGACATATCCACCACATGAAGGAGTAGATCTGCTTCCTTTACTTCCTCGAGGGTGGACCTGAAGGCAGCAATCAGCGTGGTCGGTAAATCTTGAATAAAGCCAACTGTGTCCGTAATCAATGCAAAGAAACCACTAGGGAGGATCAGTTTGCGTGTCATTGGATCAAGGGTGGCGAACAATTGATTTTCCTCATAGGACTCGGCTTCGGATAAACGATTAAACAAGGTTGATTTACCAGCGTTGGTATACCCAACAATCGCCACCTGAAAGGCCTTATTTTTCTTCCTTCTTTCTCGGTACCGATCCCTGTGCTGAACGATTACAGACAGCTGACTTTTAATTTCATCAATACGGCGGCGGATGTGACGGCGGTCTGATTCTAACTTCGTCTCACCAGGCCCTCTTGTACCAATTCCGCCACCAAGACGAGATAATGCGGTCCCTTGACCAGCAAGGCGAGGCAGTATATATTGCATCTGGGCTAGTTCTACTTGTAGTTTCCCCTCTTTGGATCTTGCTCTTTGTGCAAAAATATCTAAAATTAGCTGGGTACGGTCAATTACCCGAGCATTTAGTTCTGTCGCAAGATTTCTCTTTTGGCTGGGAGAGAGTTCGTCATTAAAAATAACAACATCTGGCTCGAGTTCCTCCACCAGTGCATTTAGTTCTTCTACCTTCCCTTTACCTATGTATGTCGCTGGATGACGGCGCTCTCGTTTTTGAACGACAGATACCAACACTTCACCCTGGGCGGTTTCAGTTAATGCCTCTAACTCCTCCATTGAATAGTGAAAACGTAAGTCATCGTCCCCGCTGGTTTGGCAGCCAACCAGGATTACTTTCTCTTTCGTTTCTTTCTGTTCCAAAAGGCATCCTTCCTTCCTAAACATCTACCTCTCATCATAACAAAAAAAAGTTATAATCTCTATTTTCTCCAATTCCAGAAAAAACTTATTGTTTTTTTTCTACAACATGATAAAATTTTAATGTTTGAAATCCGTTACATATTTACTATATTAATAGTGTAATAAGAAAATAAACATCAAGGGGATAGCAAAAATGACATGGGATGTTTTAAGTATGATTGGAACCATTGCCTTCGCTGTCAGTGGAGCGATTGTGGCGATGGAGGAAGAATATGATATTTTCGGGGTTTATATTTTAGGAATTGTTACTGCTTTTGGAGGCGGAGCAATTCGAAATCTGTTAATCGGCGTACCAGTATCTGCACTTTGGGACCAAGGATTATTATTTCAAATTGCCTTGTTATCGATTACTGCTGTATTTTTATTTCCAGGCAATCTTCTCAAACACTGGCAAAAATGGGGGAACTTATTCGATGCGATTGGCCTTTCAGCTTTTGCGATCCAAGGTGCCATTTATGGCGTAGACATGGACCGTCCGCTTAGTGCCGTTATCGTTGCTGCAGTCTTAACCGGAATTGGCGGCGGAATCATTCGTGATTTATTAGCAGGAAGAAAACCTATCGTACTTAGAGCGGAAATTTATGCGCTATGGGCCATTTTGACTGGTATATTTATCGGGCTGGGTTTGGCAAAACAGCCATGGGAGTTATATTCCTTATTTATTCTTGTGACCGTTTTACGAGTCCTTTCCTATACCTTCGATTGGAAACTGCCCATTCGTAAGTTTGAAGCAAATTAAAAAGATACTCCAAAAAGAAACGACAGATTCCCAAGAATCTGCCGTTTTTTTGTATTTAATCTTCTTCAAACACAAGATCATTGCTTCGAAGTGTCATTAATTCATGCCGGTCATAGCTATTTAACATAAGCAGCCTCATCGCCTGAGCACGAATTGATTTTTCAATAATATTCCGAACATACCTGCCGTTTGAAAAACTATTTGGGCTTAATACTGCTTTCACCCATATTAAATGTTCTTTAAGCTTTTTTTCTGCTTCATGACTAAATGTGTATTCTCTTTCAATAAGCATTCTCGCTGAAATTTCCATTAATTGTTCGATATTGTAATCTGGAAAATCTATCACTAATGGAAAGCGTGAATGCAGTCCCGGATTAAGGGTTAAGAAATGATCCATCTCCCGAGAATATCCTGCAAGGATTAAAATAAACTCATGCTGTTTATCCTCCATATGCTTAACAAGGGTATCGATGGCTTCTTTGCCAAAATCCTTTTCTCCCCCACGGCCCAATGAGTATGCCTCATCGATAAACAAGATTCCCCCTTGGGCCTTCTTGATTAAATCCCTTGTCTTTTGCGCGGTATGACCAATATACTCTCCCACAAGGTCAGCACGCTCAGCCTCAATTAAATGACCTTTTGTTAATACACTCATTTTTTGAAAAAGCTTGCCAATCAGTCTTGCTACTGTCGTTTTTCCCGTACCTGGATTTCCTTTAAACATCATATGGAGGGCTTGTTTTCTTGCTTTCAAACCCATTTCTTCGCGTTTTTTATTCACATAAATCCAAGCATAAATTTCCTTGATCATCTTTTTCATTTCTTCCATTCCAACCAAAGCCCCTAGCTCGTCTTCAATTTCTTTTAGAGCCGTGTGTTCAGGAGGAATATCCTTTGGAACCACTTGAAAGTCAGGTAACTCTTTTGAAATGGTTTTTCCTTTTTGTGAGTTGAGGACAACACTTATTTGGCCGTTACTTTTCATTCGAATGGGTTGGTCCAAAGCTTTCACCTCTCATTTTCGCCAACAGTTTACAAAGGATGCTTGTTTATGGCCACTCAGAATTTATCCTCTAAATTCCGAACTCAAATTTACTCTTGAGGAATGCATAGTCCTTCAACTAATATGTATTCATATACGTTGAATTTCATTAAAAAAGTTTTCTCAAAAATAAAAAAAGCCCGTAGAATGGGCTCTTAAAAACTTATTGGTTATCCAACTCAAGATGAACGTTTCTTTGCGGCGCAAAGGTTGAGATGGCATGCTTATATACTAATTGCTGCTTTCCTTCTGATTCAAAAAGGACGGTGAAATTATCAAAGCCCTTGATTTGGCCTCTTAATTGGAATCCGTTTAATAAAAAGACGGTCACATGTATGTTATCTTTGCGGCACTGGTTTAAATATTGGTCCTGAATATTGATTGTTGTTTTCATTTGTATTTCCTCCTCTTTTATCTCTACTAATATGTATTCGATTTTACTTTAAGCTTTCCTTCAACACAATGTGAAATTTCCTTTATTTTTTTTGATACATTCTCCACATCGGTCATATCAAACCAAACAACATCCATCTTGTTCCGAAACCAAGTCAATTGTCTTTTCGCGTATCTTCTCGAATTTTGCTTTAAATTGGCTATCGCTTCATCTAATGCAATTTTACCATCAAAGTAAGCAAAAAGCTCTTTGTAGCCAATCGCCTGGATGGATTGACAATCACGTAAACCCTGTTGATATAGACGTTTTACTTCCTCGATGAGCCCTTCCTCAACCATGATATCCACTCGGTAATTAATACGCTCATAAAGTTTCTCTCGTTCCATCGTTAACCCAATAATCGCTGTATCGTACAAAAGGTCTGGTTGTTGTGTATGTTGAAACTCTTGCATGGTCTTCCCTGTCAGATGGAAAATTTCCAGGGCACGAATGACTCTTCTTACATTATTCGGATGGATTTGTGCAGCACTATCCGGATCCACCTCCAATAATTCTTTATACAGAGCTTCATGTCCGATTTCCTTTACTCTTTCCTCCAGCGTAAGGCGATAGGCCTCATCACCTGGCACATCGGAAAATTGATAATCATAAATGACAGACTGTATATACAACCCTGTCCCACCAACAATGATAGGCAACTTGCCTTTTTGAGCAATCTCATCAATCTTAGCCCGAACAAGGAGTTGAAATTCGGCAACCGAAAAATTTTCAGTAGGCTCCTTAATATCAATTAGATAGTGTGGAATACCTTCCATTTCTTCTTGTTTGATTTTCGCTGTACCAATATCCATGCCACGATAGATCTGCATCGAGTCGCCGCTGATAATCTCGCCATTATAGCGTTTAGCCATTTCGATACTTAACTTTGTTTTTCCTACAGCAGTTGGTCCGATGATTACTAATAACTTTTGTTTTGAATCCAATATTTTCACACTGCCTTATCCCATTTTCAGTGAAAGCACGCTTTCGATTCTACTTTCACCCCTTCATCGTAACATAAATTTAAAAAGCAGTTGAACATCAAACTAGTATATACATAAAAGTTCTTTTCTATGCTCCTAATCCACATGAATCATAATTTTTCATTTTCATTACCAAAAAGGAATAATTTTCTTGTAACTTTACAAAAGGATAACGGTTCATTTACAAAGCGCTTTCCACCCCCAACTTTATGATAGACTACGCGTAGCATATCTAGTAACCAAAAATAATGAAATAAGGTGAAATAAGATGTTATCAACTTTTGATATTGGAATTGATTTAGGAACTGCAAATATACTAGTTTATAGTAAAAATAAAGGAATTGCGATAAATGAACCAGCAGTTGTAGCCATCGATACGGTCACCAAAAATGTGGTAGCTGTCGGTCAGGAAGCTAAAGAAATGATTGGAAAAACGCCTGAAAAAATCGTGGCTATTCGTCCTATGAAGGATGGGGTAATCGCAGATTATGACGTAACGACTGAGTTACTGAAACATATCATGCGCAAGGCATCCAAAAAGATTGGATTCGCCGTTCGGAAACCAAATGTGGTCGTTAGTATCCCCTCTGGTTCTACAAGTGTGGAGAGAAGAGCAATCCAAGATGCGGTCAGACAAGCTGGCGCAAAAAAAATCAGCTTAATTGAAGAACCAGTCGCAGCAGCAATCGGGGCAGGAATGCCGGTTGATGAACCAGTTGCCAATGTTGTGGTCGATATTGGTGGCGGGAATACCGAAGTTGCCATTATCTCCTTTGGCGGTGTAGTTGCTTGCCATTCTATTAAAATCGGCGGAGACCGCCTTGATGAAGACATCATTCAACATATTCGAAAAGAATATAATATTCTCATCGGAGAAAGAACAGCGGAAAACATCAAAATGGAAATTGGATATGCCCTCATTGACCACGAGGAAAAATTCATGGACATCCGCGGCCGCGATCTTGTAACCGGTCTGCCAAAAACAATAAAACTATCATCCTATGAAATCCGCGTGGCCATCAAGGAAGCACTTTTGCATATTTTAGAAGCGATTCGTGCCACCCTGGAAGATTGTCCAGCCGAACTCAGCGGAGACATCGTCGACCGAGGCGTAATTCTGACTGGTGGTGGAGCTTTATTAAATGGTATGGAAGCATGGCTAAGCCAAGAGATCGTCGTTCCTGTCCAACTTGCCCCAAACCCTCTTGAATCAGTAGCAATCGGTACTGGCAGGGCCCTGCAGTACATGAGTAAAGTTCAAGCCGCTTTGAAATAAACAGATCAATGGCGAAGCCTGCCATACTCCCCTATATAAAGCTATTAGGATTAAGCTCTTGAATACAACATTTAAGGGTTCCGACGCAAGGTGCTTTTCTTAAAAAACGTGCCGAAATGGCAGTCGTATTGGTATATAAAATAGTTAAACTCGCCAATTGGCGAGT
>NZ_JBALSN010000246.1:0-4259 GCF_036966985.1 Neobacillus drentensis | reverse complement strand
TATCAATTGATTTCAGATGAAAATAACCAAGGGGTTACAGCCGGAACCCCATGGCAAAAAGGCCCCATTCCATTAGAGTATGCTATTACAGGATTAGGTCCGATATTTGTTCGTGTCGCAAATTTTGACTACTTTAAAGAAATGATGGAAAAAGTCCTTCTCTTTAAAGAAATAGCAAATGAAGGTTCTTTTCATTTATTTGAAGTTGGTGAAGGCGGAAATGGTGCCCAAGTGGTTGTCGAGTATAATGCGATTCTTCCTCAAGCACGCCAAGGTTTCGGGACAGTCCATCATGCGGCCTTCCGTGTCGAAGATCGGTCTGTTCTTGAAGATTGGATTGGACATATGGAAAGCTTTGGCTTCCAAACATCCGGGTTCGTTGATCGTTTCTTCTTCGGTTCTTTATATACAAGAGTAGCACCACAAATACTATTTGAATTTGCAACAGACGGTCCAGGATTTATGGGAGATGAGCCTTACGAAACACTAGGTGAAAAATTATCTTTACCGCCGTTCTTAGAATCGAAACGGGGGCAAATCGAGAAGTTGGTTCGTCCAATTGATACCGTCAGAAGTACCAAAGAATTCATCAAAGAATAATCCAAAGAGCGAGGCCGTGATAAATATAGAGTTAATAATTATACTAAAACTTAATAATAATCACCTGAAACAGCCTTTTTCTGAATGAAGAAGGCTGTTTTCTATTCCATCACTTTATAAAAATATAGAGCAAATAAGATTAGTAATATGAGCAGGGCTATATTTAAGTGCTGTTGTATAGGATGAGCAAGTTACTGCTGATTCATATGATCGCATTTTTTAAAATGAAATAGATTCGCGTTGTGAACAATCTCCGTAATATATTTCATGGTAATCTTCACTGCCTCCTGAAACTCATAGCTTTTGCGATTATTAAGGATATTTGTAAACATCCCCTGCCATATTAAAATGGTTAATTCATTAATCGCATCAACGTTTTCCTCTTTAATATATCCCTCCCTTAGGGCAATTTCTAAAAAGGATCGCCCCCGTTTTGATACATTCCGTTCAAAGAGAATAATCTTTAACTCCTCAGGAATGTTAATCAAATCAGCAGGATAGATTTTATAATATTCTTCAAGAAGCTTCTCGGGTTGATCCCCTAAATCCATAATAAATACTGCATGAAAAATCTGTGGCTTTCTAAAGGAGTGAATACAAAAACATTCCCAAGCCAACAAATACTTTTCAATGGGATCTTTTCCTTTTTCAATATAAACAGCTACCTCATCTGTGTAGGATTTTAAGAATTTCATGGAAGCGAAAAAGATCAGATGGGAGATCTCAGAAAAATAGTTATAAATGGTTGCACTATTATAACCTGCTTTATCCGCCACTTTCCTGATCGTTACATTCTCTAAACCTTCTTCTTCGATAATTTCAGCTGTAGCGTCCACAAAGTATTTCCACATGCGGCTCAATTGTATTTCCTTTTTTTTCATTGCTTACTCCTTACATATTTTATATCAATACAAGTATTTCGGTCTTAGGCGAAGTAAGATCTAAAAAAGATGATAGAAAAATTATACCAAACTATGCTATGGAAGCCCAAAAAAAGACCTGCAATGGAACGGGTTCAAAATGAAAAACTGGCGGAAAACAAAACGTTTATCGCCAGCTTCTTTTCATTTTAGGGGCCCATTCTAACCAGCTTTCTTTTCTTTCATTTCTTTCCTCTGAAGGGCAATCCCGTGTCGTTTTTCTTTCGTTACTCTTTGCCAAATGACCGCGGTGATCAACCCAACGATTGTCAAGCCTAATAAAATGGCAAATAATACCTTATATCCTGTTGTACCACCCCAGTGGTCCAAACAAGCCCCGGCAATGATTGGCATAAAGATTTCCCCGCTGTACCCGACGATCATTAATGGCATCGCGACGGTTCCTGTTGTTTCAACTGGATAGTCTCCTTCCACCAAAATCGCGAAGTGCGTCGCCTGTAAGGCATACATGGATACATAAACAACGGCGATAAAGACTAACAACATTAAGATCATAGAAGGCTTTCCAGGCAAAAGAATGAGAGCGGCTAAACCGGCTGCCAATAAACTATAGGCAATGATGACCATATTCGAAATCCCAATTCGGTCCCCGATAATTCCAGAGGTGAAACTTCCGACTGGGCGGCAGTATTGTGAAAAGTAACCCAGTGCTGCGGCAATGATGGTGGAAGCACCAAAGGCTGCCGTTGCATATGGGGTAATATAATAGAAACTATTGATCATTGCATAAGACGTCAAAATAAGAACGGCTGCCAGCCAGGTTGTTGGCATTTTTAGAATCTTCCAAAGTACATCCCAATTAAATTTTGTATGATCTTTTTCGTTTGCTTGAACACTGCTGTTGTTTTGTTCAGGATCCTTATATATGAACATAATGATGATCCCTAAAAGAATACAAAACACGGAATAGAAAATAATCACAGTGGACAATGCCAGCTTGTCACTCAGTTGCTTTGAAACAAAGGCGAAGAGTCCTAATACCAAAGCAGATTCGACGACTTTAGCAGCACCGCGTCCGCCTTCAAAAAAGCCGAATGCTTTTCCTTGTTCATTTTCATTTGCTAATGACCGGACGGCTTTAATTAACGCTACCCAAAAGGTCATGATGGATGTTATTCCCCAAGCTCCATAAATTAAGAGCAATACAGAGTATGGGGGATACAATAGTAAGGTAAAGCCTAGAGCTCCTGTCACGATTAAGGAGAGCGTCAATAAGTGTTTCGTTTTCCAGCGATCTGCCACATACCCTGCAAAGATATAGGAAATCAAACAAGCAATTCCAAATACACTTCCGAGCGAACCCATTTGTGTATTGGTTAAGTGAAAGTCTTTTATAAATACATCATAATAATAATTCCGGAAATATGGCAATGTATAAATCATTTCACCTGCAATGATTAAAATGATTAAAGTAGGTATATTTTTCTTAAGTCTTCCTTCCATCTCTTATCCCCCAATCGCGGGATTTTTAAAGTCCCACGCGTTTAATTTTTTGGTCCCAATTCTTCTGAAATGCCGGTTCGTCGTTTTCTTTTACATCCATTTCGCCCACGATGATAAAGTTTTCACCATCAGAAGTTTGCGTAACGGTTATGTCAGCGTCAATCCACCAGCCCTCGCGGCCAATTCTCATATTTTGATAAATAGTATATTTTGCGGAAAGAGGGTCACCGTTAGATAATGTCAACTCCCGCTTCAAATTGTGTTCAACTGTCACATCAATTTCATCAAAGCGATAAACCCCTTCGCCAAATACCCCGCCGACACCATCCGTTATGCAAGTCCATGTATCGGTTACAAGATCGTATGAAATCGAACGATCGACTTTGCCCTCTGAAAGTAGGGTTATCGGAGTTAATGGCGCGCTTTGAGGACTCATATTTGGTCCTGCTGTCCGGCTTCCGTTAAAGATTGGCAATGAAAACTTGGCGGTTTCCAGATTCAATGTAAGTGTGGCATCCTCCGGCATGGTCCAAAACATTGGCCAAAAAGTGGAGGCAATCGATAAACGCACCCGGTGTCCGGCTTTAAATTTATGTCCGCAGCAGTCGAGATTCACATAGGCATTTACTTTCTCACCAGAGGCCAGCAAGTCTACCCGATCATGTCCATTTAAATGGGTTAAATTCATTACACCATAGGAAACCCGGGTAACGGCTCCGTCTGGTGCCACATCTGATAACTGTGTAAAGAGCATTGCTTTAGGTTTGTCACTCGATAATTGTACTTCAAATCTCGGGTAGCCTATTATTTCTAATGGGTTTTCTAAATGATCACTTTCAAATACCATCGCCATTCCATCATCTAATCGCTGGTCTGACGGACTTTCCCCAAGTACTCCGGCACCCATCCATTCACCTGATAAAAGGCCGTGATTTAAAGGTGTTTTTAATATCACTTGTTCTTCTTTTTCATTTCTTCTTTCTAGCAATTTTCCATGAGTAAATTGATACGTTTTCGTGAGAACTTCATTTGATGGCCATGAATCAAGTCCAACCCATTCTCCCTTACTAACCGGTTTAATAGAAGAAGGAGGCATGCTTTCCTCAAGCCATACATCGATCATTGGTCCATCCATTGCATCGTTTTCGATTCCTTTTAGCCAATGATCCCACCATTTAACAGCATCTTGTAAAAAGCCCATCGCCGGTCCCGGAACGCCATCCTGAGGATAAACATGTGCCCATGGACCGATTAGCCCTTTTCTAGGAACCGAAA
>NZ_JBALSN010000245.1:0-18469 GCF_036966985.1 Neobacillus drentensis | reverse complement strand
CTTCTATTGTTCGATATATCTCCAAAACGTACCATACTTAGCTGGAATTTGTTCCACCACTTGCTTCAAAAGAAGCTTTTTCATTTCCTTTTCAATTTGTGTAATCGACATATTATAAACAACAGCAATTTCTTTTGATGCTACAAATTTAAAAAATTTCAAAAACGTTTCTAAGGGCGGTGGAGGAGATTGGATTGGTTTTTCAGAAAGCATTTCCTCTAATATTTGAACATATACCTCATAGGGGTAGGAACCGGTAATCTTAATTCCTTCATCCTCGACATTTTCATTAAAAAATACTAAAGTAGGGATTTCCTGTACATCCATTTCAGAGGTGATTTTCAGATCGCATTGGAAAGCTTTTGCTGCACTTTCAGAATGGATATCATACATGAATTCCTCTACATCCAAACCTAGACTCCGAGCGCAATCTTTTAACACCTCAAGATTAGAAACATTTAGTTTCTCTAAAAATAATCCCTCTTGGATTCTCCGTAAAAAACGGAGTCCAGCCCGTCGCCCTTGTAATTCTGCTGCTTTTAGAGCGATGGAAACAGTATAAGGAGAGTCGACAGGATTCTCTAACCATAGGCTTCCATCACATGACATTCCTGACCTACTAGCAGTCTTCTCCCACACCTGAGCGATATTCTCAAAATTCTTTTTCTTACTTATATTTAAATCGGCTAATCGTCCACTTAAAATATGCTTAATTGAAAAATAACGTCCATATTCGATTTGCAACTTCTTTAAAATCGGCTCTAATGCCCAACATTCAGGACATAAAGGATCAATAAACATGTAAATCTCAATCGGCTTTTTATCACTGCATTGCCGCTTTGAACTCGAAGATCTTGAACTATTCACTATCTTCACCTGTGGTCTCGCCATCGTCAGGCGTATTAATCATGTGTTGTGCCGTAAGATAAAGCCGTGAATAGAATTCATCTCTTAAGGGACCCTCTAAGCCTATTTTGTCCATAGCTTGTGACATGCATGCTAGCCAGGCTTTGGCGCGTATAGGGGTAACTGGAAAGGGCAAATGACGTGCACGCATCATTGGATGGCCATGTTCCTCAGTATACAATGCGGGACCGCCTAAATATTGAGTTAAGAATTGCTTTTGTTTATGAGCAATTTCTGTAAATTGATTTGGGAATATTGGAGCTAGGTCAGGATGTTGTGCAACAAGGCCATAAAAAGTGTCAACAAGACGGTGTAATGTTTCTTCACCAATGGATTCAAATGGTGAAAGCTTTCTTTCAATCATGTTGCCAACTCCCTTAAATGTATTATGTAGATTTATTTTATCAATGCATATTTCATATCTCAAATGAATTGCTTTGAAAATGGAAATTTGTCAATTAAACATATTAATAATGTATGCCAAGTGAGCAATTCTTAATAGAAAAAGCAGGCATTAGGAAGTTGCAAATAACTTCAATTAAATTAACTCTACATTTAAACACATGTAAGATTCATTTACCATTTGTTTGCTGGTATCTTCGGTAATAGAAACGGCGAATTTTATTTTCTGTTAAACGAGCAGGAATCTTAAATTGTTTTAGCAGTTCATTAAAGGTCTTCTCACCATTCTGATAGTTTTCAACCTCATATTCCAGTTCATAATCTTCTGTATCTAGATAGATACTATGGTCCAATACCAATAATCCTTTTTGATACTCGAATTCAACTCGCTCGGTTATTAAAGAACCAAAATATTCAAGTGTTGAAAAAGGAATCTCGATTTCTTCTATAAGACGTTGAATGATTCCTGTTGGAAGTTTTCCAAAACGAGTGGCCAATTGTGCCTCATCTTCACTGATTGTCTGATTGGTTTCTAGAAGACCGACAGCAGCCGGCTGTTTTAAGGTCATTTCGTAATTTAAACCTTTTTTACGAATCCTTAGTGCAGTCTCTTTACTCTTTAAAGAAAAATTTGGAGTATCAAAGTAATGGTTTTCCTGTTTAAAAATTTGATTTGTATTTACCTTAAAAAACTTAAGCAATTGTTCATATTCATTTTTAGTTAGGATATTTTTAAATTCAATTTCAATATTTTGATTCATGTGTCCATCAACCTTTCTAAAGGGGTTCTTCTTTATTAGCTCTTTTCTAACCTCAACATCATCCTTGGGAGAAATCGCGAAATATGCTAAAATAAGGAGGTGAATAATGGAGGTATAAACGATGAAAAAAAGAATAATGATCGAAAAGTCATACATAATTGAAGAGAAACTAATGTTAGAAACAAATGAAAGCATCCTTGATTTGGTTCCTGGGGAGCAGATTCTTGTAGATTCTGACCAATTTTCTTTCATTTACTTAATGGAAGATAAAGATGATTATACATATATCGTATTACATGAACAAATCTGGCCGCACTTAAAAACTGCAAACGAAAAAAAATTACCTGTATGGGTTACTTTTAACGAAGAGAAAAAAGAACTAGAAAGCTTCCAGGATGAATTTGAATATGTTCTAACTAATATTTCGGGTAATAGTAATTATGGGAAAGAAATGGTTTCAAAAGTAGAGCATATTTTCTTAACATAATTTGTTTTAGAGGTGAAATTATGAAGCATTGGGACCAATTTCTAGCCCCATATAAACAGGCAGTTTCAGAGTTAAAAGTAAAATTAAAGGGGATGAGAGGTCAATTCGAGCTTGATGCTACTCATTCACCGATTGAATTCGTTACAGGTAGAGTTAAACCAATAGCAAGTATCCTTGATAAGGCAAATCAAAAGGGGATACCACTTGAAAGATTAGAAGAAGAAATGCAGGATATTGCGGGAATGCGCATTATGTGTCAATTTGTTGATGACATTCACACAGTTGTCGATTTACTCCAAAACCGTAATGATTTTGAAATAGTTGAAGTTAGAGATTATATCTCACATAAAAAAACAAGCGGTTATCGGTCGTACCATGTTGTGATTCGCTACCCTGTTCAAACTATTCATGGCGAAAAGAATATCTTGGCAGAAATTCAGATACGAACTCTTGCTATGAATTTTTGGGCGACAATTGAACATACATTGAGCTATAAGTACAAAGGGGTATTTCCTAGTGATATTCAAATGCGGCTGCAAAGAGCAGCTGAAGCAGCGTTTCGTTTAGATGAAGAAATGTCATTAATTCGGGGTGAAATACAGGATGCTCAAGCCTTTTTTACAAGGAAAAAAGAATTGAAACAGGAAGAGAAGAACTGAGCAATACGATCGTCGATTTAAAAGCCATTCGCACAAGGAGCCAAAAATTTATGAAATTTGCGATTACATCAAAAGGAGATCAAAAATCAAATATATTAATGCACAAAATGAGGACGTATTTACTTGATTTTGATCTTATATACGATGAAGACCAACCTGATATAGTTGTTTCCATTGGTGGTGACGGCACGCTTCTTTATGCATTTCATCGCTATAGCAGCCGTTTAGATAAAACTGCTTTTGTTGGAATACATACTGGACATCTTGGGTTTTATGCTGATTGGATTCCGGATGAAATTGAAAAGCTAGTGATAGCGATTGCGAAAACACCTTATCAGGTTGTCGAATACCCTCTGTTAGAGGTCATAATCCGTTATTCTCATGCTGGAAAGGAATCTAGGTATCTGGCCTTAAATGAATCAACTGTAAAAAGTGTTGAGGGAACACTGGTTATGGATGTGGAAATTCGTGGACAGCATTTCGAACGGTTCCGTGGTGACGGCTTATGTGTTTCAACGCCTTCAGGCAGTACGGCCTATAATAAGGCCCTTGGCGGGGCGATTATTCATCCATCAATAGCAGCCCTTCAAATTGCGGAGATGGCATCGATTAATAACAAGGTTTTTAGGACGATCGGCTCGCCGTTAATTCTTCCAGCTCACCATAATTGTATGCTTAAACCAGTCAATCGGTCAGATTTTCAGGTTACAATCGACCACCTGACAATGCTTCATAAGGATGTTAAATCAATTCAATTTAGAGTACCAGAAGAAAAAATCCGCTTTGCCCGCTTCCGTCCATTTCCGTTTTGGAAAAGAGTTCATGATTCCTTTATTTCAGATTAAGAGGCAGGTGCCGTCGTAATGTCTCAGCAATTTCAATTGAAGTGGGTCATTGGTGAAAGCGATGCTGGAAAGTTGGTTAGGGAATTTTTAAAAGAGGAAGAGATTTCTCGGACGGCTTTAACAGATATAAAGTTCAAAGGTGGTAATATCCTAGTAAATGGAGAAGAAATAAATGTCCGCTACCGTCTAGCGTGGAACGATATATTAACGGTGATTTTCCCCAGTGAAAGTCCGAGCGAGGGCCTTTTGGGTGAAAATGTTCCTTTATCGATTCTTTATGAAGATGAGTATTTGTTGGTAGTAAATAAACCAGCAGGAATGAACACAATTCCGTCCAGAGAGCATCCTGCAGGCAGTTTGGCAAATGCGCTGATTGGCTATTATCAGCGGTGCGGTCTACAAGCTACTACGCACATTGTCACTCGGCTTGACAGGGACACTTCAGGAATTGTTCTGATTGCTAAACACCGCCATGTACATCATTTGTTTAGTATGATGCAGCAGAGCGGGCAAGTTAAGCGGACATATGAGGCATTTGCTGAGGGGAGGATGCAACAAGAAAATGGTACGATAGTGGCTCCTATTGGCCGTAAAGATGACAGTATCATTGAAAGGGAAGTTCGTAAGGATGGACAATATGCATGTACCCATTTTCAGGTTCTTGCGAGATTTAATGGATTTACGCATTTGGAACTTGCGCTTGAAACCGGACGAACTCATCAAATTAGAGTCCATATGTCTTTTTTAAAGCATCCCTTATTGGGTGACGATTTATATGGAGGAGATATATCACAAATAAATCGACAGGCACTCCATTGTAAAAAAATATCTTTTATTCACCCATTTTCAAACGATGAAATGATGTTTACTGCTCCTTTACCTAGGGATATGGATAATTTATTAAAGGCTGACCTACTTGATTAAGAGGCAGCCTTTTTTATATTTGAAATACTACTTAATCAAATTGTTTAAATTTTTCCTCCACATATGGCATAGTAGATGTAACTGACACCAATTCCATCTCAGGATATCTTAAGGCTGTAAGTTTCCCGCCAAAGACTGCGCCAGTATCAATATTGTACGTATTATTTATGTACCTAGGCTCTTTAACGGGCGTGTGTCCATAAATGATACATGGTTCACCATGATACTCCTTCGCCCAATCTCTTCTGATTGGAGACCCATCCGGGTGTTTTTTACCTGTAATATCCCCGTAAAGGACAAATTCCTTAACTTTCCCATGGGATTGTCCGATAAATTCTTGTTTAATCCCTGCATGGGCAATAACAAGTTTTGAATTGTCTAATACTAAATAGAGTGGAGCTTTTTCGTAGAGTTCAACAAATTTTTTTCGAATGGATTGCTGTTCTTTTTTATATAATGATTCATACTCAGCAACGGTTGTTTCAAGCCCATGTGCAATCTGAACTTTGTTACCTAGAAAGAAACGGTATAACTTATTACAATGATTCCCTGGTGTGTAATAAGCCTTTTTTTCTTTAATCACCAACTGCCAAACAATTTCGATTACTTGAAGTGAAGCAGGTCCACGGTCTGTTAAATCTCCAAGAAAACCAAGTACTCTGTTTTCGTGAAGGGGGATTCCATTCACCCATTTATAGCCAAGCTTCAACGTGAGTTCCTTAAATTCTGCTAAACATCCATGGATATCACCGATTACATCAATTTTCATTGGATCAACTCCTTATCCCCCATATTTTTAGTCGAAGCGTTTGATTTTATAAAAAGTTTTCCTACCTAATAATTGAAGGGAGTCATAAAATGGAGCAAAATGTTTCAGTTATTTCTTTATTAATTGTTGTTACAATAGCATTTATCACCCCCATTCTTTTACATCGATTTAAATTAAATTTTATTCCTGTAGTTGTCGCTGAAATAATTATGGGACTTGTCATAGGAAAGAGTGGTTTCGATGTAGTTCATAAAGATATTTGGCTTTCCACCTTATCGACACTTGGTTTTATTTTTCTCATGTTTTTAAGCGGGCTTGAAATCGATTTTAAAGCCTTTGCTGGAGGGAATAAGCGCAAGATTCTTCCCAATGGGAAAAAGGAGCCAAATTCATTTGTTGCAGCGTCACTAATCTTTGTAGGAGTCTTTATATTCTCTCTTGGATTATCTATTGTGTTTGTCATGGCAGGTTTTATTGATAATGCATTTTTAATGACGTTAATCATTTCGACGATATCATTGGGGGTAGTGGTTCCAACCTTGAAAGAGGCCCATTTGATGAAAACTGTAATTGGCCAAATTATCTTATTGGTAGCGGTCATTGCAGATTTAGTAACAATGATTTTACTTGCTGTGTTTGTTTCGTTAAATGAATCAGGGCATGGGAATACGTGGCTGTTACTTATATTGTTTGCCGCGGGTATCTTTCTTTATTTTCTTGGAAAAAGATTTAAAAATCGTTCGTTTATTGAATCACTGTCAACGGGGACCGTCCAAATTGGAACAAGGGCAGTTTTTACACTGATTATTGTTTTAGTTGGGCTTTCTGAAACAGTTGGTGCTGAAAATATCTTAGGGGCGTTTCTAGCAGGTGTTCTTGTATCCTTGTTAGCACCTAATCAAGACCTTGTACATAAGTTAGATTCTTTTGGTTATGGATTTTTGATTCCTATCTTTTTTGTCATGGTAGGAGTAAATCTTGATATTTGGTCGCTTTTTAGTGAAAAAAAGCTATTGTTATTAATACCACTTTTATTGGCTGGGCTGCTTTTCTCAAAACTTGTACCAGTTTACCTATTAAAAATTTGGTATGATTTGAAAACAGTCATTGCATCTGGCTTTTTGCTCACTTCAACGCTATCACTCGTCATCGCGGCCGCTACAATTGGAGAAAGATTAGAAATCATATCAGCGGAGATGAGTGGAACACTAATTTTAGTAGCAGTAATCACGTCTATATTTACACCAATTGTTTTTAAAAAGTTATTCCCTAAAGAAGTGGTTGCAAATAAAAAGGTTAGTGTAGCGTTCTTAGGTGCCAATCAGACGACACTGCCTGTTTCAAGAGAATTAAAGTCAGGTCTGTATGATCCAATCCTTTACCATACCCAAATGGATAAATCAGATAAACAAATTGCTGATTCACTTTTTGATATCGTTGAAATTCTTAATTATTCGCTTGAAACGTTGGAGAATACAAAAGTCTTTCAATCAGAGGTTGTCGTAATATCAACAGGTGATGAAAAGCAAAATGCAGCCTTGTCGATCGCTGCGAAAGAAAGAGGAGTATCTAGAGTCATTGCACGAATTGAAAGTCCAGATATCGAGGACAACTTACGTGAACATAATATAGAAGTGTTTTCAACATTTATGTCAACAAAAGTGTTACTTAGGGCATTGATTGAATCACCAACCCTAATCAATATACTTACTAACCAAGAGACAGGACTTTATGAAATTGTCATGATGAATAGCCAATTCGATGGGATGTCTTTACGGAAGTTCCCCTTTACTGGTGATATCATATTTGTACGAATTTTTCGAGGTATGGATTCCATCGTTCCGCATGGAGATACAGAACTAGAGATGAATGATCGATTAATCGTTACTGGCTCGAAGGAATATGTTGATGAGTTGAAAAGAGAATTGGAATTTTGCGAGACCTGTTAATTATTTTTGAAAAAGGGCTATTTAAAAAACCTTGAAAAATGTAAACTTTTCATTTATGGCGAATTAGTGTAAAATTAGTACCAAGTACTAATATCATGTGTAATTGTAGGAGGACTTTTTTAATATGAACCTTTCTTTATCTGGAAAAACATACGTAGTAATGGGTGTAGCCAATAAACGCAGTATCGCATGGGGAATTGCCCGCTCACTGCACAATGCAGGAGCAAGATTAATTTTTACCTATGCAGGTGAAAGATTAGAAAGCAGTGTTCGTGAACTAGCGGGTTCTTTAGAAGCCGAAGGGACAATTGTATTGCCTTGTGATGTGACAAACGATGAAGAAGTTGCAAAATGCTTTGCTGAAATCAAAGAATCAGTTGGTTCCATTCATGGAGTAGCACACTGCATCGCATTTGCAAATAAAGAAGAACTTAGCGGGGAGTATTTAAGCACAACCAGAGAGGGCTTTTTGCTCGCTCACAATATCAGCTCATATTCCTTAACAGCTGTAGCCAAAGAAGCACGAGGATTAATGACTGAAGGAGGAAGTATTGTCACTTTGACATACTTGGGCGGTGAACGTGCTATCCCTAACTATAATGTTATGGGTGTAGCCAAAGCTTCTCTTGATGCTAGTGTTCGTTACTTAGCTGCAGACCTTGGTAAAGAAAACATTCGTGTTAATTCGATTTCTGCAGGTCCAATTCGTACCTTATCCGCAAAAGGAATAAGTGATTTTAATTCCATCTTAAAAGAAATTGAAGAAAGAGCACCATTACGCCGAGCAACCACTCCAGAAGAAGTTGGCGACACTGCCGTGTTTCTCTTCAGTGATTTATCAAGAGGAATTACTGGAGAAAACATTCACGTTGATTCCGGATACCACATCCTATAACTTAGAAGCACCCGTTTGCGTAATAATGAAGGTCCGTATTTATACGGGCCATTTATTATGCTTTTTTTTATTTTTTTGTGACCTGTATGGGCCTCTTGCATAAATATAATCTAAAGGTTTATGTAAATGGAGGTGCTGAGAATGTCCGAAGAAAAGAGTAAAGGACCATTATTATATATACATCAGCCGTTTGTAAGAACTCCTGCCACTAATATGCAGGACACATATTCAATTAGACAGGACCTTGTGATTGAAGAAGAAAAGCCAAGCGAGGAGGAAGGGAAGAAGATAATCTCACTTGCAAAAAAGGAACTAGGACCAGAGCAAATAATTAAGGACGAAACTAAATTAGATAAACCATCAATAACACCAAAATCGAATTCACCTGCAACAACAACCAAATCGCTTCAAAAAAGGGAGCATGCATCCTTGAATCGGGTAAAGCCCTTTAAAGAAATGAATATCGAAGAACGCTTAGAGTATTTAAAAAACTATCCGAGGGTCCTTCCACCAGCTCCATGCGTTTTTGTTACCGAGGAAAATAACTATCAAGGGTATCTGACCGAATACGATGGCCAAGATGTGACGATTCGATTTCATGATCAAACAACTAAAACCGTGCCTGTAAATGCACTTACAAATATTTTCTTGATTGGGCTTAGGAAATAGTTGGACCATAAATAAGCCAGCCGTTTTACCGACTGGCTGCATTTTTAGTTACAAATTCCTAAGTTTACATCAGCAATACATTGCACTGCACAGAAGCAACTTAAGTCAACTGTAATACAGTCGTTACTTGCGCGGAAGCGTTCAACCTGACAAACTTTATCCAGGTTGATGCAGCATTTATCTCCGCCTGAAACCAAGTTAACTGGACAGAAAGTTCCACCTTCGCGGCGTCCTGGTACTAACACACGAAGTGTAGCGCAGCAATTATCGAATACATCTTCTACGCGGAAGTAGATAGATACACATGCATTATTTTCATTACTAAAGAATGCATGGAATGGCGAACCATCCGCAGTACTTAGCACAAATACACGAGTATCGACAGGATCTCTCCTCACTGGTGACACCAATGAACCTAGAGGCTCTGCAAAACAACTAGAACACTCTGGACATTCGTCCTCCATTACCGCATTATCTTGGATATCCTTAATGGCACGAACGACATCACAAACGCAGTTACCATTACGAAAATCATGATTATTTCCACAACCCATAAATATTTCCTCCTTATTCCGATATATATCTTACAATACTAAGATATTTAACAGAGCAGTTTTGGGACACGGACAATCGCCTTATTTAAGTAAATTAGGCTGATAAAGGTCTTTGAAAGGATCCTCCAATATGAAAATAACCTTTTTACACTTGCTTCTTCTTTCGCTGGCGAGCTTTAGGCTGACAAGGTTACTTGTTTTTGACAAAATTACCGAGTTAATTCGAGTTCCTTTTTTTAATGAAATAAAAGAAGTAAATGAATATGGTGAAATGGAAGTTTATTACGTGCCGAAAGAAAAGGGAGTCAAAAAATTTTTCGGAGAACTTCTTAGCTGTTATTGGTGTACAGGAATATGGACTTCCATTGGAATTGTTAGTTTATCAATGCTATTCCCAGACTTTTCGTTCCCAATTATCATAATTTTGGCTGTTGCGGGATTTGCATCCATAATGGAGACCATTGTGCAGTTTTTTATCGAAAAATAGTGGTGTCCGCTGAGACAAGACTTAGAGGTTGTTCATATTCTATATCAGTGGACATAGAATTGACAGCGAGGGAGAGAGAATCATGAGTCAAAAGAAAAGGAGAACTCAATCAACTGACTATTCACAATCAATTCAATCATCACAATCGACTAACATGTATCAACCATCAAAATCGATAAAGCAAAAAGGAACAGGTTGTGGCTGCGGGAAAAAAACTTCAAAGTAAGGAAGAGGAACTGTCAGATTAGCTGGCAGTTTTTTATTTTTCTTAAGCAATAGATAAATTAAAGTTATTCCTCATAATTTTTATCATTGTCGAAAAAACTACATAGTAGTGGTAAACATAAAATGGAACAAGGGATGGGAATCATATGAGAGCTATTCAACGATGGGTATTACTCGCTTGTTTATTATTACTTTCCTCCTGTGACCAAAACCAACAGGTTACGGATAGCCAATTAACTCTTATGAAAACAACGAATCCTAGCCCAATCGTAACACAAAAGAATAAAAGTAAAGATCATGTTAAAGACATTGAGCAGGATGTCAGCTCGTTTCCAGAATTATATGATGTGGCTGTTGTGGAAGGAAAGAAGGATACACTAGTTGTTTATAAGGTTAAACATTTGTACCGATTTAAAATGAAAAAAATTGAAAAAGATATCAACAAAATGCTGGAACAAAAATATCCAGCTGAAAACTTTACAATCTCAAGTGACTATAAAATTTTTCTAGAAACAGTCAGACTTGATGAAAAAATGAAATCCTCTAATTATAAAGGTAAGAAAGCTGAAAATCGTTTTAACGAAATCGTTAAGATGACAAAAGATTTGAAGTAAGAAAGGAAGAAAATAGATGGCAACGAGTAAGCAAAAAAATATGACACCCCAGCAGCGCAACTATCAACAACTTCAACAGAAGCATGAAATTAAACGGCCTGTTCTGAAGAACTGTATTAAGGCATTTTTTGTTGGTGGTATAATTTGTGTGATCGGTCAAGCCATCAGTTATTTTTATATTTATTATTTTGATTTTACTGAACAGAGTGTAGGCAATCCGACGGTAGCAACCATGGTATTTTTATCTATGTTACTAACTGGATTTGGAGTTTACGATCGACTTGGACAATTTGCCGGGGCAGGAAGTGCTGTGCCCGTTACAGGCTTCGGAAATGCAGTAATATCTGCAGCTATTGAGCATCGAACAGAAGGCTTTGTTTTAGGAGTGGGTGGAAATATGTTTAAGCTCGCAGGGTCAGTCATACTCTTCGGTGTTTTCTCGGCATTTGTTGTGGCACTGATTAAAACCCTGCTGGTGATTTGGGGGGTATTGTAAATTGTTAAAAGGGCACCAATCGTGGATTTTTACAAATCGGCCAATGATCACCTCTACCGGAGTTACTGGTGGACCGTTTGAAGCCAATGGTAATTTAGCAGAGGATTTCGATTTACTATATGAAGACTTATGGATGGGGAAAGAAACTTATGAAAAAGCACACCGCTTACTATTAGAAGAGGCGATTAAAACAGCACTAAATAAAAGAAATATGGAAAAAGAACAGATCCAATTTTTATTTGCTGGAGATTTAATTAATCAAATAACACCAACCAGTTTTGCCGCAAGGACCATGCAGATTCCTTATTTTGGTCTTTTCGGTGCATGCTCAACCTCCATGGAAGGTTTGGCTCTGGCTTCATTCGTTGTAAATTACCAGGGGGCAAATTACGTCCTGACAGGTGCATCCAGCCATAATGCAGCGGTAGAGAAACAGTTTCGCTACCCCACAGAGTATGGAGGTCAAAAACCGCCGACTGCACAATGGACGATAACAGGAGCAGGTGTGGCGCTTTTGCAGCCTAATGAACCTGGGCAGGTATTTCCGGTTACAACCGCGGCTACGATCGGAAAAGTGATTGATATGGGATTAACAGATCCCTTTAATATGGGAGGGGCGATGGCTCCTGCCGCAGCCGATACTATTATTGCTCATTTCCGTGATTTGCAAATAGACCCCTCCTATTATGACTTGATTGTTACAGGGGACCTAGGCAGGGTCGGTCACGATACAGCCTTTGAACTAATTAACAAAAGTGGTCTTGAATTAGAACGAAAACAATTCCAGGATTGCGGGTTATTAATGTATAAGGATGATCAGCCAGTACAGTCTGGAGGAAGTGGGGCCGGGTGCTCAGCGACAGTCTTGTATGGACATTTATTGAACCAATTGAAAAAGGGTACGTATAAACGGATTTTAGTAGTCGCAACAGGCGCATTGCTGTCCCCGCTCAGCTTTCAGCAAAATGAATCAATTCCATGTATTGCACATGCTGTTGCCATTGAAATGAATGGAGATAAGGGGTGATCCTATGTTAGCAATGTTTTTTTGGGCATTTGTAATTGGCGGGTTAATCTGCGTCATCGGGCAGCTTTTATTTGATGTTGCAAAGCTTACTCCTGGACATACACTGAGTTTGCTCGTGGTAATTGGCGCTGTATTAGATGGTTTCGGCCTCTATGAACCCCTCGTTGACTTTGCTGGGGCAGGTGCTACCATTCCAATTACCAGTTTTGGTAATTCTTTAGTTCATGGGGCAATGCAGGATGCAGAGAAACATGGACTTATTGGGGTATTGACTGGGATGTTCCAAGTGACGAGCTCTGGAATCTCAGCAGCAATTATTTTCGGATTTATTGGTGCATTAATTTTTAAACCTAAGGGATAAGCTAAACATTTTTGAATTCAATTTAAGAAATGGATGTCGCGCCTACACACAGTATAAGGTAATTTCATATGTTATTAATGAGATTACAGAAGTGAGGTGACATTCTATGTTTGGATATGGCGGCTGTGGTGGTTACGGTTACGGCGGTGGATTTGGCTACGGTTCAACTTTTGTATTAATCGTCGTACTATTCATCCTTTTAATCATCGTTGGTGCAAGCTTCTATTAATAGATAGTGCTTGCTTAGGGAAATGGGTTGGCCTGAAAAAGGAGCCAGCCCTTTCGCTTTGTTTCCAGAAAAGTGCCTATGGGGCACGTACGCTTTTCCAATTTTTATTCACCAAATTATCGAACCTTCATACAATAAGAGTAGTTTATGAAGGAGCGTGATCTTCGAATATGGATAATGGATTTTTTAAAAACATTGAAAAGAAAACGGGCGTTAATATGAAAGATATCTTTGAATTAGCTAATTCATTACAAAATGCGAATTTTAAAGATGAAAAAACAGTCCGAAATGTAATTCGTCGAGTTTCTCAAATTGCCAATAAACCGGTAAGTCAAGAAATGGAAGATCAAATTGTTAAATCTATAGTTAATGATGGCAAGCAACTGGATCTTAATACGATTTCTAATATGATTAATAAAAAATAAAAAGAAGAAGACCTCCTTCCTAAATTAGGAAGTGGTCTTCTTCTTTTTATTAAGGGGCGCTAAAAAGCGCGAGCGATGTGCCCTTTTGCCTCGTCTATTTTCTGGAACGGAGATAAAAAGCTGGTCTCTAGCTCGAGTCATCGCTACGTAAAATAATCTTCTTTCTTCTTCAAGTGCGGTAAAGTCGCCATTTCGATACGCTTCTAGTGCAAAATCGTGCGGTAAACTGCCATCGACAGCTCCGACAATATAAACTGTTTTGTATTCGAGACCTTTTGAGCGGTGAATCGTACTAAGACTAATGGCTTCATGAAAATGTTTACTTAAATTTTTAATTTCTTTGTTCATAGCCGACATATGCTCTGCATGAGCTAGGAATGATTCAATTTTATCGAAGCTTTTTGCGGCCACTTTTAGGTCTTTAAGATCGTCAGAGCCTTTTTCGAGCTTATTTGACTCGTTACCCCGTTTTTTTAGAAAATCAAGAAAACCAATATCTTTTTCGACTTTTTCAAGTGCTGTGTGTGGAGATGAATGCTTCAATCCCCGAATAATCGTGACCGCTTTTTTTAATTTCTTTTCCTGAAAAGCATGGGCGGTAGTTAAGTGGTTAAGCGCTTCAAGCAGGCTGCAATCCATTAGGATGCTTTGTGCTTTCAATTCTTTTAGGACTGTTTGCTTTAGAAATAACAAAGGTAATATCTCAGACATAGCTTGTGGGTCATCCTCATTTAAGCTCACCTTTAGAAAGGAAAGGGCGCTTCTAACGATATAACGATCGTAAAAAGCTTCTGCATCTAGATCAATCTTAAATGGAAGATTAGAGCCGGCAAGTCTTTCAAACACCGCACGCGAGCCGGCATTGGTTCGATAAAGAATGGCAAAGTCGGAAGGGTTTGCTCCAAGAGATATCTGCTCTTGTATATCTGTGACAACCATCGTTGCTTCTTCCTCTTCATCATTAGGAAAAAATAACTTTGGAAGTACTCCTGAAGAAAACTGTGCTTTCATTTTCTTTGATCTTCTGATTTTATTCGCCGCAATCATCTGGTTCGCAGAGGAAACGATTTCATGTGAAGATCGATAATTTTGATCAAGTGTAACCATTTTTGCATTGAGAAAATCCTTTTCAAACTGTAGTAAATAACTTGGGTCACTTCCTCTAAATGAATAAATGGCTTGATCATCATCACCAACCGCACAAACATTTTTATGTTTTGCAGATAATAGTTTAATGAGTTCGTATTGGACTTTATTTATATCCTGAAACTCATCAATTAAAAAATAATGAAAACGATTTTGATACTGGTCAAGCAGGGAGGGGGATGAGATAAACAGATGATAGCAGCCAATCAACATATCATCAAAATCAAACAGTCCCTCTTTTTTCTTATAGTCCTCATATTTTTTATATAAAAAGGCTGTTTGTTCTTCCCAGTCAGAAGTGGGCTTCACTTCATTTGGCATTAGCAGAGAGTTCTTCCATAGGCCGATTTGCTGAAGAGCTAAATCATAGGCAAACTCTTTTTCAGATAAATCAAGTTCTTTTCCAGCTTCCTTCAGGATTTTGTCTCGCTGCCATTCTTTTTTTAAAAGTTTGCCTGATGACCAATTATGTGAGTCGTGGAACATCAGGATGCGATAAAAAATACTGTGAAAAGTACCAGTAACCAGTTGATTAATTCTATCGCGTTTTATTTGTGGATAGGATAGCAGCCGATGCTTCATTTCTGCTGCCGCTTTTGATGTGAAAGTGACAAGCATGATCGTTTTTGGGTCGATGAGTTTTTCAGTCAGCATATACGCTGTTCGTACTGTTAATACCCGAGTTTTACCACTTCCGGCACCAGCAAGTACTAACAGAGAGCCATCTGTTTCTTTGACAGCGGCAGCCTGACTTTCATCAAGAACAACTCCATTTCCTGCAAGTTGTTGTAAAAAAGGTGAGAGTTCCTCCTGCGTGTTTTTATCTGGCAGGATAAACGGAACAGAATATTCAATCGTTTTGGCGGCATTGAATTGGTCAATTATTTGCGGGGTTTTTGTAATCGTCCTACCCTTTGGGATGCTAAATCCATTCAATTCAGCAGTCGGTTGTATATCAGCCTTGTCGTCGATCACGACTTCGGGCTCTGGACAATGTTTTTCAGGTGAATGTGTATGGAAAAAATGGGGTTCCTTGTGAATACCTAAAAACAAGCGAACGTTTTCGTTACAGATTGGACAAATTAAATGACCACTTTTTCCGGCAAGAAATATTTTCTGATACTGGTCCCTGCTTAATTGCTCAAGGACAATATTCTGATTTTGATAAATCGCTGTTTTCATAATTTTTATCCTCTATATCCAAAAATCAAGACATGTTCTATCATATCAAAACCTTGGAGGAACTAAAAGAGGTTCTTTGACATTGATGGAATTACCAAAAAAGCACTTGACGCTGCCACGCCAAGTGCTTCATAAGGTTATAATTTTTTTACCATCGTTTTATGTGGAATTCCTGCATCCATAAATTCTTCTGAGACAACCTCATAACCAAGACCTGAGTAAAATGGAATAGCCTGGGTTTGAGCATTAAGCTTTAATTTATGAATTTCTTTTTCACGTGCATAGTTTTCAATCGTATTCATAATCGCTTTTCCGGCCCCAGTTTTTCTTGCCTCTTTCAAGACACAGATTCGTTCGACTTTTCCATAGCCGTCAACGAAACGAAAGCTGCCAGCACCAACTGGAGAACCTTCATGGTACAAGACAAAATGTTTTGCATCGTTTTCGTAGGCGTCGATTTCCTCTTCAAGTGGGACCGCTTGTTCTTCAACGAAAACAGTTTTCCTAATAAAATAGGCATCTTCGAGTTCTTTTTGATTTTCAACAATCTTTACTGTCACTTAAACTATTCCTTTCCAAGACGAAATGTTTCATAAACGGTCCAGGAACCATTTTCTAATTGATAAAGAAGGTGAAAACGATCAATCGTTTCTTCATGGTTAATCGCGGTCATACGCAGGGAGCCAAATACATCAGAATGTTCATCATTGGAAAGCTGCTGACCAATGGTAATATGCGGAACAAATGTATATTCTAAGTTTTGCTCTGTAAATTCTTGATTAACTTCGTTATGCAAAGCGGTTAGTTCGTCCGATTTGTCGACTTTAAAATAAATAACATTGTTTACGGGCTTAAATGAGCTGATTNNATGTAAATGCGTTGTGACTTGCAGCCAATCTTCTTAATTTATCAGCATATTCTCTCGCTTCTTCTTCGGACGCCTCAAATGCATTTTTCAATGTTAAGTGCGGCGTAATTAAAGCATAATGCGGGTCATAACGTTTTCGATAGGAATTAGCTAAATCCTGTAGTTTTTTTGATGGAAAAATAACAACTCCAAATTTCATACGTATACCTCCATTTAGATGAACTTTCCTTTTTACAATATAAACAAAAATTAACCTTCCTAATATTATAGCAAATTTTCAAAATATATTAAATGACTTATCATGATGTTGATATTTGTTAAATTAAAATAACATTTTAAGGGCGCGCCGTAAATCAGGCTGCCAGTACTTCCAGGTATGATTACCACTAAACTCTTCATAAAAATATGTAATGGGTTTCTCTGAAATGATTTTTGAAAGCTCCCTATTCGGGGTTAGGAAATCTTTAAGACTGCCGTCCGTTGTCTGGACTTCCGTTTCTTGATTCCCAATTACATGATAGAGTTGTAATAACTGTCCCTCCGAGAAGTTCTTAACGGCGCTCAAAATACTTTCATCCACATATGGAGAGTGTAAAAGGACTTTTCCGAATGTATGTGGGTATTGAAGCGCTGTCATTAAAGAAACAGCACCCCCAAGGGAGTCGCCAATTAGTGCTCTTGTTAAGCCCATTTGATAGGTAGGAAACTCTTGATCAAGAAAAGGAACTAATTCATGAGCTAGAAACCGGATGTATTGTTGATTCTGAGAGCCATTGGGATGATATTTCTTGCGGCGGTCTTCTACATTTTTATAGGGTACTCCTACAATGATTAAATTTTCAATTTCTTTTTGAAAAAGAAACTCGTCTGCCAAGCGCGCGATTCTGCCTAGCTGAAAATAGTCGCGGCCATCCTGGGCGATTAACAGCGAGTATTTATATAGCGGTGAGAAGTTTGCTGGCAGATAGACAAGGAGTTGGATATCCTCTCCAAGTTCTGCACTATAAATGGTAAGTTCTTTGATGGTTCCTTTTGGAAACGCCATGTGATAAATCCCCCCGTGATTCAATCTCTACCACTGCATTATAACAAAACTAAAGTGGAAATGCTTTTAATAATAGGGGAAGGAATTGGTGTGATTGTGGGTGTGAGGATTAGTGTAGGTAGCGGTAGTTGGTACGGGAATCAGGCATAATGGATAATATATTTTCACGTTTGAAGGTACGCATTTGTTTTCGGAGCAGACAAAAGGCTCGAATATATTCGTCATTCACTTCCTTCACAATCAATTTCCGTTGGGATAATTCTTGGTTTTCGGCAAGGTAAATCATTTCTAATGGAATATTCTCCTCGATTGAACGTATGAAAAGTCCTTCCATTTGGATCACACCTTTCTTGGTTATAGTATTATTATATCCAAACGTTTGTTCTTTATTCAAGGGGGATAGAACTAATGTTCTTGTTTGTATTAGAGATTGGTTATAATGGATATTTATATGGAAAAATAAAAATGGTATTGACATTTTTATTATTTTTACTATAATTAGATTTGTAGTTAAATAAGAGATCTGTTAGCTCAGCTGGGAGAG
>NZ_JBALSN010000244.1:0-9939 GCF_036966985.1 Neobacillus drentensis | reverse complement strand
GGCTGCCATTTTCGGCGGCTTTTCTTATTGAAGTAACGGTTGCAGGTTAGTTGAATAAAGATGGAGCTTAGGGAACAATACATATAATTGTATTAACATTAGTATTTCTTCTTATGATACACCCTATCTTTGCAGGAGAAGAGATTGAATAGCCCTGGCATTATGAAAATTAATTCTTTACTGATCGTTCTCAATATGTTATATTGTTAACAGGAGGGAAATGAAATGGCAAGAAGCAAAGAGTACGAAGAGTCCGAGGTTTTAGATAAAGCGATGAGGCTCTTTTGGGAACAGGGTTACGAAAAGACATCCATGACCGATCTGGTCGAGCATATGGGAATCCATCGCAGAAGCATGTATGACACATTTGGCGACAAACATACGTTGTTTCTGAACGTTATGGATCGCTATAGCGATAAACTCAGCGCCGATCTTGCTAACGGAGTTAAACTCTCCAAGACTGCAACGGAAGCTCTTCAGTTTATTTTTGAATTCATGATTCGTTTAAATGTAGATGAGGACTTGCCTTCCGGCTGCTTAATGGTGAATTCGGCAGTGGAATTAGCAGCTCGTGATGTCGATGTCGATACAAAGTCTACTCAATCATTTATATCAGCAGAGCAGGCACTCAAGGAAATTATTCTTTGGGGACAGAGGGACGGTGAATTCACCTCTGATTACGATGCCGAGGAATTGGCGGAATATCTGCATAATGCATTGGTTGGAATAAGGGTAATGGCAAGAACCTCGGTTACTATAGAAAAACTTCAACGCATAACCAACTTGTCAATTAAGTTTTTAGAAAAATGATTGGTTTATTATTTTTTTTAACATTATTAGAACGTTCATTCTCAAATGATTGAGTCTCTTTGTATCTAAAGCTATTTCTCACTAACCTCTTGTGCATTATTTAGAATGATCGTTCTTGTTTGGACGTCAAAGAACGCAACTTCTAATCTCTTGCGGATATTTCTTACAAAACATCATTTAGATATAATGGATAAATTTGGGTGATTATATTAAAGATTCAAATTATTAACTTTAAAAAGCTATAAGTTATTGATCGATCGCCGTCAAGTTTTGCCATCAAAACGGTGGTTCAGGTCTGAATAAATAAAAAGGGAGAAATGAAAACAATGAGTAAAGTATGGTTTATTACAGGAACTTCGTCAGGATTCGGACGGCAATTTGTGAAGCAGCTGCTTCAAGCAGGAGACAAAGTGGTCGCTACAGCGCGTAAACTTGAAGCAATTCAGGATTTTAAAGAACTGGCACCGGATCGTGTTCACCTCGCTGCTTTGGATGTGACAAACAAGGCGATAATTCAATCCGCCGTTCAAGAAGCCGTTGACGTTTTCGGGAAAATCGATATTGTCGTGAATAATGCCGGATACGGTCTGTTCGGTATGCTGGAGGAGTATACGGATGAACAAATCCGGAAGCAGTTCGACGTCAACGTGTTCGGTGTACTAGATGTCATCCGAGCAACACTCCCCGTCTTTAAACGTCAAGGATCGGGCCATTACGTTAATTTTTCATCCTTCTTCGGAACTTGGTCCATGCCTCCGTACAGCATATACGCTGCATCCAAGTTTGCAGTTGAAGGCTTCTCCGAAGCGTTCGCGCAAGAGTTCGCAAGCTTCGGGATCAAGACGACGATTGTGGAGCCTTCCGTGTTCGCAACAGAGTTTTTTGGCGAATCGATGCAGCATACCGAGAAGACACAAGAATATGCTCCGCTTTATGAAGCATACGAGAAAGGTATGTCGAACATCAAGATCGGCGACCCGGCAAAAGCAGTGGAACTGATCATTTCCGTTTTAAAAAGCGACAATTCGCCGCTTCGTTTGGCAGTTGGATCTCAAGCTGCATATACGATTCGCGAAGCTTATACCAAACGGCATGAAGAAGTCAACACATGGTTTGAGCGTTCAGCTGAAGCTGACTAATTGAATAAAAGGCTGAAGTAATCAGCCAGTTCCTGTGTCATTCGTTAAAAATGTTAATCCATAACAAAGAAGCATGAGTAAATAGATTCCAGATACCAGTCCAATCCAGTGAAGGCTGATCCAGATAAATCCGCCGGCCCAGCCAATGATACTGGAACCCAGATAATAGAATAATAAATAAAGGGAGGAAGCGGTGGCCTTCCGATTCGCTGGAGCTGCCACTCCTACCCATCCACTTGCAGTCGTGTGCCCGGCGAAAAAACCAAAAGCAAACACGGCGATTCCTAGGATTTTCATCCACAAATTCGAAATAAGAGTCAGCGATGCGCCAACTACAAAAATTAGACAAGCCAGTCCCATCAATTTTTTTCGTGAATGATGGTCAGCCAATTTTCCAAACATGGTCGAACTCCACATGCCGTCCAAGTTCACAATAAATAAAAACCCAAGAGCGGTTTGGCTTAAATTGTATGGTGCTTTGGTTAACGGATAACCAATATAGTTAAACAACATGATATACGAACCCATAACCAAAAACCCCATTGTGTAAATGGGAAACAGCCGTTTACTGCCAAGGACCGCAGCTAATGCTGTCAGATACTTAGTGAAAGGCGTTTTTTCCGTTTTGAAATTCTGCGAACTTGGTAAATAAAACCAAAAATATAAACTGCATAGAAAACAAGCGAAGCCCAAGACAGAAAAGGCGATTTGCCATGAAAATAAATCAGTCAATGGACCAATCGCTACACGCCCGACAAATCCGCCCACAGCTGTTCCCGCAACATACGCTCCCATCGTACCGCCAATGCTTAACGGAGAAATTTCTTCATTTAAATAAGCAATTGCAATGGCGGGAAAACCTGATACACTAATCCCTTCCAACAGTCGAATAAATAGAAAAAACCCAAAGCTGTAACTGAAAGCTGAAATAATCGAAAGGACTGATGTTACAAACAAAGAAATGGCCATGATTCGCTTCCGGCCGATTCGCCTTGATAAAAATGGAATGAACAATAAGCTTGCTGCAAGGGCAAGTGTAGGCAGCGAAATGGATGCGCTTGCGGTTGCAGGAGATACTCCGTATTGCTTCGAAAAAACATTAATTAACGGCTGCGGTGCATACAAAACGGCAAAGGTAACAATGCTACCAAGCAGCATAGATATTAACACGCGCTGGTAAGCTTTATCTTTTTTCTCTATATACTCCATATTTCTCTGTTCCCTTCTTAAGCCCATTAGTACTTTAGAACATAACTGAGAAAAAGTCAAAGTACCAAACGGTCTGGCATCCATACTATATTGATTCAGGGTGTTCTGTAAGTTGTATATTTCTAAATGCATAAATTCACATCTTTTTACATCTGCCATGCTTTTTTTGGACTTATCTGACTTACCCCCTCTTTGATTCAACTGCTACTTTTTTAACACCCGGTTTAACAAACAGCATGGCAATCATCCCATAACAGCAACAATAGCTGCTCCAACGAACATCGCAGAATATCCCTGAATAGCAAGAAAAGCCACCAGAAAAATCCTATGATCGGCAATCGACTATATCGCTTTATTGGAAATTGAATTAAAAGCTAACTGAAGAAGGACGACAAGATCTTAATTATGCATTAACTAGATTTCCTGATACTCTAGAAATATATGCATTTGTACAATATTTTCGTGAATGTATAAACAATTATGACTCCTTGGGTATTCAGAAGCTAATTTCATCCATAAAAAAGGATACCATTCCTGAATTCAAAAGTTTCCTATATTATTTACAAAAAGAACTGCAAGCATTCCTATTATCGATTCATTACAAATACAGCAATGGTGTGATAGAAGGGCAAATTAATAGATTAAAGACAATAAAAAGAATGCTCTACGGCCGTGCAAGTTTCCCACTATTGAAGAACCGAGTATTAAATCGCTGGTAAAAAATTATTTTAGAAAAATAGTATCGACTTCAAAAAAACACTTCTACTTATTCACCAGATTTGCGTAAGAACCATTTTTTAAATGCCAAATACACTTTAAATCGGCCAAGTAATGCATTTCATTCATTGCTGATAACATTTCTTTTGCAAATTAAAAGGACTCCATTTATAAGTTAGTTAAAGAATATGAAAAGGGTGCACTTGTAAGATACATTTCAGAAAGACAGTTGTTTTAAAGAATTCGTATAATATAATTTCTACGAATTATAAATAAGATGGTTTAAATGGAAAATTTTATGATACAACTATTACCAACTGATAACTTTGAACGCTTTGTTCTAAATTTGTTTAAGTTACATTAAAGAAGGCAAGCCAATTACAGGCTTGCCTTTATCTATATTCCGTTGCGGACGTTCGTGTTCACTCAGCGTTATCGCTATACACGGATTTCGAAAACAAACGGAGTATTTAAGCCCGCCGACCTGCACCTGACGAACGTGAACGGCATGCTGGACCAAGTTCTAGCTTGGAGCGGAGCATTAAAGACGCTTCGTTCTTAATTGCCTGGGGCTGTAGCCATGATCGGCAGCCTCATGATGGAATTCATAGTGCATCATTAATGGGCGCTTTTCTGCATAATGAATACGAATAAGGGTATTTTATTAATGGTAAGATATCTCTTACTAAAGTTCTGTCATAAGGTCGAGGAAAAGCTAAGACCAAAGCAAGTTAATTGACAATAAGTTCTTTATTGTTTAAAGTTATACTGAATTTGAGATATATTATATAAAGATATATCAATTCAAGATTATGAAATGAGGAATCCTTGTTATGACAATTGCGTTGAAAACAGATTTTTACACTGCACTTAAAGAAAGACGTTCAATTTACGGCATTAATAAAGATGTACAAGTATCGGATGAAAGAATTAAAGAAATTGTAGAATTTGCTGTGAAACATACGCCTTCAGCTTTCAATTCTCAAACAGCACGTCTTGTTGTATTGTCAGGCGAAGCACATAATAAATTATGGGACATTACAACTGAAGCATTAAGAAAAGTGGTTGGGGATGGAGACTTTTCAGCAACTCAACAAAAAATGGATTCCTTTAAAGCAGGATATGGAACCGTATTATTCTTTGAAGATGAAGCTGTTGTTAAATCACTTCAAGAACAATTTGCTCTTTATGCTGATAACTTCCCAATTTGGTCAAATCAAGCATCAGGTATGCACCAATTAGTTGTATGGACAGCATTAGAAGCAGAGGGACTAGGAGCAACTTTGCAACACTATAATCCGCTAATTGATGATGAAGTGAAAAAAGAATGGAATATCCCTGATAATTGGAAACTGATTGCGCAAATGCCATTTGGTAATCCAACAGTTCCAGCAGGTGAAAAAGAATTCCAATCACTTGAAGATCGTGTGAAATTTTACAAGTAATCTAACGCTTATAAAGATCTACTAAACCAGTTTCCATTAGCGGAACTGGTTTTTTTACAATAGGTTTTAAAAGTAGGGCAATGGTATAAATTTATCCGAAATAACAGTTAAATATATAGATTTACTTCTAGAAAAAAGTGAATACATTCGAAACTTTTTTTAGGTAATATCCAATCTGACACATGCCTACATTCAACTTCGGTTATTTACTAGCCATTACAGCCTTAAGTCTGTACTTTTTCTTCAGTAAATAAGGCCTTTTTTTGAATCTGATTAAAAGCATACTGAAAGACTTTTGGCGGCAGCACTACGGACTGATCAAAAAGGAAAAAAGATCCCTTTCTGTCATTCCGTACGTGTCGCTTTGGAACTAAATGGACCGGTAACCACGATCTGTACGACTAACGCCTACATTCCGTAGGATTAACAGACGTTGAAGTTGTAAGATGGTGGGTGATTCAAAAGAGCTAGTAACCTTACTTAAAGGTCAGCCCAATTTTGGCCGACTTTTTTATTATTCCTTAGAATCGTTCATTTCGACCTGGATAGTAAAAGTAAAAAGCTAACGGATACTCTTAGAACTTTTTCGTTTATGTCTAAATCGCTTTTTTATGTCTTCATTTCAAATTTCTTCAAAGTAATAAGCATTTGCGATTTGTAAATGTCGTTGGCAATGCAAAAAAAATTGAGCATATAAGCTCCCGTTGAGTATCAGCCCCACCTACGCTGAATACCGTGATGGCCACCTTTGCCATCCGACCCAATTACATTATAAATGAAAACGCTTACAAACTTAAAGAATATGCATTGATCTTTGAGGGTATATGTTAAATATAGCCCCTTCAATCATACTCAGCTTTTGTTACGAATTTGGTTTGTACGTATGGAATACTTCATGTTTTTTCATGGTTAAGAACAATGGCTTTTAGATAAGTAGGTAATCACCTAATTTGAATAAAGATAAGCTCTTTTCTAGATACAGGCCATAACATGAAAGAGACTACATACTATCCCTCAGAAAAGCAGGTGAAAACATTATGTATCATCATTGTGGAACAGGATATATGCCATATCCTTTTTATGGGACCTATATGGGATACGGATATCCATTGTCATTATACGACCCTCCCCACCGTCCTCATCTTCATCAACTAGTTCCTTTTTTATGTTCATAACTGAGCTTTTGTTGTGGATTAAAGACGGAGGTTGCTATTAAGCCAACCTCTTTTTTATAGAAGAATCTAATCCAGATCGAATTGCACCCATTGGGGAAACTTAAACAACCTTGTATCCATTTTCTAATAACGAATTGATTTTATCTGTTGTGTCGTTCCATTTTCATCAGGATTGCTCCAAAATCCAATTACTATTACAGCTTTGCATAAACTTCAACCCAACGGACAAGTGCTGATCCCTGTTACAAAATTGGCGTTTTGTAGTGAATTTCTTAAAGCGCCTGATAGTTGTTTATTGTTTAATAGCCTTCCAGGGTTACAAGAAATTAGGATTATTTATCAAAAATAAAGGCTTAACCTTTGTATAGCTGATAATCATTGTGATTATGTGGAATTGGAATTTACACAAAATCTAGGACTTGACTTGAATGAGTGCCATAATCGGACAGCTAGTGCCGATTTCAAGGATAATCCTGTCTGAATTAAGATCATTTCGGACATACTGGGTGATTTTAGGGGTGATCCTTTCACAATCACGTGCTCTTCAGCAAAAATTTATTTTTAACCTGTTTGAAAAACAAAACTCTTAGCGAAAAAAGCATTCGAAATAGAGCCAATTAAAAAGGACACCCTTGTCTAAGAATGTAGACAAGGGTGACTTGTTTTGAAATCATACGCCTTCCTTGAAATCGCAGAGAGCTTCATCTATAAGCCGACGGGCGACACTTGCGAACACAGGGTTGCTGATTTGGTAGTAAGGAAGGGCAATCAGTCCCACAGACAAGGCCCATCCACGCGCACGCCCCCAGGTGGCGTCGTCAACTGCAAAAGCTACACGCAACCTTTCCCGGTCATCGACAGAAAGCAGATTCCAGGCGAACATCCAGTCATTTGCAGGATCTCCCACACCCAGGCCCCCGAAGTCGATGACAGCACTGAGACGTCCTTGTTCGACAAGCAGGTTACCAGAAAGGAGATCTCCATGGATCCAGACGGGCGGTTTGTCCCAAACTGGTGTCTGTAATGCTGCATCCCAAGCGAGAGTTGCTGAATCAGTATCAATCGAGTTATGTAGCTTTTCGATTGCTTCTCGGACTCCGACATCTCTCATTGCAAGTGGCAGACCACGTCCAAAGTTGTGATCACCAGGGGGAGGGCCGCCGGCGGGATTAATCCGCTGCAGGGCGGATACGAAATGAGCGAGCTCTGTCGCCGCTTCGTATGGAATGTCAATTTTCCCCGTAATCGCGTTTTCACCCTTAATCCATCGATACACGGACCAGCGCCAAGGGTAGCCTTCAGCTGGAAGCCCAAGTGCAAGCAGTGTAGGGATCGTAAGCGGCAGGTGCGGGGCAAGGATTGGGAGCCACTGTTGCTCCTTCTCCACCTGCTTGATAGCCCAATTGCCAAGGGGTAATCGTACGAACATATCCTTACCGAGCCGATAGATTGCATTTTCCGTCCCTGTGGAGTTGAACGGCTCGAGAGGAAGGTCTGCCCATTGTGGAAATTGTTCGGAAACCAGCCGTTTTACGAGAGATGGGTTGATTTCTGGCGTATCTTTTGAAATAGTCATGGAACCTCCTTTTGAAATGTAAATAAATTTTAAATAGTTAGTTTTGCTTCCTGACTGTTACATTTTTTTAAGCCAGGATTTGCTTCACTTTATTCATGACCGCTTCCTGGAGTTTCGACAGCTTTTCCTTGCTATCTGCCATCGAGTCGCCTTTTACAGCAAAGTAAAATTTAGCCTTTGGTTCTGTTCCAGATGGACGAAGGCAGAACCAAGAACCATCCGACAAATGATACTTCAAGACATTGGAACGTGGTAGGTCAATCTCGGTTTCGGCACCATTTTCAAACTTAGTTGAAGTGGAATAATCCTCGATTGCTGCCACTCCTATGCCAGCGACTTCAGCTAATTTCTCCTGTCTAAATGAATCCATGAGTCCGGCAATTCTTTCCGCTCCATCTTTCCCCTTTAAGGTAATCGATTGAAGAGATTCTTGATAAAATCCATACTTTTCAAAGATTGATAGTAAACCTTCATACAAGGTCATGCCTTTGGATTTATAGAAAGCTGCGACCTCCGCGACAAACACGGCAGACTGTACAGCGTCTTTATCTCGTACAAAATCTCCAATCAAATAGCCATAGCTTTCTTCATACCCTAACAGGAAGGTGTGCTGCTTTGTCTGTTCAAATTCTTTAATCTTTTCTCCGATAAATTTAAATCCTGTTAGTGTATCCATGGCTTGTACACCGTAATGCTCAGCAATCGCACGTCCGATTTCAGAGGTAACAATGGTTTTGATCACAACACCATTGACAGGCAGAATTCCTTTCGCTTGTTTTTGCGATAACAAGTACTCAAGCATTAAGGCTCCTGTTTGGTTTCCAGTTAAAACAACATATTCTCCATCGCTATTTTTCACCGCTACACCTAAACGATCGGCATCAGGGTCAGTGGCCATCAGGATATCTGCTCCTATTCGTTCACCGTATTGAATGGCTAGTTCAAATGCCGCGTGTTCTTCCGGATTTGGCGATTTAACCGTTGAGAAATCAGGATCTGGCATTTCCTGCTCCTTCACAACGGTAACATTTTCAAACCCAAATGCCTTTAATCCTTCGCGAACAGGTTTATTCCCAGTACCATGTAAAGGGGAATAAACGATTTTAAAGTTGTTTGCCACTTCTCGCACCATTTCAGGGTTTAATTGCAGCGTTTTTAATTGCTCTACATAAGCGTGATCAATCTCTTCACCAATATAGGTTAATAAGCCGCTAGTTAATAGTTCTTGTTCCTCGGCGACTTCCACTGTTAACTCATTTTCAACGGCATTTACATATTGAATAATGATGTCGGCTGCTTCAGGAGGAATCTGGCCGCCGTCTTCACCGTACACTTTAAAGCCGTTATATTCAGGTGGATTGTGGCTGGCAGTAATCACAACCCCAGAGAAAGCATGTAAATATCGAAGGGCAAAAGACAGTACTGGTGTCGGGTGCAGCTCTTCAAATAAATAAGCCTTAATCCCGTACTTTCCAACTGTTTTGGCGACCTCCAATGCAAACTCGGGTGACTTATGGCGCGGATCATAGGCGATGACAACTCCGCGTTGTTTTGCCGATTCACCTTGTTCCGAAATATAACTTCCGAGACCTTCCGCCGCCCGGCGAATAGTATAGGTGTTTAAACGATTGATACCAGGGCCAAGTTCACCGCGCATTCCGCCAGTTCCGAATTCGAGATGTTTATAAAAATGCTCTTCGACTAAACTTTCATTGTCTCTAATTTCTATTAACTTCGCTTTTAAATCTTCTTCTAAACCGTCAAAGGAAAACCATCTTTCTGCAGTTGTTACCCAAGTCATAGTATTCTCTCCTTTTCTTCGCTGTTAAATATAATAATCAGAACGATTGATAATATCCTCTAAAATT
>NZ_JBALSN010000243.1:0-1130 GCF_036966985.1 Neobacillus drentensis | reverse complement strand
GTTTAACCACCAATATAAGACATTTCAATTTTTTTTCGATTTTTGTACGTTTCTGCAGTTCTTTCGTCAGAATATCGATCATCTCGACCATTCCAAATCGCAGTCACTCGTGCCCGGATTTCTTCATCAGTGGCACCATTTCTCATAAAATTCCGAATATCATGCCCATTCCCATTAAATAAACAAGTAAAAATCTGACCATTTGCTGATAAACGAGACCGTGTACAGCTTGTGCAAAACGACTCAGATACAGATGTAATGAATCCAACATTCACATCTTTATCCTTATAACGATAAAGTTTTGCCACTTCCCCATAATAGGCAGGGTCAACTGGCTCGAGTTCAAATCGTTCTTTTAATAGATAATAGATCTGTTTTTTTGTAATGACATCATCCATTTTCCAGCCATTTGTAGAGCCAACATCCATAAATTCGATATAACGCAACTCTAGTCCATTCTCTTTGCAATATTCTGCCATTGGAATGATTTCAGAATCATTTAGACCCTTTTTTACAACCATATTAATTTTGACCCCAAGCCCGGCTTGTTTGGCTGCTTCAATGCCCTCCAATACAGGTCCAGTGCCTACCCCGCGCCCGTTAATTTCCCCAAAGAGTTCATCGTTCAAGGTATCAAGGCTGACATTAACGCGTTTAAGACCAGCTTCCTTTAACTCTTTAGCCAATTTCGGCAGGAGCACACCGTTAGTCGTTAATCCGATATCGTGTAAATCCTCAATAACTGAAAGTTTTTTAACAAGAATAGGCAAATCCTTGCGAAGAAGAGGCTCTCCCCCAGTTAAGCGAATTTTTTCCACTCCCAAACTAACAAATATTTTCGCAAGGCGTTCGATCTCCTCGTATGATAGCAAAGCGCTTTTTGGAAGAAATTCAAAATCCGGCCCGAATTGATCTGCTGGCATACAGTACTGGCAGCGGAAATTGCATCGATCAATTACAGAAATCCTTAAGTCATGCAAGGGTCTATTTAATTTATCTTTAATAATGGTTTTTTCCAATTAATCTCAACTCCATTATTTTTAAGGAACCTATCTTTAGTGTATCAGTACTTCATAAAAATGGCTGTTACATTATTCACTATTATAATACTTATTACTATATGTCTTATC
>NZ_JBALSN010000242.1:936-11449 GCF_036966985.1 Neobacillus drentensis | reverse complement strand
TTATTGGGCTTCACACTAGCATTAGCTGTCAATCGTATCACTTTAGGTCATGGATTAGCTACTACATTGCTTGTTTTTCCGATGATGGTTACACCAGTTGTGGTTGGACTGATTTGGAAATTCATTTTTGATTATAATTTTGGAATATTTAACTACGCATTGACACTAATAGGCATGGATAAGATTGCATTGTTAAATAGTAGTGCATGGGCTCTCCCATCCACCATTATGGTAGATGTTTGGCAATGGACAGGTTTTATGTTCATTATCATCCTGGCTGGAGTCAAATCGTTGCCTGAAGAACCTTTCGAAGCGGCCCAAATGGATGGTGCAAGTGTATGGCAGACTTTATGGAATGTAACTATACCATTGTTAAAGCCAGTGATTATTGTAGCTCTAGTTATGAGAATTGCTGGATCGATTAAAGTATTTGACCAGATTTTCGTCTTAACTGGAGGCGGTCCTGGAACATCAACGGAAACGATTTCGATCTTGTTGCACAGAAAAGCATTTGCAGATTTTGATTTTGGTTATTCGTCTGCATTAGCGATAGTTCTAACATTCATTGTCGGAATAGTCTGTTGGTTTGCAATCCGTGCACTTTATTCTGATAAATGAGGAGGGGAATTTAATGAATAAAAATAAGTGGGCGTATACATATGTAACGGTATGTTTACTGGGTTTTTTATTTCCAATCTTTTGGGTAATGTTTACATCAATTAAGACAACAACACAGGCTTTCCAAATTCCTCCTGTATGGATTTTCAAACCAAGTATTGAAAACTATGCACAAGTTTTTAAAACACAGCCTTTCGTTTATTACTTTTTCAATTCATTCATTGTCACTGTATTATCAACTGTCCTTTCACTTATTATAGGAACACTTGCTGGATATAGCTTGGCTCGGATGAAAATGAAGGGGCAAAAGTTTGTCAGCTTTACCGTTTTCTTCACGAAAATGTTTCCGCCAATCGTTTTAGTGGTTCCTTTTTTTGCCCTTTTTCGGCAATTTGGAGGTACAGATACTTTATTTTCTTTAACGTTATCCTACATAGCGTTCAACTTACCTTTTGTAACATGGTTAATGTGGGGATTTTTAAAAGAACTGCCTGAGAGTTTGGAAGAGGCAGCGCTTATTGATGGAACTTCAAGATTTGGTGCCATGTGGAGAATTATGTTACCGCTTGCAAAACCAGGATTAGCTGTATCTGCCATATTTGCTGCCATGAATTCATGGAATGAGTTCCTATTTGCGTTAAGCTTGACTGGTCAGCATGCTAAGACCTTGCCTGTAATGGCTGCAAATTTTGTTACACAGGACGCCATTCTTTGGGGACCTGTTACTGCAACTGGAACAATGCTTATGATTCCGATGTTCATATTCACATTGCTTGTACAAAAGCATTTAGTTAAAGGGCTTTCAATGGGTGCTGTGAAATAGACATAAATTTTATTATGAATACAGGGGGAAGACACATGATCAAAAAATTTTTGGTTCTAATCTTAATGCTGGTTCTTATTACAACTGGATGCGCACCTGGTGAAAGTCAAAATGCGTCTGGTGGAAACAAATCAGAAGGCAAAGACGTAAAGGAAATCTCCGTTATTGCTCGATCAGGAACGTATTATAATACACTCTCTAAGGTAGCTCCTGAATTTGAAAAAGAAACTGGGATAAAAGTAAATCTTCAGGAAGTTGGTCGTGATGGCTATTTACAAAAAGTGTCGACACAATTACTAGGAGAAAGTGACAGCACAGATGTTGTCCTCATGCTTAATAACTATATCGGCCAATTTGGTGAAGGCGGACAATTTGAGCCCCTTAATTCCTATATGAAGAAAAGCAATTTTAATTTGAATCATGTGATCCCTGCAGTAGCAGAATCTGTTAAATACAAAAACGAAGTTTACGCCATGCCTTTAGATACTAGTACACATTTCTTATTTTATAGAAAGGATTTGATTCCTAATCCTCCAAAAACATGGGAAGAGTATAAGGAGTTAGCAAAGAAGTTCACCAAAACCCAAAATCCTGACTCGCCAATTGAATTTGGTACGACCTTCCAAGGGAAACGTGGAGAAACTCAACCTAAAGAATGGTATCAATATTTCTGGGCAATGGGTGGAGAATTATTGGATAAGGATAATAAACCTACATTAAATAGTGATAGTGGAGTAGAAGCATTAAAATTTGTGGTAGACAATTTAAGGAAAGAAAAAATTGTCCCTCCAGACTCTACAACTTATGAGTTTCCTGAAGTATTATCAGCATTTCAAAACGAAAAAGTTGCTATGGCAGTAGAATGGAATACTGCATATCCACAATTATTAGATGCGAAAACATCACCAAAGGTTTCTGACAAGTTTGCAATCGCTGATGTTCCGGGTGGTAAGCCATTCATCCATACCTGGACGCTCGCCATTAACTCTCACTCGAAAAGAAAAGACGCAGCCTTTAAATTCATTTCTTGGTTATCTAGTCCTGCTGGGGCAAAGAAATATGCTCTTGCCGGTGGATTTCCTCCTGTTCCAGAAGTATTACAAGATCCTGAAGCAATCAAAGTCCATCCTGAATTTCCTGATTTACAGAGAACGCTGACAATGGCTAAAGCGGAGCCAACTCTTCCTGAATGGCCGCGAATTCACGAATTTATTACAGATGCTATTTCAAAAGCCCTTGCTGGGGAAAAATCACCTAAAGAGGCTTTGGATGAAGCGAATAAGAGTATATATGAATTATTGGATTCAAGAGGGTATTACAAAAAATAGATTAATAGATAGGAAAGGCATATTTGCCTTTCCTTTATATAAAATTTGTTGCAGCCAGTAAACGATTCTAGTAAAGAGGTGTCAGATAAATGAATCATACAAAACTTATGAATGCAAATGATGCGGTAATGCAAATTCATGATAATAGTACTATTGTCGTCGGAGGAGCGGGTGGCGGACTTGCAGAACCAACCTCACTCTTAAAAGCATTAGAAGATAGATTCCTAAACACATCCTTCCCTCGGGATCTTACCTTTGTTCATATTACAGGGGTTGGTGATCGAAAAGAAGGTGGAATGTGCCATGTAGCACATGAAGGTTTGGTGAAACGTGATATTGGCGGGCATTGGGACTACTTACCTAGGATGGCTAAACTCGCTAGTGAAAACAAAATTGAAGCTTACAATCTTCCACAAGGTGTCCTTTCGCAGCTTTTTCGAGAAATTGCAGCGAATAGACCTGGACTATTCACTCATGTGGGATTAAAAACCTTTGTTGATCCACGAATCGAGGGTGGGAAATTAAATTCAAAAACAACGAAGGATTTAGTTCATGTTATCGATATCGCAGGTCAAGAAAAACTATTTTATGAAGTTTTTCCTGTTGATATTGCATTTTTAAGAGGAACCACCGCAGATGAGGACGGTAACATAACTATGGAAGAGGAAGCAGCGATATTCGAAAATCTAGCAATCGCTCAAGCCGTTCGTAATAAGGGAGGAAAGGTTTTTGTCCAAGTGAAAAGGCTGGCAAGCAGGGGAACTTTGCACCCGAAAAACGTTAAAATCCCTGGAATTTTAGTAGATGGAATTATCGTATGTCCGGAACAATCGCAAACAGTTGCTTCCAATTATAACCCGGCCTATTCTGGGGAGATAAAAATCCCTTTGCAAAAGATTCAGCCTCTTCCATTCGATGAAAGAAAGGTAATTGCGATGCGTGCTGCATTGGAAATTCCCTCGGAAGGGGTTATTAATTTAGGTGTAGGGATTTCAGGGTCCGTTGGAGTTGTTGCAACAGAAATGGGGCTTCAGAATGAGTTCGTCTTTGCTGTTGAACAAGGGGTAATAGGTGGTGTGCCAGCAGGTGGAATCGAATTTGGTGCTTCAACCAATCCTTTAGCGATTATCGATACCCCATCCCAATTCGATTTCTTTGATGGCGGGGGAATTGATCTTGCCTGTTTAGGCATAGCGCAGGTAGACGGAAATGGGAACGTAAATGTGAGTAAAATCGGAGATAGGATAATAGGGTGCGGAGGTTTTATTAATATTGCACAAAATGCTAAGCAAATCATTTTTTGTGGCACTTTCACAGCAGGTGGTTTAGAAGTGGAGATTAGCGATGGTCAGCTTATCATCATCAAAGAAGGGAAACATAAAAAATTCGTTAATAAAGTAGACCAGATAACTTTTTCAGGTGAATATGCACGAGAAACCGGTCAAAAAGTCATGTTCATTACGGAAAGGGCAGTATTTGAAATAGGTGATCAAGGTTTGATTCTAACAGAAATTGCACCTGGAGTGATAATTGAAAAGGATATACTTGCACATATGGATTTTATGCCTCAGATCTCTAGTGAGTTAAGAGAAATGAATCAAATACTATTCCAACAATATATCGTTAGAAAAGTAACAAATAAAGTTTAATAAATATTGATCAGGAGGAAAAAGATGATTTCTATTAATCTTGAAAAAAAGGTAGCCTTAGTAACTGGAGCTGGAACAGGAATTGGCAAAGCCATTGCACTTAAATTAGCAGAGACTGGTGCCACGGTTGCGGTTAATTATAACAGCAGTAAGGAATCGGCCGAAAAGGTCGTTTCCACTATAGTTGAACAGGGTGGAAAGGCAAAGGCCTATCAATGTGATGTAGCTAATGAGGAAGCAGTAAAGGCAATGTATATAAAAATAGAAGAAGAACTTGGAGATGTAGACATTCTTATTAATAATGCCGGTTCATTGGTTGAGCGATGTGTAATTGAAAATATGAGCACCGAACTCTGGCAAACGATCGTTGACGTGAATCAGAAATCTGTATTTCTATGTTCAAAATATGCGATTCCAAAAATGAAAGATAAAAAGGAGGGGAGAATCGTTAATGTATCTTCTATTGCAGCGAGAAACGGCGGGGGTATAGGGGCTGTTATGTACGCTTCATCCAAAGCTGCTGTCAGCACTTTTACAAAGGGATTAGCAAAAGAGTTAGTCGGAAATGGAATATTGGTGAACGCAGTGTCGCCAGGAGTAATCACAACACCTTTCCACGACCGGTTTACCAGCAATGAAGCAAGAGAGCAATTCAAGAATGCGATTCCTTTAAGTAGAGAAGGCCAACCAAGTGAAGTGGCAGATGCTGTACTTTATTTAGTGTCTCCATTAAGCACCTATATAGTAGGTGAAAATATTGAAGTCAATGGCGGACAATTAATGGATTAAAAATCAGGGAATTAGGGGGATCAAATGGGAAATTTCATAAACGTTAATCACTATAAAGAAGAATCACTTTATTGGATTGAACTAAATAGACCCGACGCTTACAATGCTTTCTGCGATGAAATGATGGATGAAATTAAATCAGCCCTTACGGAAGCTGAAGGTATGAAGGATGTCAGAGTTGTGATTTTTTCTGGAAAAGGAAAGGTGTTTGCGTCTGGTGCAGATATTAAGGAACTAAATGCAATGTCACCATTTGAAGCATTATTTCCAAGGATGCAATCTTTATATGATTTTATCTACCAGTTCCCAAAACCAACTGTAGCAGTGATTGATGGCTATTGTCTTGGAGGTGGTATGGAGCTTGCTGCTGCATGTGACTTGAGAATTGCGACAGGACGTTCAAAGTTTGGATTACCTGAATGTAAGCTCGGGGTGATTCCGGGTGCAGGAGGTACACATAGATTAGTAAAACTCATAGGTGAAGCAAAAGTGAAAGAGCTCGTTTTCCTTGGAGATATGATGGGGTGTACCGAGGCTAAGAATATAGGTTTTATCAACTTTGTAGTCGAAGAAAACGAATTAAAAGAACGAATAATAGATATCGCCAAAAAAATTACTGAGAAAGCACCTATGGCTCTAAGATTTGCAAAACAGTGTATACAAAAGCAAGCTGACATTCCACAGGAGGTAGGGATGCTGCTCGAAAACCTGAGTCAGGCATACTTATTTTCTACTAAAGATAAATCAGAAGGAGTCACAGCTTTTATTGAAAAGCGAAAGCCGTTTTTCATTGGAGAATGAGGATGAATTAATTAATAACATAAGAGGAGTGTTTAAATTAATGGACTTTAAACTAACTGATGAAGAATTGCTCATAAAAAAACTAGCCAGAGATTTTGCTGAAAAAGAGGTAAGACCTATTGCGAAAGAGTTAAGTCACACTAAGGGTTTTCCTACAAAAGTTTATCAAGAAATGGGTAGATTGGGATTGGCAGGAGTTCCTTATCCAGAAGAATATGGCGGAGGAGAGGGAAGCTGGCTCGCATTTGCGATTGTCCATGAGGAAATTGCACGGGTTGATCCATCTGTTGCAAACTCCATCATGGGTAATTCTTCTGTATGTTCACTTTTATCAAATTTTGGATCACGCCAACAAAAGGAAAGGTGGCTAACACCGATTCTAACTGGGGAAAAAATAGGAGCAATTGCTTTGACAGAACCAAATGCAGGTTCTGATGCAAATAATCTGTCTACAACTGCCAAACTTGATGGAGATAAGTGGGTTATTAATGGCAGTAAGACTTTTATTTCCAACTCCGGAACAGATATTACAGGACCGATTATTGTTGCAGCCGTTACGGGAACAGATGAAAGAGGCAAAAAAGAAATAGGGACGTTTATTGTTCCAAAGGAAACAGAAGGTTTACTAGTAGGGCCACAATTACAAAAAATAGGGTTTAAAGGGAACGATACTCGTGAATTGACCTTTGATAATTGCCGAGTTCCAAAAGAAAATCTACTAGGCGACAAGGCTAAAGGCTATAGACAAACTCTAGAAACAATTTCATCAGGCCGTTTCTTGATTGCAGCTATGGCTGTCGGTTTAGCGCAGGGATGTCTCGATTTATCTCTACAATATGTCAGAGAGCGTAAAGCATTCGGACGATATTTAAATGAGTTCCAAAATATACAATTCAAGCTGGCAGAAATCGCAACAAAAATCGAGCTTGCCAGGATGATTACATATAAAGCCGCAGTTTTAAAAGATAACAATGAGCCTTTTGCAATGGAGGCGTCCATGGCAAAAATGTTTGCAACTAAATCTGCAATGGAAATTGCTCATGAAGCAGTTCAAATGCACGGCGGTTATGGAATTATGGAGGAATATGATGTATCAAGGTTTTTTGGAGATGCAAAAGTTTTAGAAATTGTTGAGGGAACGAATGAAATTCAAAAAATGATTATTTCCAGACAGCTAATTAAGAATTAATAATCCACCCTAGGGGTGATGACGGCAGTCAGGGAGGCAAATTAAATGGAAAAAGACACAAAGAACATAAACGGATTAGAAGTCCCAATCTATTCAATGAATACACTCGTTATAGGCAGTGGTGCTGCAGCATTAAATTGTGCTGTTCATCTGCACGAATTCGGTGTGCGGGATATAGCGATTGTAACGGAAAGATTAGGAGGAGGTGCTTCCAATAATTCTGGATCCGACAAACAAACCTATTATAAAATGTCGATTTCTGGGAAAGAATCGGACAGTCCTTATGAACTAGCAAAGACATTGTTTGATGGCGGGGCAATGCATGGGGATATTGCCTTAGTAGAGGCCACCCTATCATTACAGGAGTTTTATCATCTTGTTCAGTTGGGTGTTCCGTTCCCACATGACAAATATGGAACCTTCATCGGCTACAAAACAGACCACGACCCCAAACAAAGAGCCACTTCTGCTGGTCCAAGAACCTCGAATCAGATGTTTGAATGTCTTGCGAGGGATGTGACCGGAAAAGATATACCAGTTCTAGACAGGCATGAAGTTATTGCTTTACTTACTAAGACTGATGGCAATCAAAAAGAGGTAATCGGTGCAATTGCAATTAACAAAAATGAAATGGATTCTGATAATCTCGGGCTCGTAGTATTAAATTGTAAGAATATCGTCTTGGGAATTGGCGGTCCTGGTGGCATGTACCAGTCTTCTGTGTATCCAGAGGGCCAAATAGGAAGTATTGGTATTGCCTTGACTGCAGGAGCAGTAGCAAATAATTTAACAGAATCCCAGTTTGGGCTTTCTTCCATAAAGGTACGATGGAATGTTTCAGGCACTTATCAGCAAGTCATTCCTAAATACATTAGTACAGATAAGGATGGAAACGACCCTCAAGAATTTTTAAATCAATATTTTGGTTCAATGGGAAAACTAGCTACCTGCGTATTTTTAAAAGGGTATCAATGGCCATTTGATGCTAGGAAACTTACAAATTTTGGTTCATCAATAATAGATATACTTGTTTATAACGAGCGAGTAGTCAAAGGTAGAAGAGTCTTTATGGATTTCCGATCCAATCCAGAAGGTGATGAAAGGATAGGGAGCTTTTCTCTGAGTTATCTGGAACCAGAAGCCTACCAATACCTTGAAAAATCAGGCGTCTTATTCGGTACACCTATTGAGCGGCTTGAAAAAATGAATAAATTGGCGATAGAATTTTATCAGAGTAAGGGAATTGACCTTTATACGGAACCACTTGAAATTGCAGTTTGTTCACAGCATAACAATGGTGGTTTAAAAGGAAATATATGGTGGGAATCTAATATAAAGCATTTATTCCCTGTTGGAGAAGTTAATGGTACACATGGTATCTATCGTCCTGGTGGTTCCTCATTAAATAGCGGCCAGGTTGGGGGATATAGAGCAGCACAGTTTATTGCAACAAATTACAATTCTTCTCCTAAAAAAATTGCTGAATTTGTAGATGAAGCAGATGACCAAATCAGTGAGCTTTTTGGATATTATCAGAGTGTTTCAAACCGTGTGAATGCTAATTCAACATTTGGGGAAGAAATACGAGCACAAATCCAGACAAACATGACTTTATCTGGTTCACATATTAGAGAATTAAGTTCTGTCTCAGATGCTTTAGAGAAGGCGGAATCTCTTTATAAGCAATTTGATGAGAACCTAGAGATACGTTCAAGGAGTGAAATCCTTGGATCCATTCAAAATAAAATGCTGTTAGTCACACAGATAGCCTATCTATCAAGTATAAAGAAATACTTGGAAGAAGGCGGCGGCAGTAGGGGAAGTTACATTGTTCTCGATCCAGAGGGAGTGCAAATCCATCCGAAATTAGATGAAAAATGGAAAATAAAACATGAAAACAGTTCACTCAGGGACAAAATCATAGAAACTAGTCTTACTCCTGCAGGGCGGTTTCAATCCAGGCTGGTGCCTGTAAGACCTATTCCAGAAGATAATGAATGGTTTGAAAACGTATGGAACCAATATTTGCAGGGGGAAATAGTAAGAGGTGATTCAATTGAGTAATGACCTTTTACAAGTTGGAGATAGTGTCCGTTTTAGCAAAACGGTTAGTGAATCAGATGTCTATTTGTTTGCAGGGATCACGGGCGACTTTGGCGAAAACCATGTCAATGAAGAATATATGAAAAAAACTGCTTACCAAAAACGGATTGCACATGGAGCGCTTCTTGTTGGGTATGCCTCTACCACCTCCACCTTAATTATTCAGAGAAAAAATTTACCTGCGGTGTCTTACGGGTATGACTCCATCCGTTTTATCAGGCCAGTGTTTATTGGTGATACCATTTATATCACCTATACAATCGATAAAATTTGTGAAGACACACAAAAATCGTGGGCAAAGATTGAGATAAAGAACGAGCATGATCAATTGTGTGCAGTTGCCGTTCACATTCTTAAATTTATTGAGACATCAAATTAAGCAAAAGTCGATATGACTAATTTATGTGTTTTTGAATATTAGTTACATCAGCAGTTATTTCCGCCAAATCCATTACGTCTTGTACCGCCAAGTNNGCTATGGACCTATCCGGTTTCCGTACTATTTCCTAGTCGTACATGTCCTGACCGGAGAAATCGTAGGGGGAACAGCAGGCCCTGTCATTGCAGGAATCCTTAAAGTAAAAGGTGCTTTAGATTATCAGATGTAGATATGTGATTGAGAATATTAAGTAGCTGGTGAAGGAATTACATAAGTCCTACCTCGAAGATTGAGAAAGGGCTTTTTTTATTTCGCTTATATTTGTATATTATTCCTTTGGTGGAAGAAAACTGAAATTGGAACTAACATTAAAAATGAACATAAATCATTGATTTTTAGGATGGATTAGTGAGAAATGGAAATAGAAAAAATTAGTTCCGGTCAATTATTCGTTTTGATTTTTTTGTTTGAAATGGGTACTGCACTTGTACTTCCAATCGGATTTGCATCTGATAAAGATGTCTGGCTTTCAGTTATACTTGCCTCTGTTGGGGGAATCGTTTTATTTATACTGTACGATTACCTATTTCGTGAGTATCCAAATCTTCTTTTAAGTGGGTATGCTCGAAAGATCCTTGGAAGAAATTTAGGCTGGATAGTTAGCGTTGTATATGCAACGCTTTTCATTTATCTCTCTTCTAGAGATTTAAGGGAAACTGGGGAATTACTAGTGTCTAGCGTATATAGCCAGACTCCAATGTTCCTTATTGAAACGATGTTGATTATAGTAATAATATATGCACTATACAAAGGTGTAGAAGTTTTAGCTAGAAC
>NZ_JBALSN010000242.1:0-846 GCF_036966985.1 Neobacillus drentensis | reverse complement strand
TGAAAATGGATGGAAACCTGTCTTAAAGTCAGCTTATCCCAATATATTAATGTTTCCGTTCGGTGAAATCTTTTGTTTCTCAATCATTTTTCCTAATTTAAATCAAACTCAATCCGGAAGAAAAGTTGGAGTTGCAGCATTAACGCTCAGTACCTTAATATTAAGCTTTAACTCACGCTCTTGAAATATCTGCTCTTGGAGAAATTGGTTATAGCACTTCTGCTTTCCCTCTATTAAGAATGATACAAAAAGCCCACATAGGGGAATTATTAGAACGTCTAGATATCTTCGCGATTATTGCACTGATTATTGGCGTATTTTTTAAAATATCTATTTATTGTTTAGCTGCGATTAATATAATATCGGACATATTTAATGTAGAAAATAAACAAAAGTTAGCAGTTCCAATTGCATTCATAGCTCTTTTAAGCTCCATATTAGAGGCAAGTAATATTTCAGATCACTTAAAAGAAGGGGAATGGGTTATAAAGTTCCTCTTGCCTATATTCTTTGTTGCGATTCCCGTTTTACTTGTTGTAGTTCACTGGATTCGGAAACGATTAAACCTTTTATAAAACTAATCCTGAATCGAGAAGGAGTCTTGTTTATATTTCGCACTAAGGAATTAACGCTTCAAACCATTGACAGAACTAGTTAATGTGAATATTTACTATAGTTTGTGAAGAAATGTACTTAAACTATAGGGTGCTTTTTTTGAACAAGGATGCATTTGGTAGCCCTTCATTTTGGAAGGGCTATTTATGCTGTAATGAAACGTAGGAAGGTAGTCTATGGACATCAGTTTTCGTTATATTTCTACATTTATAATTACATGATACAGGCTCA
>NZ_JBALSN010000241.1:15900-21570 GCF_036966985.1 Neobacillus drentensis | reverse complement strand
ATGCAGATGACCTCGCGAAGAAAAAGGCGGCGGCTGCTGCCTTCGCTTTGGCCACCGCCGCCGCCTTTTTCTTCGCGAGGTCATCTGCATCGTTTGCTGCCGGTACAGAGGGTTCTGCTGGCGCGGTTTCTTCCACTGGTGCTGAAGATCCGCCTTGTTCCATCGCCGCTCGTTTCGCTGCAGCTGCTGCCTTCGCCTTCGCGACTGCCTCAGCCTTTCTTTTCGCTAGATCATCTGCATCATTTGCTGGTGTTGGTGCTGGCGCTTCGGCTTTAACTGGCTCAGCTGGCTTCTCTTCTTGCTTCGGAGCTGGTGCCGCTTCCCCTGCAGCCTTTGCAGCTCGTTTCGCCGCCGCCGCGGCCTTCGCCTTCGCAACTGCTTCCTTCTTCAACTGTTCAAGATCTTTTTCCCCACTCATTGGTTAGATCACCTTCTTCCCAGTCTTCGCCTCATAGCGAATCTTTTCCTTTAATTTATTGATTCCATAAATTAAAGCGGCTGGGTTTGGAGGGCATCCTGGTATGTATACATCGACGGGGACGATTTGATCGACTCCCTTAACAACTGAATAAGATTTCACATACGGCCCACCTGCTGTCGCACAAGAACCCATCGCAATGACCCATTTTGGTTCGGGCATTTGGTCATATAATCTTCGTAAAATTGGTGCCATCTTCTTCGTCACGGTGCCAGACACAATCATACAATCCGACTGACGCGGTGACGTCCGGAAAAACGAACCCGAACGGTCCAAATCATAATTCGCTCCGCCCACACCCATCATTTCAATCGCACAACAAGCCAGACCAAATGTCACTGGGTAGATCGAACTGCTCCGAGCCCAAGCTTTAATTTGCTCTAGCGTAGTCATAAATACATTTCGCTGTAACTCTGCCATTTCTTGTTGTGAAAGGCCATCTAGTTTTAATTCCATCGTAGCACCTTCTTTTTCCAGGCATACACAAGGCCAATTAATAACATAATAACAAAAATCAACATCTCAATTAGCGCAAAAATCCCTAACTTATCATAGGCAACAGCCCATGGATATAAAAACACGGTTTCTACATCAAAAATAACAAACATTAGGGCAAAAATATAATAGCGGACATTGAACTGTACACGGGAATCGTGAAATGGATCAATACCGCTCTCATATGTGGTATACTTCGCCTCGCTCGGTTTATGCGGACGCAGAAGCTTACCTAAATATAACGCCACCACAGGCAGCAGCACCCCAAGACATAGAAATGCAAAAACAATCAGATAATTATTCTGATATACATTTAGAAGTTCCATGTCCATCCCCTCCAATGTTGTAAATTTTCATACTAGTGAATATTGTAACCGAATTCATTATAGCATTGTTACAAACCCATGTCGACAAGCCATATTCATAAAAATTGGAATTCTAACCGCCGCGAAATTCCCGGTTGAAAGGCTCTTGAGGGCTCGCTATCAAAAGAGACTTTCAATCGGGAATTTTGCAATAACGGAAGATGACAAGCCTAATAGAGGTTCCCTGTCAAATACCTAATAAGTTCGACAACAACCTTTATTTAACAACAAAATGTGAACAATGTCAGTGAGATTTGTCATAAAACGTTCATCCAATATCTCTTTTTCAGACTTACCCTTATATTCTTCTAAAAAAGCAATTTATCTAGAACAAGTAACATGTCCTTCTATAATCATATTCATCTAATAACAAATCATGCAGATATTCCATTATTGAGCACAAATCCAACAGAAAAATCCTGTCGATGGAGTGATTTATATATCTTATATTCTAATTTCCGGGAAATAACCTTTTAAATTACCTATTTTTATAAAAAACAAGACCCTCAAATCAAAATTTTGACCGCCCCGTTAGATATATCGGCCACTTTCCCAACTTTATCTGCCACTTATAAAATTTATCTGCCACTTTACAATTATATCGGCCGCTTTTCATTTTTTTCTTCCACTTTCCCCCATTTATCGGCCACTTCCACTAAACACACTATCCATCTAACCATATTGCCAGCCAAAGGAGGACTAGCCAAAATAACCTTCCACAACAACATCCACAAAAAACCCCTCCAGCAACAATTTTCGAAAAAATTGCCGCCAAAGGGGTTAGTTATATCTATAATATTATCTTCTTTCCGATACGGCGAGGCGATTGATGGCACGCTGTAAAGCAAGCTCCGCACGTCTGAAATCAGTATGCTCAGAATGCTGATCTCTCATGCGCTGTTCTGCACGTTCCTTCGCTTTTACGGCACGTTCCACATCAATTTCAGAAGCAAGTTCCGCTGATTGAGCTAAAATCGTCACTTGATCAGGACGGACCTCTAAAAATCCACCACTAACCGCAACATAATCCGTTTTACCGCCTTTTTTAAGACGAACAGAAGTAATTTCCAGCGGGGCAACTAAAGGCATGTGACCAGGAGAAATCCCTAGGTCACCACTTGTTGCCTTGGTACTAACCATTTCTACATCTGATTCATACACCGGGCCATCGGGAGTAACAATACTGACTTTAATCGTCTTCATTTTTTACCCTCCAGGCTCAGTTTAGACCTCAACGCCCATGCGTTTTGCATTCTCAAGTACATCTTCAATACGTCCAACCAAACGGAACGCATCTTCTGGAAGGTGGTCATACTTACCTTCAAGAATCTCTTTGAATCCACGAACTGTTTCTTTAACAGGTACATAAGAACCTGGCTGGCCAGTAAACTGCTCAGCAACGTGGAAGTTTTGAGATAAGAATACTTGGATACGACGCGCACGTTGTACCGTTAACTTATCATCATCACTTAGTTCATCCATACCAAGGATCGCGATGATATCTTGTAACTCTTTATAACGTTGTAATGTTGATTGAACTTGGCGAGCTACATTGTAGTGCTCTTCGCCAACAATATCAGGTGACAATGCACGAGATGTTGAAGCCAAAGGATCCACCGCTGGGTAAATACCCATCTCAGAAAGCTTACGCTCAAGGTTTGTTGTTGCATCTAAGTGAGCGAATGTTGTAGCTGGAGCCGGATCCGTATAGTCATCGGCAGGTACATAAATCGCTTGAATCGATGTAACTGATCCTAAGTTTGTAGATGTAATACGTTCTTGTAATTTACCCATCTCAGTTGCAAGAGTTGGCTGGTAACCTACCGCTGATGGCATACGGCCAAGTAGCGCGGAAACCTCAGAACCTGCTTGCGTGAAACGGAAGATGTTATCCATGAAGAACAACACGTCTTGTCCTTGCTCATCACGGAAATACTCAGACATTGTCAAACCAGTTAAAGCAACACGCATACGTGCGCCAGGCGGCTCGTTCATTTGTCCAAATACCATCGCAGTTTTCTTGATAACACCAGAATCCGTCATTTCGTGGTAAAGGTCATTACCTTCACGTGTACGCTCACCAACACCAGCGAATACGGAAATACCACCGTGCTCTTGTGCGATGTTGTTGATTAATTCCTGGATTAATACCGTTTTACCTACACCGGCACCACCGAATAGACCGATCTTACCACCCTTAATATAAGGAGCAAGTAAGTCTACTACTTTAATACCAGTTTCAAGAATTTCTACCTGAGTAGAAAGATTTTCAAATGTTGGTGCTTCACGGTGAATTGAATCACGGCGCTCGCTTGCTGGAATCGCTGGATCAAGGTCAATTGTTTCTCCTAATACGTTAAATACACGACCAAGAGTAACATCACCAACTGGTACAGAAATCGGTGCACCAGTATCTTCAACTTCTATTCCACGAGTTAAACCGTCAGTTGTTGACATCGCAATCGTACGAACTGTATCATCACCTAAATGAAGAGCTACTTCAAGGGTAATGTTGATATCAACTTCGGAAGCATTACTCGCTTTACTTGAAATTCTCAACGCATTATAAATCGCAGGCAGATGACCGCTTTCGAACTTAACGTCAACTACCGGACCCATAATCTGAAGAACGCGTCCTTTGCTCATCGTTTTCCCTCCTAACTTACTCTTTCGCGAAAAACCACCCAAAAGCATTTTTGAAAATGAACTCAGTATGGTCACGCGCATTGTTCTATGCTGAACAAAATGAGTCGGGAACGGTATAATCGTTCCCTGCTCAAATCTAAATGGTTATACTGGTGTCAGGCACCAGATTAGAATTATTTTAAAGAAACTACATTTCCTACTCTAACGCTGCGGCACCGCCGACGATTTCGGTGATTTCTTGTGTAATCGATGCTTGACGTGCACGGTTGAAGACTAGTGTGTAGTGATTGATTAGTTCTTTTGCATTATCTGTTGCATTTCTCATTGCTGTCATCCGAGCGGCATGCTCACTCGCTTTGCTGTCTAGGAGAGCGCCAAAAATTAAGCTCTCAGCATATTGAGGCAGGAGAACTTCTAAAATTTCTTCTGCAGATGGCTCAAATGTATAGGAAATGACCTTTTCAGAAGTGCTTAAATCCGTTAGAGGGAGCAGCTTCTTCTCAAGTACTTCCTGTGAAATGGCACTTAGATAATGGCTGTAATAGATATATAGTTCATCGAATGTGCCATCGGCAAACATTCCAACGGTTGCACGGGTAATGTCTTGAATGTCAGCAAAGTTCGGCTGTGCCGGAATCCCGATTGTTTCTAGGACCACATTCATGCCGCGCTTGACAAAAAAGTCACGTGCTACACGTCCGATTGCAATAATCGCGAATTCATCATTCGATTTATGACGCTCTTTAATTGTTTGACTCACGCGACGCAGCACGTTGCTGTTAAATGCACCAGCAAGTCCTGAGTCAGAAGTCATTACAACATAACCAGTTTTCTTAACGGGTCGACTTGTCAGCATGGGATGATTTACTCCGCCTGATCCAATTGCAATCGATGCCGTTACTTCCTGGATTTTTTCCATATAAGGAACAAATGCTTTTGCATTCACGACAGCGCGATTCCATTTCGCAGCAGAGGTCATTTCCATTGCTTTCGTTATTTGACTCGTCTTTTTCGTTGAATTAATACGAGTTTTTATCTCACGTAATGAAGCCATAGGTTCTCACCACCCTTTTTCAAAGAATGTCTGGTTGGGCGCGCGGCATCAAGTGAAGTTTTCACACAGTGCCGTTCACCTCACCGTTCTAAATGTCAGACCCTATTGTTCGGAAACTGCAAACGTCTTTTTAAAGGCGTTGATTGCAGAAGCCATATCGTCATCAGAAGGAAGGTCCTTCGTTTTTGTAATATGGTCTAACAACTCTTTGCGGTTGTGGTCTAACCAATTAAGGTATTCTGATTCAAAACGACGTACGTCCTCTAATGGAATATCATCAAGGAAGCCGCGTGTTAATGCGTAAAGAATCGCAACTTGCTTTTCAACTGAAAGCGGCTTGTGCAGGTCTTGTTTTTAAGAACTTCAACCGTACGCGCCCCACGATTCAATTTCGCTTGAGTTGCTTTATCTAAGTCTGATCCAAACTGCGCGAATGCTTCTAATTCACGGTATGATGCAAGGTCAAGACGTAAAGTACCAGATACCTTTTTCATCGCCTTGATTTGTGCAGATCCACCTACACGTGATACGGAAAGACCAGCGTTGATCGCCGGACGTACACCGGAGAAGAATAAGTCAGATTGTAAGAAAATTTGTCCATCAGTAATCGAAATAACGTTTGTTGGGATATA
>NZ_JBALSN010000241.1:0-15867 GCF_036966985.1 Neobacillus drentensis | reverse complement strand
ATGCTTCACGACCTGGAGGACGACGAAGCAGCAAGGAAAGCTCACGGTATGCAGCTGCTTGTTTAGAAAGATCATCATATACGATCAATACATGTTTGCCAGCATACATAAACTCTTCAGCCATTGATACACCAGTGTAAGGTGCTAAGTAAAGCAATGGAGCAGGTTGTGATGCAGAAGCAGTAACAACGATTGAGTATTCTAACGCGCCGTATTTACGTAGTGTTTCAACGGCGTTACGAACTGTAGATTCTTTCTGACCGATCGCAACATAGATACAAATCATGTTTTGACCTTTTTGGTTCAAGATCGTATCGATAGCAACAGATGTTTTACCTGTTTGACGGTCACCGATAACTAACTCACGTTGACCACGTCCGATTGGCACAAGGGCGTCAATCGCTTTGATACCTGTTTGTAATGGCTCATGAACGGATTTACGAGCCATAACGCCTGGAGCAACTGCTTCCACTGGGCGTGTTTTTGTAGTGTTGATTGGACCCATACCATCAACTGGTTGTCCAAGTGAGTTAACAACGCGTCCAATAAGTTCCTCACCAACCGGAACCTCCATGATGCGTCCTGTACGGCGAACCTCGTCACCTTCTTTGATTTCAGTGAAAGGTCCGAGAATGATAATACCGACGTTATTAGCTTCTAGGTTTTGTGCCATACCCATAACGCCATTTGAAAATTCAACAAGTTCTCCAGCCATTACATTGTCAAGGCCGTGAACACGTGCGATACCGTCACCGATTGAGATAACTGTACCAACATCAGTTACTTGAATTTCCGCCTGATAGTTTTCAATTTGCTTTTTTATCAGGGAACTAATTTCTTCAGCTTTGATGCTCATGAGTTTCACCCCTAATCTTTCGAATCTAGCTTAACAATTTACGTTCTAAACGATCGAGTTTACCTCTTAATGACCCGTCATATATACGATTTCCAATGCGAAGGCGGATGCCGCCAAGCAAGTTGGAATCTACGATATTTTCAATTTTTAGTGACTTTTTGCCAATTTTAGCAGCGAATACAGATGAAATGGCTTCGCGTTCTGCATCCGTTAACGCACGTGTGCTGTAAACTTCAGCTTCGGCAACGCCCATCTCTTCGTTTGCCAACTCTAAAAATTCATTTGCCAAATCAATGATTTGGTCTTCGCGGTGGCGGTCGATTAAGATCAACAGTGTATTCAGTACATTTACATTAACTGATGCGAAAGCAGTCTTAATAATCTCTTTTTTCTTTTCAAGTGAAAGCTTAGAAGAATTTAAGATGGCTTTTAATTCAGGATTGTATTGTACAACTTCTTTCACTACACGAAGTTCTTCTTCAATAACTCCGAGCGAATTCGTCTCTTTTGCAATATTTAGAAGAGCTAACGCGTAGCGCTTAGCTACCATAGAGTTGCTCATCGCTCTTCTCCTGCCTCTTTAATATATTCGTTAATCAGTTGGTCTTGGTCTGCTGCAGTGATTTCTTTTTCAATAACTTTAGAAGCAATCAATACAGACAGAGACGCAACTTGCTCACGAATCGCGGCAACTGCTTTTTCTTTTTGCTGCTCAATTTCAAGTTTCGCTGATTCTTTAATACGGTCAGCTTCAGTGCGGGCCGCTGCGATAATTTCTTCACGCTGAATATCGCCTTGCTTTTTCGCACCTTCAATTAGGTTTTGAGCATCATTACGAGCTTCCTTTAAAAGATCGCGCTGCTCTTGTAAAATCTTTTGTGCTTCTAAACGGCTGTTTTCTGCCGCACTAATTTCATTACCAATATGCTCTTCACGTTGTTTCATGATGCCCATTAACGGACCCCATGCAAACTTCTTGAGCAAGGCTAACAAAACAATAAAAACGATGAGCTGGAAGAAGATATCTCCAGTATTAATGTGGCCGCCGCCTTCAGCAGCAGTCGCTAAAACAAAACTGTTTGTTAACACCCTGGGTTCACTCCTTTCAAGAGTTGCTTAACGATAGAAAAAACACATAAATGAATGGCGAGGATTGGTTGATCATCGCCACTGAATTTTCGTTACTATTATCGGTTTAATACCATGAACGCGATAACTACCCCGATAATCGGTAATGCTTCAACTAACGCTACCCCGATAAACATTGTTGTTTGTAGTAAACCACGATGTTCTGGTTGACGAGCGATACCTTCTACTGTACGTCCTACGATAAGACCGTTACCAATACCTGCTCCTACTGCTGCTAAACCGATTGCGATTGCTGCTGCTAAAACACCAATTGATCCTGTCATTACTTTTTTTCCTCCTTAAATGTATGAAACATAAATTATTTTTTTATATTGTTCATAAAAATGAACGGTGTATTATTAATGGTCGTGACTCACTTTATGAGCCAAGTAAACCATTGTTAACATTGTGAAAATATAAGCTTGAATGGTACCAACGAAAATAGAGAACCCTTGCCATACCATTGTCAGCGGAATCGCTGCGATCGTACCGGCAATACCTTGATGCGCTAATCCTGTTGCTAATAGTGATAAAAGCAACTCACCAGCGTAAATGTTACCATATAGACGCAGACCAAGAGTCAGCGTATTGGCAAATTCCTCAATGATTTTCAAAGGGAACAAGAATTTCATCGGAGCGAAGAACCCTTCTCCATAACCCTTTGCACCTTTTAACTTGACGCCATAATAGTGGGATAGTCCCAATACCATAACCGCTAGTGTTAAAGTGATGATCGGATCGGCTGTTGGTGATTTCCACCAAAGCTTTTCATCAATCACGATTGCAAATGGAAGACCTAACATATTGGATACAAAAATATACATAATTAATGTAATACCAAGGATGTGGAATCTCCCGCCTTCTTTCCAGTCCATTGTGCTGTTGATGATCCCTTTCACAAAGTCCATCACCCATTCAAAGAAGTTTTGCATCCCTGTAGGTTTCATTGCCAACTTCCGTGTAGAAAGGACTGCTATTAAGAAAACGATTAAACTAGCAATCGAAATCATCAGCATGTTTGCGCCATTAAACCAAAGACCCATAAATTCAAACTCTGGAACTTCATGATGCATGTAAACTCACCTCGCTTCCGCTTCATTTATGTACATGCAAAGCATGGTAAAAATAATCTATCATAATGACAATATAGGATGTCATTAGCCCTACCACTAAACTAATCATATTGAATTGCTCTGGGTATCTTAAGGCGATTAAGGCAGCAATTCCAGCCATCGCCATTCTAGAGAGCGACCCTAAGGACTTAGGTTTTTTACCCTCTGTTACCTTTTTATCAAAACTTTCCGTCTTTCTAACCAAGATCCACAGATTCAGATAACTGAAGCATGTCCCAAGAATCAGTCCTAAAAATACGGTTTGAAAAGAAGTGAAGCCCCAGCCTAGAACATAAATGGACAACAAGTAAAAAATCCATTTGCGCTGCCTGTTGTACATAACTCTGAAATCTGGCATAGTTATTTTTCTCCTGAATAGAAATGGCGGATTGATAGAAGCATGGAATAGGTGCCCGCTGCAAGACCGATGAGCAGTCCGATTATTAAGAAAATTGGCTCGGTGCCCCAATGACGATCCAGCCATCTGCCTGAGAAAATACCTATTAGAATGGAACCTACTAATTGGGAGACGATTGCGGACATTAAAGCCATAGCTTGAAATGGATTGCGGTTGTTTTTACGCATATAAACACATCCTCACTCTGGAGAGAATGTCAAGCGGGCAATGGTAAAAATTCATAGCCAAAATACTATCGTTAGATAGATTTTTTCACATGAAAACCCTATCATTTACACCCTTTGTTAGCATACAATAGCGCCCTGTCAATGTCAATGAATTTACGTGAATTATGCCACAAACTATTCGCTGAATTTTTTTCCATATCAGAACTTTATCCAACATCCCTATTGTATTGTAAAATGTGAAGGAAATTTGCCCATTTTGTGTCTATTTTGTGAACGTTTAGAATTATACTAATGGTACAATTTTATGAACTTTTATTATGGTTTATAAAAATAGTGGACCACGCCCAGGAAAGGGCATGGTTGTTATTCCTGTGTTTTCTCAATTGTGATCATCCGCTCGAGAAAATCCTCTTTATTCGCTTTTTTTGCAAAAACCTTCACCAGATAGGATCCTTCCCGTGGAAGCTGTTCGGTCGGAATGTCCCTGTGAATTAGTCCCTTTTTCACATTGGTAATCGTATCTAAAAAGCCGACAAAGCGGTAATCCTCCGGGTTAAACAACGCAATCCCAAATTCCTCTGCTCCCCCTGGCAAATATACCTCATAACGATACTGCCCCGGTTTGTCGCCATTCGTAAAATCAAAGCCCATCACGCGCGGATAGTTCGGCTCCTCCAACACATAAAGATAAGGAATGCGCACGGCTGCCGCTCCCGCTTGAAGCTTGAGATAGCCGTCATGAATTTTCCCCTTAAACACGTTCGGGTCAACCGTTAACTCCACAGTGATGTCTTTCGTTTGTTTCGGTTCAAGCGTAAACGATAACGGCAGCCGCCAGTGGAGCCCATCGACGTGCGGCGGGATATCGAAGGAATAGCGGTGGGTGCGCGAACCCGTATTTTCTACATGGAGGTAGGCTTTCTGGACATCACTCTGCTCGGTAAATTTTCCAAAGCGGATACTGCTAGGCGATACGAGTGTGTTCGCTTTAACCGCTTCATCGACTTGAATGCGGCCGGCGCCCTGTTCAAAGGTGCGGTAATAGCTTTGGCCAGGATTCACTGCCTTGCTTGATTTAGCCAGAGGAATCGCCGTATTCATTAGAGCCGCTTTGATCTGCACCGGCGTCCATTCAGGGTGGGCCTGCTTGATTAACGCACAAGCCCCCGCGACATGCGGTGCGGCCATACTCGTCCCCTGCAACGAGAGGTATCCGCCCGGAATCGTTGAATTAATTGCCACCCCGGGGGCGACAATATCTGGCTTGATTTCCCATGTCCCTGTCACTGGGCCGCGCGAGCTGAAGTCGGCGAGCTGGTCCCGATCTTCACTGACCACGACTCGTGCAGAGGTCGTTTGTTTTTTTATTTCTTTTTGTAAAATAACTCCGTCACCCTTCGCGAGTGCTCCGACAGGGATGGTCAGCTGAGAGTCCAGGTTTCCCATGAAGCGGCCCCCGCTGATATTATTGTAGATCAACACCGCTTTTGCCCCCGCTTTCTGGGCATTTTCCGATTTTTGTGTGAAAGTTAAGATGCCCCGTTGGATGAGAACAATTTTCCCATCGACGTCTTTCAGTTCATCGGGTCGGCCAAGACCCCCATCGGCTAAGTCTGCGGAACGGTCGAGGTTCCACGTGGCCGAGCCCTCCATCGGCTCAATTTGGAATTGTTCCCGACTTCCTTCTATAGATATGTATGGTGTCTCGAGGGTTGGCGTCGATGCCCCCACCGAGATCGCTTTTGAGGCCGTCCCTGGTGAACCGACGCTCCACACATTTGGCCCGGAATTCCCTGAGGCGGCCACTGCCACGATGCCGCGGTCGACCGCACGGTTAAGAGCAAGGCTGATTGGCAGGTCAGGTCCGTTGATATCATTTCCGAGGGAAAGATTGACAATGTCGACTTTATCCTTGATGGCTTCTTCTATCGCGGCAAGCACCTGCTCTGTCGTTCCGCCCCCGCCCGGCCCAAGCGCCCGGTATGCCACAATTTTCGCCTCCGGGGCGACGCCCTTTATTTTTCCATTGGCCGCAATGATGCCCGCGACATGGGTCCCGTGAATGGTCGCCTTACCGAGGGCAAGCGTCTCCATCGGGTCGCGATCATTGTCCACCAAATCGCGGCCGCCGGCATAGTTGCGCTTGAGGTCAGGATGCGTATAGTCGACACCCGTATCAATTACTCCCACCGTGACCCCTTTACCGGTAAGCCGTTGATTTTTTTTATCGAAAAGGCTGCGGACTTCCTCCCCGCCGATAATCTTCACACTCTCCTCGGTTTCAGCCTGGTACTGAATGACCGGTGAGACATTGGTGATTTGTTTCCGGCTGGTTGTTGCGAGTTTGGCGAGTGCTTCGGCGCTGCCTTGGACGGAGAAACCATCTAGGGCGTCGTGATAGACTCGGCGCAGCTTGATGTCTTTGTATGGTTGAAGGAGCTGCCGGATTTGCTGTTCAGTTTGTGGTTTGTCCAGAATAATAATGGCGGTAGTTTCCTTTGTGTTTTCAGTAATAGAAGGATGAATGAGTATTTTAGGAGTTTGAAAAGCTAGCAGTAAAGCAAGTAGAAGTTTCATTAGCAGATTTCCCCTTTTTCCATATCGTTTTCATTGAGGGAGGAAAGTATGCGTGTCATTTTGTTGGGATCGTATATTCATTGATTCCCTTTTCATCAAGTGGGCACAAGAGTTGATTTTCGAAAGGGTGTATTTTGTCCCTCGTTTTGATCCGGACGATGGGAGGTTGAGCGACCGCAGTTGATGCCCTGCGATGAAGGGGGAGTTAATGTGCAAAAATTCAGCGAACTGTTTCCTGGTTATTGTCGGTCCTAACAAGAGGAAATAATCATCGACCGTCGGAAAAAAAGCAATTTTAGAGGAATACCCACAAATATGGCAGTTCCACTTAGCTGAATAGAATGCCATCGCACCGGTTGGGCACTTAGGGCATAACACCCCTGTGCTAATATCATCTTTGGATAATTTATAGGCTTGGAGAATATCAGGAATAGGAGTTTGGTGATGGGCTAAAAGGAGGTCGACTAACTGCGCGAGTTTCCTTTTACTAAAGGCAGGTTTTTGGTGCTTGCATTCCATTTCTTCGATTTTATCCAAGAGTGATTCCGCGTAAATGACATCATTAAAAATTTGTAGATTGTCTGGCGTTGTTTCTATTCTAGTGGTTGACTTACTGATAATGACCACTCTTTCGATTGGCAGCCCGAGCAACTGCATTTTTCTTAGCCAATTGACGAACTGTATTTGCTGCCTCTTGACCTGAAGGACCGGATTCGAAATGCCCTCCTCTTCATTATTGAATTCTTTTGTAACATGATTGGACTCCTTGTGAAAAATCAACTTCGTCGATAAATTTTTCACTTCCCCCATAAAGATAAACCGTGTTGAAAGGACCACCAAATCGATTTGGAAGGGTTTCTTATCAATTAACCGCAGGCCATGAAAAATGTAATATTGATCCTCGGGCAAAAGCGAAAGATAGTAGCTGCATTCCTTCTCGCCGTAGTATCCCTTCAGCCACGATTTTAGATCGCGCTCGATTGTAGGCCTGATTGGATGATTTTTCGGCAACCTGCGCAGCAGCGCCATACACTGGTAAGCTTGAATTGGTAATTGTAATTCTAAAACGACCATGAAATTCACCTCATATTATAGTTTCAGGGGTAATTTCTATTAAATGGTGTGATTTCCTACTTAAAAATTAAGGACAAATTTTGAATTTTGATGAATTTGAGCTTCTTAAGGTCCTATTTCGAGTTTTTTTGTTCCTTAGTAATTTTAAAATTGCCCTTTTTAAAGTTTTGTACGAAAAACTGATGGTTATGTGCAATTTGGGATAGGTTTTGTGCAAATTTAAGAAGTTTTGTACAAATTTTAAGAGGTTTAGTACAATTTTTAAGGTGTTTTGTACAATTAGACATTTTTTACCAGGAAACAACCTAATTTTGAAAAATAAACTGGGTTCCAAAAAACCTTTTAATTACCTCTTTTAATAAAACCCCAAAAAAAAAGCCGAGTAAATTCTCGACTTTTTCAAAAAGGATCCTATTTCGTACCAAACAACCGGTCTCCAGCGTCACCTAGACCTGGGACGATGTAGCCGTGGTCATTTAATTTCTCATCTAATGCAGCGATATAGATATCGACATCAGGGTGGGCTTCCTTGACTGCATCTACGCCTTCTGGTGCCGCAATTAGACACATAAATTTAATATGTTTTGCGCCGCGCTTCTTCAGGGAGCGAATTGCTTCAATCGCCGAACCGCCCGTTGCCAGCATTGGGTCCACCACGATGAAATCACGCTCTTCGACATCACTCGGCAGCTTAATATAATATTCAACCGGCAACAATGTTTCAGGATCGCGGTAAAGACCGACATGGCCTACTTTCGCAGCTGGGATCAATTTCAAAATACCGTCGACCATTCCAATTCCCGCACGCAAGATTGGTACAATCCCGATTTTCTTACCGGAAAGCACCTTGGATTTCGCTGGACAAACAGGTGTTTCGATATCGATATCCTCAAGTGGCATATCCCTTGTAATTTCAAACGCCATCAGCGTGGCAACTTCATCAACAAGCTCGCGGAACTCCTTTGTTCCAGTGTTTTTATCACGTATGTAAGTTAGTTTATGTTGAATTAATGGATGGTCGAATACAAATACCTTGGCCACTATTATCGCCCCTTTTTTTTAATTAACAAACACTTCGTCTCATTTTACAGAAAAATAATCCATTGAGCAAATCAGAATAATTAGTTAGATTTTTCAAAAAAAATCGGCCCGCTAGAGGCCGATTCTTAGATGTTTAATACTCTGGATATAGGGTAAATTTGCTTGTTAAAGCTTCGACACGTCCTGCTGCTTCCTCAAGCTTCGCTGCATCTTCATGGTTTTTCAAGGTAAATGCAATGATGGATGCAATCTCGTCCATTTCCGCTTCAGCAAAGCCACGGCTTGTAACTGCGGCTGTTCCAATACGGATACCGCTTGTTACGAACGGGCTTTGTTGGTCAAATGGAATCGTGTTTTTATTCACTGTGATCCCAATTTCATCAAGGACCTTTTCAGCAACCTTGCCAGTTAATCCAAGTGTCGTTACATCCACTAACAAGAGGTGGTTGTCCGTACCGCCGGATACTAACTGCAAGCCTTCCTTTTGAAGACTATCAGCTAGGCGCTTCGCATTCGCAATAATTTGGCCCGCGTAATCTTTAAAGCTGTCCTGCAACGCTTCGCCAAAAGCAACGGCTTTAGCAGCGATAACATGCATCAATGGACCGCCTTGAATCCCAGGGAAGATGGATTTATCGATTTTCTTGCCAAATTCCTCTTTGCATAGGATCATCCCGCCGCGTGGGCCGCGTAATGTTTTATGCGTTGTTGTAGTCACGAAATCCGCATATGGAACTGGGTTTTGGTGCAAACCTGCCGCAACAAGACCGGCGATGTGTGCCATATCGACCATTAAATACGCGCCAACTTCATCAGCAATCTCACGGAACTTTGCGAAGTCGATCGCACGCGGGTAGGCACTCGCCCCAGCAACAATCATTTTTGGCTTGTGTTCAAGAGCTTTGGCACGAACGTCATCGTAGTTAATGCGGTGAGTTGTCTCGTCCACACCATATTCGACGAAGTTATATTGAACACCACTGAAGTTAACCGGGCTGCCGTGAGTTAAGTGGCCGCCGTGGGATAAGTTCATTCCAAGGACAGTGTCGCCTTGCTCAAGAACTGTGAAGTATACTGCCATATTGGCTTGGGCACCTGAGTGCGGCTGCACGTTCACATATTCCGCACCGAAAATTTCCTTCGCACGGTTGCGGGCTAAATCTTCGACGATATCGACATATTCACAGCCGCCATAATAGCGTCGGCCAGGATAGCCTTCTGCATATTTGTTCGTTAACACAGAGCCTTGTGCTTCCATAACTGCTTCGCTAACAAAGTTTTCTGAGGCAATTAATTCAATCTTAGAGCGTTGACGACCTAATTCTTTTTGAATCGCTTGAAAAACCTGTTCATCCGCTTGAGGCAAATGCTTCATGACAAAAAATCCCCCTTATATGTAAGTGACTACTATTAACAATTTCGAAAATTCTTTTTTATTTTAGCATGAAACACTCATAAATTAAAAGAGAAACATTTTTCGGTTTTTAATTATTTTTTTCACCCATATTGAACCTTTTTACCTATACAGACAGTAATTCCCGAACAAAAATTATATTTTTAAATATAACTTTCGTGTTTCACTTCAAACCTTTTCTATTCTATTAAAATTTACCAGCTAATAGTGGTGCCTGACACCCAATTGGGAGTCACCACAAAATTTATGTACAGCTTAAATTGTCGGTTTCGCGCTCATATACAGCCCGTGCTCCGCCAATTAGTTTCGGACGTACTTTGGCGAGCGTGACATGTGCTTGGCCGATCTTTTTTTGCGTCACGCGGACAGGGACGGCAACATGTTTTAGATGCATGCCAATCAAGGTATTTCCTATGTCGATTCCGGCATCTGCCTTAACGTACTCCACTACGACTGCATCCTCCATCGCCCCAAAGGCATAGGTTGCCATTGCCCCGCCTGCTTTTCGGACAGGGACAACCGAAACCTCATCGAAGCGCTTGGCATCTGCCACCGCACGTTCGATGACCAAGGCTCGATTTAAATGCTCACAGCATTGGAACGCCAGTTCAATACCCGTGTCCGCTTGAAGTTTTTTCAAGCCGCAAAAAATTATTTCAGCGACTTCGACTGTCCCAGAGGTTCCGATTCGCTCCCCGATCACTTCACTAGTGCTGCAGCCGATCACGAGCAGCTGCCCTGGTCTCAAATCGGCCTGTTCTTTGAATTCTGTTAAAATTGCTTCCAGCTCTTTTTCACATTCTTGAATCATACGCCTTCCCTCCCCTAACAGATTTCGCGTTCGACTCCTGATCAAAATGAATTAAAGGTGCTTATCCTCGTATTCGCCAATTTTTCCAACTCGGCCAGCATGGCGGCCGCCTTCGAACTCACCTGTCATCCAGACTTGAGCAATATCACGGGCTAAGCCAGGGCCAATGACGCGTTCGCCCATTGCTAAAATATTGGAATCATTATGGGCACGGGTTGCTTTGGCACTAAATGTATCATGAACCAGTGCACAGCGAATCCCTTTCACCTTGTTGGCCGCAATGCTCATGCCAATGCCCGTCCCACAAATCAGAATGCCGCGGTCAAATTCGCCCTTCGCCACTTTTTCTGCAACCGGCAGTGCGTAATCTGGATAATCGACAGATGTTTCACACTCACAGCCAAAATCTTGATATTCAATGCCAAGCTCTACGAGTAGGTTGGCGATTTCTTTGCGAAGATTAACCCCGCCATGGTCTGATGCTAAAGCTACTTTCATAAAAAAATCCCTCCTGTTTTTCATTTTTCTATTATGTATGTCCCAGCGCAGCACCCGCAACAAACAGGCGCTTCCGCTCTCCTGATTTATTTTGACATACCCTCACCGAAATAGAAAGTTCCTGTTAAAAAATAAACGCCCTCTTCTAAAGAAAGAGAGCATTCATCAAGTATTACTTTAGTTTTCCAATTGCCTTGTCAATTAATTCATTTAATTCACGAAAGGTTTGTTCATACATCGCCAGGGATCCGCCATAAGGATCAACCACATCAGGATTAAAACTTTCTCCGCTGTATTCCTTTAAGGTAAAGACCTTCGTACCCACTTCCGGATATTGCTGGAGAATCGCCATCTTGTGTGAGGATGTCATGGTGAGGATGAGGTCGGCCCAATCGACCTCGTCACGGGTTAACAAGCTGGAACGGTGATTATGGGCGATTCCATTGTCGTAGAGCACCTTTTTCGCATGTGTGGATGCCTCACTACCGTTCGCAGCATAGATTCCAGCTGATCTCACTTCGATCTCATCCATTTGTTTATTTTTCAAAATTGCTTCAGCCATCGGACTTCTGCAGGTGTTTCCTGTGCATACAAATAAAATGCGCTGCAATGTGTGTACCTCCTCATTGAAAGATTCTTATGTAAATGATTTTACCATAGGCAGGCCGATGATTTCTTCCTTACAAGAACGGGGCGAGCAGCTTTATCCCAAACGCAAGGAGAATCGCACCGCCAATTGCTTCACTATATGCCCCAACCCAGCCCTGCATCTTTCGGCCGAGCAGTAATCCTAACCACGTTTGCACGGTCGCCATGATACCAAAACAGATAATCACCATGATCGTTTTCGCACCATAAATGCCTAAAGTAAGTCCAACAGAAAAACTATCCAGGCTTACACTCAAGGCAAAGATCAACAAGCCAAAGCCAACCGGGGAAATGACCTTCTCCTCCCCCTTTTTAAGGGTCGACCAGACCATTTGTATACCGAGCAAAATCAGCAGAAAACCGCCGATAAAGGTTGCAAACGCACCAAACTTCTCTGATAAAAATTTTCCCGCTATTAAACCCAAAAGCGGCATCCAGACGTGGAATAGGCCAATCGTTATCCCGATATTGAATATTTTCTTAAGCCGAAGTTTGTACATTCCCATGCCAAGCCCGACTGAAAATGCATCCATCCCTAGCGCAAACGCCATTAGCATCAAAGTTATTAATTCACTAATCATTTCAGACATTCGGACTCCGCCCCCTTGGACTAACTAACCTAAGCATATGCACGTCCAAACTATTTTAGAAGTCATATTGGAGAACTAGAATCCCCCTCACTTACATCTATTATACGGCTTATCCCACCCTTCTAATTCCAAAATTTGTTACAAAAATGCCGATTGGTGCCTGACACCCTTTCCAACGTCTCCGTGTGATTAATGGTGCCTGACACCACAAAAAAACCACCGGCCTCCCTTTTAATAGGGCGAACCTGGTGGTTATGCTATTCTGTAATTAATTTATTTCCCGCTGCCTTCTGAAGGCGGTTCATGATGGCATGTCCGACACCTGTGTTCGGAAAGACTTCACTATAGATGACATCGACCTTCTCCAGATTAAATCTTCGTAACGTGTCATAAAGTGAGGCTGCCACTGTCTCAAGCTCAGCCCGTTTCCCGCACGTAAGCACCACATCGGCCTCGAACAACCGGGCATTCTCTTCCGTAGTCAGCACTCCGACTCGTAACCCCTCCTGCCGCTTTTCTTCTACTAATCCTTGAAGAAATTTCGTGGTGCCTGACACCATAAAAAGCGGGGCGTTTGGAGCATAGTGGCGGTATTTCATGCCTGGCGCTTTCGGCCGCGCCGCTTCATCGGTTAACGCAGCATCAACATGAACTTCACCAACAACGGATTTGAGCTGCTCTTTCGTTACCCCGCCCGGCCGCAAGATCACCGGTATCTCCTCCGTGCAATCGACCACCGTTGATTCCACGCCAATTCCAGTGGGGGCCGCCGTCAATCACACCCGCAATTTTTCCATTTAAGTCGTCCAAAACATGTTCGGCAGTTGTTGGACTGGGTTTGCCTGAACTGTTCGCACTCGGTGCCGCAATCGGCAATCCACAACTTTTCAACAGTGCCAGCGCAACAGGGTGGTCAGGCATCCTGACCGCAACCGTCGCTAAGCCTGCTGTTGCAGTTTCTGAGAGAACGCCTTCTATCCTTTTAAAAATAATCGTCAACGGTCCCGGCCAAAAAGCTTCTATTAATCGTTCCGCTTTCTCAGGAACTTCAGCCACAAATGCCTTCAACTGATTTTTATCCGCAATGTGGATAATCAGTGGATTATCACTCGGCCTGCCTTTCGCGGCAAAAATCTTTTCCACCGCCACATCACTTTCGGCATTCCCGCCCAAGCCATAAACCGTCTCCGTCGGCAAGGCAACCACTTCGTTATCCCGTAAAAAATTTGCTGCATCCACAACTTGTGGATTATTTTCAAGATTATCCACATACTTATCCACTTTCCAGACTTTCGTGTTCATAGTTATCCACCTTTATCTCAAACGAGTCTACTAGCGAAATTTGGCGAATTTAGTCACCTAGACTCATATTTTTCACTTAATACGTTTGAAAGTATAAAAGAAGGTGTGCATAAATACAAGTCTTATCCACAAATTGTGCACAACTTCCGTGAAAAAGTGGATAACTTTGTGGATATATCCACAATTATAATGAAAATTTTAAAAATAGTGAGTTATCCACATTTAAAACGTGTCGAATATGTTCTGACTGATAAAATTCGCTAGGTAATTCTTCCCGGCGGGCTCTCTGAAAGCCCATTAACTCAAAAAACGGTAAGGCTACGCTCTTATTAGTTGCCAAAAACAAACCTTTCATCCCTTTTTCTTTCGCCAATTGCACCATTTGATCAAAAAGAACGAAGATTTCCTTCTCAGCTTGTCCAGGTGACACCACGAGGGAACGCAACAAACCAACTTCCGTGAACGCCTCCATCCCCAGCGACCCCTTTAAGGTCCCGCCTTCATCTTCTAACAACAAAAAATAGTCGATCGAGTCATCATTTAATCCATCCGTCCCCAGGTTCGCTCGCGATAAAAACGCTCGTAAATTGTCTAAGTCTTCTTTTTTAGCCCTGCGAATCAATGCCTGCATCCTATCATCCACCTCTTTTTCAGATTCTACTCTATGAATATGGATGAAATAGAAAAAATAGAACCGCTAGATTCGGGAATCTAGTAAATTTTATTCAAAATATGCACAGCACAGCACAACAAAAAACCAGCTCCACGATTGGAACCGGCCTAGTTAAACAACTTCTCCCACATCTCTACCACGAAAAACTTCACTTCTACCGGCTTTTCATCCTCTGCCGTATAGACAGGCGCCTCACTTTTAGCCACTTTCACCGACTCTCCTTCATCCTCTACCTCTAACACATTAAACACAGGCGCCGCTTTTTCAATTGGTCTCTCCGGCTTCTTCACAACTTGATCTTTTTTCTCAACAACTTTTTCTTTCTCCGTTGCAACTGGTTCGTGCTTCACTGCTTCTGTTTCTTCCTTCACTGCTACTTTTTCATGCTTCACAGTTGCTTTTTCTTCCTTCACCACGGTTTCCTCGTTGACCCTAGCGACTTTTCTCTTAGACTCAGCCTTAACCTCTTTTTCTTCATCCTTCACCGTCTCAGCCTGTTCTTTTACCTTTTCCACCTTTACCTTCTGCTTTTCCGGACTTACTGTTTTTGCCTTCGCCTTCTTCTCTTCAAACCCATCACTTACAGCCACACCATTTGAAAAATCAAGGAAGCATAATGGCGGATAAAGCACACACCACCAGTTCGCCCCTTCACCTGAACCTAAGGTAATCAAAATCGCTTGATACTCTCCTGCTGGATATAAAAATTGACCATATAATTTCGTTGGAAACTGAACTTTGCCAAATTCGACCTTCACGGATTGTGTTGACCCTTGATCACGAACCACTTTTTCCGAAATCGCTTGAATCTCAGGAAGCTTCGCATTGATGACCTTTCTTGCCTCTTCCATCGAAGTTAAATCCTGTACCCACAGTGTAATCTGCGCATTCACCGCATCGCGTACCTTCCGTTTAATCGCCTGGTCCTTTTCAAAATCACTATTGGCAAGAATCCTTAGCCGAATCGCTTCTCCAGGAATCACAATCGACTCCTTCTGTGCTGCTTCCGTCTTTGGCATATATAAATTCAACATCGTCCCAAATGATAAAACGATAAGATATCCCCAAACAATCATTTTACTTTTCAATTCAAGCACCGTCCCTTCGATATCTTCATTTTGGACAAAATGCCAGAATCTTAAACTATTAAATTTTGATATTTTTCAGAGATTCATGTTGGCAATTTTCATGGCGGCCTTTAAAAAAAAGGCCTCGGAAACTAATCTCCGAAGCCAATTTCAGCAAACACCATCCGGTCCTTGCCATTAATATCATTCACAATCTCTACCTTCGCACCAGCAAAAGTCTTTTGCAAAAGCTCTGCTACCGCTTCGCCCTGACCGGCCCCAATCTCGAAACCAACCAGCGCGCGCGTCTCTAACACCTGCGGCAGCTCGGCCATAAAGCGGCGGTAAAAATCCAAGCCGTCCGTCCCCGCAAACAACGCCCGGTGAGGCTCATGCTCCGTCACAACTTCCGACATCGTCGTGATATCCCCGAGCGGAATATAAGGTGGATTCGAGAGAATCACATCAAACCGAACCCCACTCTCCAAAAA
>NZ_JBALSN010000240.1:0-4156 GCF_036966985.1 Neobacillus drentensis | reverse complement strand
AAACATGTGCCCATGGAACGATTATCCCTTTTCTAGGAACCGAAAGTCCTTTCATTAAACTGAATACGGTATTTGTATAAGAATCTTCCCAGCCATCGATGGCAAGAACAGGCACTTTAATGTCATCGTAATTTTCACAAACTGAACCATGCTTCCAATAGGCATCTCTTGTTTGGTGCTCCATCCACTGCGCCATCCATAACGGCATATTTTCTAGTCGTTCCCGCCATTTTTCCCGCCAGCTATCGCCAACAATATGAGGATCGAGCGGACGCACCTGATAGGCCAGCATAATGTTTCCCCACCAGAAATTATCGTTTAACAGGCAACCGCCTTTATAGTGAATATCATTGTTATAGCGGTCATCGGTAAATCCAAGGGTAATAATAGCTTTTAAATTTTTGGGTCTTCTAGCTGCGACTTGAAGGGAATTAAAGCCTCCCCAAGATTTACCCATCATCCCGATGTTTCCATCACACCAAGGTTGATTTGATATCCATTCTATTACTTCAAGGGCATCATCTTGTTCTTGCTTTAAGTATTCATCCATTAGCAGACCATCGGATTCCCCCGAACCTCTCATATCCACTCTGACTGCTGCATAACCATGTCCAGCAAAATAACCATGCATCGGTTCATCTCTTGTCCTTGTACCGTCTGTTTTTCGGTATGGAATGTACTCTAAAATGGCCGGTACTTTTTCACCTTCCGGAACTTCAGGCAGCCAGATCCGACTGGAGAGTCTCGTACCGTCTTTTAAAACAATCCAAGTGTTTTCAATCGCTTGATACGCATAAGGAAAATTGGTGATAATTTCTCTTTCTTTACATTCCGTTGACATTTTAACATCCCTTTCGTCCTCTTCCGCCGTAAAGAGGTTAACATAACAAGTATCACTTTAAAGTGCCTTCCAAAAACTTTAATCGTAGTTAAAAAAATAATCAAAACCATTTGATAATCATGATTACAAAAATTAATATGATTAGTATAGCATCTGAAAATATGTTGCACAACTCAAAATTTTCAAAAAAATCAATTTTACTTTGGAATACAGGGGGTATGACCCCCGGTCGCCATTGATACCACCAGAAGTACCAAAAAATTCATTAAAGAATAATACAAAGAGCGAGGCTATAATGCCTCGCTCTTTGTTCATTTAAAAGCTTATGAAATAGTTTCTTTTTTCAATTCTTTTTCTAATTGTGCAACACGAGTATCAATTGTACTACGATAAAAGGAGCTGTTCACTTGCTGCTCTAAGCGGTCAAGATAATTTTCGATTTCCTTGAACTTTGAGTATGATTTATCAGAGTATGAATGGGAATCGATCACTTGGTTGATTTGGAGATTCGCGCGGGTTACATTTTCGCGGCCCATTAATTCCAAACGGCGAAGATGCATGTCTTTTACCTTATGCTTCATTTCCTCATATTTTCTTTCTAAATCACTTAGCTGCCCGTTAACTTGTTCTAAGGATGTACATAGACGGCTTGCTCGTTCGGTATATTGCTGCTGCTCTGCTGCCGCGAACTGATATAACTCAGTTTCCCCTGCTTTTGAGGCAACTTCAGCTTGGTATGTTCTTTTTTCAGCCAGTTCCGCTGCTCGCTGGTATTCTCTTTGAAATTCATCCTTCAAGGTATACTGGCGTTCCAACAGTTTTCGCACCTTTTCGGTTTCCTGTTCACATTGGCGAAGGTATTGATTAAGAAGAGCGATTGGATTTTTCTTCTCCTTGTGATCAATTGCCTCGTGTAAATCTGCTGTAATTGTGTTTTTAATTTTTGTAAATAAGTTTGTCATCTTATTCTCTCCTTTTTTCGTTTGATTTTATTTTTCGTTAACACCACATACTATCTCTTTAATTCATTCCATTGCTTTTCAAAATTTATGAATGGGTCTGATTCTTCCTTTTCATAAATCTCTTTGCTGTTATTCCATTTTTTGTAGACTAGGTACAGCACATATGCAGCTGCAACACCAATGATGGCAGGAATATTGTGGAGAGAAGCGATTAGGACAATCCCCCCGATAATCGCTAAGCCAATTTTCCAACCGGTTGATTCTGTTTTTAAGAACTTTTTGTAGATGAAATATAACAGCACCGCACTTACAATCAGACCTAGCATCGGACCAATTGTTGAGAGCAGGACGATTGTTGCAACCCCACCTGCTAAAAGTAAGCCAAATTTTTTCATTTTGTTTTCCTCCTTTGTTTATCTTGATATCATCTTACCTTTTTTCCCTAATTATCATAATTGCGCCTAAGCTTGATTTTTAACTCGGGCCAAAGACGTAGAAAGGGTCAGTCCATTACAACTTTATGTCGTGAAGGACTGACCCGTATTAATTAATATTCAGCTTTATTAATAAGCTTTTTTCCATTCCAAAACCATTTATCCTTTTTTTGATAGACCCCGCCAAGCCACCAATCACGTTCATAAAATTCAAAGCACTTTATTGGTCCATATAAAACATCTAAACCATTGGAAGTTAACCTAAGTTTGGCTATGGGTTCTGGGTTCTGATAGTCAGGAAGTGGATTATCACATTCCAACAATGGATATGGGCCACTCATCAGTTCGTTTAGCATGGCTGCAAAATAAAGATCACTAATACCATCGTTACTTCTTTTTTGAGTAATGGCTTGAAACAATTCAGTAAAGGAGCAAGTATTTTTATCAAGATATTTAATCACGAAGGTTTCTACCTCATTTAGACCTGAATGTAATGAAGGAAAGAAGCTTAAATGAGATTGTAATGCTTGTTTCAAAAATGGTAACTTCCGTTTTGAGTCAGCAATCCACTTTTCAATATCAGTCGGATTCTTTGAGGTATATGCTTGCCAGCCGGTAATTGCTTCTTTCTTTTGCTCATCTGAAATAGGTTGTTTCTTTTTATGAAAAAGTTCTTCTAATTGAGTTGAAGTCAATTGCCCAAGGCCATAAAAAGGCTCTTCCCCTTCATACTCGTTAATTGTCACCATTGATAATTTCATCATTTCTTTTTTTGATAGTTCATTGAGCAAAAACATTAACATTGTTTGATCATATCGATCGTGCTCAAACCAAAGAACAATCTCTGTTTCCTTTTGAATCTCAGAAAGTAATTGATTTTGGTTTTTACAATTCTGGATGAATAATTCAGCTGGAATCGCTAACTTTTTTTCAAAAAAATGGGCGCGCCAGCTGATCCAATTTTCACCGGAAATATCATGGGAGAGTGGACCAAAATCATACATTTCCCGCCAAACCAGAACATCACCTGGAAGATTTCCAATCTTATTACCCACCACATCCCCATTCACAATATGTATCATATCCATACCTCCACTGTTACAAGCATAAATCAATTTTAGCATGGAAATGCATATATCCTTCTATTATATGAATGGACTTGTAGGTGGTTAAGAAGGGATTGCATATTAGTGATAGCATATGCATATCGTTTTAAGACGGAAAAAGGAGTGATGTTATGCTTAGTATCGAAGCAACCAAGAAAATTGAGAGTATTGCCCATCCAAAGGTCCAGAACATCGTGAGGACTTGTGTGGAACAAGGATGTCAATTCAAACCGCATCCAAGTAATCCTAACTTAGTTAATTTATTTGACCCTGTCCGCAGGAAAAATATCATTGGGGATATTAATCTTTTAAGTGAAAGAGGATATTTTACTCTGGAAGTAGAAGATGGACGATTTAAGACCTTCCGAAACGAAGTAATGGGATTGGATATCGATCGTGATGATTTTGAATACAAAGTATTACGACGATTGAGGCGATAATTTCATTATATAAAGATGCGTAAAAGGACAATGAATTTAACTCATTGTCCTTTTTTGTTGTTGATGAAAAAAGATACACGATGAGGCAACTACTGGTGCGCGGTTCATTTACCGTTTTGCATAAAAATATGCTGGTTCGGGCAATCCAAGGCTGGTTCATTTACCGTTTTGCGAATAAATATGCCGGCTCGGGCAATCCAAGGCTGGTTCATTTACTGTTTTGCGAATAAATATCCCGGCTCGGGCAATGTATACAAGGCTTACTTTTTTCCGTGAAGGAAGGAGCAATCAATAATCGGATTCGGTTTATTAATTGAAAAACAAAAAAGACAACCTTTTTCAGATTGTCCTTTTCGTGCCTGGCAACGTCCTA
>NZ_JBALSN010000239.1:9126-15309 GCF_036966985.1 Neobacillus drentensis | reverse complement strand
ATCTAAATATATAAGCGAAATTAAGTAATACTTTTATAGAGCCTTATTTTGTGGTTTTTGTATAATGGAAAATGAAATATGGTATACGTGCAAATCAATGTTGATAAGGAATTGGCGGTTGAGGAATGATCTTTGATGATGATAAGTGGTTGTGTTGTTTTAGTTCTAATTTAGTGAATATTATTACAATTTAAATATATAGCAAATTGGGTTGACGGGTCAACCCGATTACTTAAATATCCTACAAAGGTAACGGTTTTCTATCAACAGAGAAAACACATTACATGCAACCGTTTCCGACCGCATGCAATGTGTTTATTTCCCACCTGTTACGGCAATTCCTTCAATAAACTGCTTTTGCAGGATGATAAATAAAATCAGCATCGGCAGGATTGCCAAAAACGAGCCTGCCATAAGGATCGGATAGTTTGTTAAATATTGACCCTGTAACGATGACAACCCAACAGAAATTGTCATCGATTCAGTAGAACTATTCACGATCATCGGCCACATTAGTTCATTCCAGCTCCAAAGGGTAGTGAAAATACCCAATGCCACCAAACCTGGTTTGGCGAGAGGAAGCATAATCTTCCAATAAATTTGAAAATGGTTGCAACCATCAAGCCTAGCCGCCTCTTCCAGTTCTTTTGGAAGTCCCATAAAAAATTGACGCAGCAGGAATGTACCAAACGCGCTAAACAAACCAGGGACAATGACGGCTTGCAATGTATTTAACCAGCCTAATTTCACTATAATCATGTATTGCGGCAGCAAAAACACTTGCCCAGGAACCATGAGTACCGATAATGCTAGGATAAATAGAAAATTCCTGCCGGGAAATTCAATTCGGGCAAAGGCATAGGCGGCCAACGAACACAAAAACAACTGCCCAGCTGTTCGTATGACCGTAACAATAAAGGTGTTATACATAAATTTGAAAAAAGGCAGCAGTGCAAATACCTCTTTGTAGTTCCCCCATTTGAAATCCTCTGGAATAATAACAGGCGGTACATGAATTGACTCAGCATAGGTTTTTAAAGAGGTGAGAATCATCCATATAAAAGGCAATACCATTGCCACCGATCCCACAATGAGGATGAAATGGATCAGGAATGTTTTACTCATTACAAGCTGTCTTGTTCTTTCCATTGGTACCACTTCCTTTTAATCATAATGAACCCACTTTTTCTGTAACACCATTTGAATTGCAGTAATAATTAAAATGACAATTAACAGAAGAACCGCGATGGCTGCTGCATATCCCTTATCATTTAAGACGAATGCATGTTGATAGAATAAATACACAATTGACTGCGTACTTTCTAAAGCTGTACTGCCCTTACCAATCATCATGAATATTAAGTCAAAAACTTGAAATGCCCCAATAAAAGACATGATTGATACAAAGAAAATAATAGGAGAGAGCAGTGGAAGCGTTATTTTAAAGAACACCTTTATGGGACCTGCTCCATCGATTTCTGCAGCTTCATAGTACATTTTTGGAATTCCTTGCAGCCCGGAGAGAAAGATAACCATGTTATACCCGATTCCACTCCAAATCGCGACAATAATAATGGAATATAGGGCGATTTTGGGATCAGTTACCCAGTGCGGACCCTTTATTCCGAGTAAGGATAAGAGATAGTTTAGTAGTCCGTAATCGGAATTAAAAAGCCATTTCCAAACCATGGCGATGGCAGCCGGCATCGTGATGACGGGCAAAAAATATAATGTCCGGTATACGGATTTCCCCTTAATTTTCTGGTTCAGGAGAACCGCTACGAGAATCGATAGGAAGATCCCAATTGGGACTGTAAAAATAATATAAATCCCGGTATTCTTAAATGATTTTAATAGGTTTGTATCCTCAAGCATCCGCTTATAATTATCTAACCCCGTCCACTCATACTGTCCAAATGCTCCCCATTCAGTGAAACTAAAGTAAAAGGTCTGAATGATGGGCCACAGGTAAAAAATAAACAAGCCAAGCATCGTAGGCGCAATCATGAGATAGGCCCAAAAGTAATCTGACCGTTTCCTTGCCTTCGCTAAATTAGAAATCTTAAATTTTTTATTCGCTTTCACTTCAACTTGAAGAGGAATTTCCTTCACTGTATTCCCTCCTTATTAGAAAAAAGAAGAGAAGAAACAACTTCTCCTCTTCAATTTTTCTATTTCTTAGATAAAGCCTCATTTGCCTTTTTCGTTAGCTCTTTTACGGCATCTTCTATACTTTCTTCCTCACTCCAAGCCTTTTTAAGAACATCGGTTTCATACTGCCAAATCTCCCCTGTACTTTTCACACTTGGCAGTGGAACAGAATATTCAACACCATCAATAAAGGCTTTAAGGTTCAAAGTTGGAACAGATTGCATCCAAGCATCTTGCGTCCCATTATAAGCAGGAATTACTGTTCCTGTTTTCGCATATACCTCAGCTGCTTCTTTAGAGCTTAAGAACTGAACAAACTTCCAGGCCGCATCCTTATGCTCTGTATTCGCCGCAATCACATTAGATAACCCATGAATTGCAACCGCGCGCTGTTTTCCTTTTGGCACAACAGCAACGTTTAAATCAGGATTATTCTTATATTCCGGAACCATCCAAGGACCATCAAACATCATCGCAATTTTTCCTGAGGAGAATAATTCAGAAGCAGCGGTTTCCGTCATTTTAGCTTGTGTAGGGGAAAGCCCTTCTTTAATAAAACTAATATTGTATTTAAGTGCCTCAATCGCCTCGGGTCGGTCAAAACCAACCGACTTGCCATCGTCAGAAATAATATAACCGCCATTTTGCCATATAAAATCATAATAGCCGCCTTGATTGCCCATTAAAGCACCATATCCCCAAATACCTTTATCTTTATTTGTGAGCTTTTTAGCCGCTTCCTTCAACTTATTCCAATCCCACGTTTCGTCTGGGTAAGGCACCCCTGCCTCATCGAAGATTTTTTTGTTATACCATAAGCCTGTTGTATCAAAGTCTTTAGGTATTCCATATACTTTTCCATCAACAGTATAAAGATCAATTAATGATTTCGGATAATTATCTAAACTAAAGTTATCTTTCTTTGCAAGGTCACTAAGCGGGAGTATAACCTTCCCTTCCGCATATTGCTCAACATGAGCACCATTCATCCACATAACATCCGGTAAGGCCCCCCCAGTGGCCGCTGTTTCGAGTTTCTGGAAATACTGACCATATGGAGTTAGCTCTGTTTTCACCTTAATGTTCGGATATTTTTTGTTAAACAACTTAACAATTTCTTCGACAGCAGGGACTTGCTTCTTATCCCAAAATCCATAAGTTATTTCCACTTTTCCATCTTTGGAATTACCTGAAGTGCTATCACTACATCCGGCTAACCCCAGTAATCCTACAACTACAGTTAAAAGCATGATAAGCCACTTTTTCATCTTGTTTCCCTTCCTTCTCTATAAATATTTAGTAGATTTCTAATAAAAACTCTTAAAACAGGAATGGTAGAATGACATGCTCCCCTTGTATCCCTTACTTATTTTTCAATTTTATTACTTTTGCTAAACTAAAATTAGAAAATTGAGCGAGAACTAATTTGTATAACGATTACCACCTCCCTAAATAATTTAACTTTTAACCTTTTCTATTAAGCTATTATAATAATCGTCAATATGAATCGATTGACCCTGATGTAACCTTGATTCTTCTGCAGCAAATGCCATTAGGTGACTTCTTACGGATGCAGAAGAGGAAGAAACACTATCCTGTTTATTTCCAAATTGAATTTCTCTCAGGAAGGTTCTCATGATGCCCTGGTCTCCGCCACCATGTCCTCCAATGGGGTTGTCAAACTTAATGACCGTTTCCTGTTTCGTGAGAAAATCAAAGATAGAGATGCTGTTTTCCTCCATATTTCCACGTATTTCTCCTTTTGTTCCCATGATTTGAACAATTCGAGTTTGTTCCCTTGTAAAGCCGCACATGCTGAACGTTGCTGTTGCACCACCCTCGAATTCCATATTGACTACTTGGTGATCGACCACATCATTATCAGAGTGGTACACACATTTTCCATAAGGTGTTTCATTTAATGCCTTTATGATGCCTTCATTCGTATAGTCTTCTGTAAATTTCTTTGCCCAGCCTTTCCCTTCTCCAAGATAATACCTGCCAGCATGAAAGGGACATTCCAGCTCGGCTGGACAGCCCTCTAAACATCTATTAGGTGCTCCAACCGGTGCATTTTCTTCCTTAAAATGCATGAGGGAACCATATGAACTTATACGCTTACAATCCTTGCCGATGACAAAAGAAATAATATCCATATCATGACAAGATTTTTGGAGAATCATCGGACTTGTTCTCCCGTTGTTATTCCAATTACCGCGAACAAAGCTGTGGGACATATGCATAACTTCCACATTTTCATTTAGCTGCAGCGATACGACCTCTCCAATTTCCCCTTTGGAAATAACCTTTTTAATCGTTGACCAAAAATCGGTATACCTAAGCACATGGCATATAGTAAGCTGACGATTATACTTTTGGGCGGCATGTTCCATTACAATACACTCCACTGGATCTGGAGACATAGGTTTTTCTAACAGAACATGATAACCCAATTCCAGAGCTTTCATCGTCGGTTTAAAATGATGACGATCCAGTGTACAGATAATTGCGATATCTGCTATTTTTGTTTCTTTATTCAATAACTCTTCCCACGACTCTAAACAATTTTCATCGGAAATATGATGAGCTTGTTGAAATTTGCTTCTTCTTTCTCCATTTGGCTCTGCCACAGCTATAATCTTTAGTTCATTAGGATATTCTAAGGCATAAGGCGCATAAGCTCTTGCCCCTCTGTCACCTGCTCCAATCAAAATGGCTGTCATTGGTTTCATGCTAAACTCTCCTATCATCATCAAACTTTGTTTTCCAACTATTTTCCTGATTTAATCCAAACGTTTTCCGAGCGTTGATTAAAAAAGAACCACTTAGGTTCGTTTTATGTTAGAGGACTCACGAATGACTAATTCAAACGGCAAGATCATCTTTATCGGAAGTCTTACATCTTCTTCCACCATTTCCATAATCGTTTTAGCCGCCATTCTACCCATTTCATACTTAGGGATTTCTACCGTTGAAAGCTGGGGTGATGAATATTTCCCCATTTCCAGATTATCCACGCCAAAGAAGGCAATATCCTCAGGGATTCGAAGCTGATTTTCTCTTACAGCCCTTATGGCAGCGATGGCCATTAAATCACTTGCGCAAACCATGGCGGTCGGCAAATGGAGCGGCTCTCTTTTTATCAAACTTCTCATTAGTTCATAGCTAGTTTCCATTTTCCATTTTGTATTGATGACCCATTCTGGTTGAATCGCAAGTCCTGATTCTTCCATGGCCTGTTGAAAACCTTTAAAACGATGTTCCGAAGATAAATCTTCAATGGTTGCATCAACCCCTCCACCAATAAATCCTATGTCTCGATGTCCTTGTTTCACTAAGTACTGTACCACCGCTTTGATCGCGGCCTCGCGATCATAGTCTACGATTGCGATATTTTTATCCGAATAATAAAAGTCCAGCCCTACTATTGGTATATGTTGCTGAATATATTCAATCAGGCTGTCCTCAATCTTATCGATCAGAAGCAATCCTTCAATCCCCAAGTCATGAATCGTCTTAAGAAGCAGCACTTCGTTTTCGATCTCATCCTTGGTAATACTAATGAGGGTATAATCTTTATTGGTTAAAGTATCACGAATACCTGTATAAATCGTTGCAAAATAGGGATTTGTTTCAGCAGATTTTGGATTGGCTACCCATCCAATTTTCATAGTTCTTGTCTTACTTTTTTCTTGCTTGTTGGTCACTAAATTTCGGGCATGCTGATTAGGAATATATCCCAACTCCTTTACTGCCTCCCAAATTTTCGTTTTCGTTTCCGGATGCACATTTCTGGTTTGATCATTTTGAATGACTCTTGAAACCGTCGAAATGGAAACGCCGACATATTCCGCAATATCCTTTAATCTTGCCACTACTAAAACACCTCTTAGATTTGAACTTAAGCGCTTTCTTTAATAGGATAACAAATTCTTATCCCATTTTAAATATTTTGTAAAAGAGGTTGTACCTTCATTTGACCAAATGAAGGGTTGTTGGTACATGATTGGTATAAAAAAATAAACTATAGGT
>NZ_JBALSN010000239.1:0-9114 GCF_036966985.1 Neobacillus drentensis | reverse complement strand
CTCATAGACAAAATGCTATGAGTCATCATCGATTAGCTTAGTTCGGTATAGAAGCGACAGCGATCTCCGCGCACAATGGATATACAAAATTCAACTGGCACACCATTGACATCATACGCTGTTCGTTCAAGCAGGAGTGCCGGACGACCTTCCTCCGTTTGCAGATATTCACTTTCTTCTTCACGAATAAGAACAGGTTCAAATGCCTCTTTTGCTTTGGTTACCACGATATTAAACTGTTGTGACAATAAATCATATAAAGAAATTTCGCCTACTTTTTTTAGCTGCTCAATATCTGAAACAACGTGTTTCGGAATGAAAGATGATTCCAAAATATATGGGTCATCATTGGCGCAGCGAAGGCGTTTCATTTCAATGACATTCTCAACTTCCCCCAGCTGCAGCGCTTCCTGGATTTTGGCAGTTGGTTTGACTTCTTCAATTTTTAGAATGATATCCTTAGGATTCAATCCTTTTTCTTTTAATACTTTGCTAAAGCTGTAGAACCCCATCAATGACTGCTGCAACTTCGGTTTTGCCACGAAGGTTCCTTTTCCTTGAATTCGGTAAAGTATCCCTTCCTGTACAAGTTCCTCAATAGCTTTTTTAGCGGTATTACGGCTTACACCAAATTGGTCCATTAATTGATTCTCCGAAGGGATTTTATCTCCCGGAGTCCAAAGCCCCTTTTCAATCGAATCCTTTAGTCTTTCCATCAATTGGTGATATAGCGGTATTAAACTTTCATGCTGCAATGGTTTCATTTACTAAACCTACCCCCAACCATACTAACATTCTTTTAATAACCTAAATTATACCACCAACACTTGTAGAGTCAACCCAACCACCGTTTTCTAAAATTGAATATTTTCTATTAAGCTATGAAAATCTTACATTTGGAATATAGGATTGAATAACGACTTTCTCTGGCTTTTTCCCTTCTTCATCAAAAATAACAATTTCATTTTGTTCTTTTAACAAAGGAGCTGGAATCTTATATTCCTCCTGCGGGCCAATATTCCAGTACCTTCCTAAACAGCTGCCATTAACCCAAAAACTCCCTTTACTCATATGATCAAAACGAATCTTTACAATCGAACCGTTTTCTGGGTTCCAGCCAAAATGACTTTTATACCATCGTGGAGAAATCGTTTGTGAATTCGCGACTGTCCATTGTTTCTCCTCTTGAAGCTGGGCAAATGATTTTGTTTTCCAGTTGCGGATTTGCTCCTCTTCCTTAAATAAATATAGATCAAACCGGCAAATACTTGAGAGATTCTGAGCATCTAAGTCAATTACATTTTCACCCTTCTTTAAGGCATCGCTGATATCTGCAATCCCATAGACAGCACTGTCTCTTGACCAGGCAGTTTGACTCTCCATCAACATTTTTATTGATTTTCCATTTACCTGAACCCGTGAAACTCCCTCACCAACAAGCATCGCCCGGTTATAGCCCTCATTGAAGAAGGATTTCAAAAAACCAATTCTCCCTTCAATTTCTGGTATTTTCGATAAGAGGTGCCGAACTCCACACGCATCCACCTGCCATCCTTCCAGTAATGATAGATACTGTCCGTTAAGAGCAGGAGCATCACTCATCCCTTTTGGCTCGCCCATCGCCTGTGTAAAATTGAAACGCCCCATATTCTGAACAAGGCAGGTTAGTGTATTTTTCCCTTTCTTAACTGGGACCTCAATCACTGCAGCCCCGAGCTTACGAAGATTACCAGCAAATTCACCATTACAAAAAACCATGATAGGATCTTCGATTCTCGTAAAAATAATTGTCTTATCCTTCGTTTCCTCAGAGTAAAATTCACTTTCATAACCTAAATAACCGCCAAACTGTCCGAAGCTGCTGAAATCAAGCGGTTTTTCGGCCTCTTTCACGTTTCCGCAAAAAAAACAAAGCTTTTCATCTGCCGTTTCCCAATGTAATGGATGATTTGCAGAGCCCTTTTCCAAGCGAGGAACTACTTTTTCCAAAGATTCCCTTGCCACAACTTCAAACGAATAGCTAGTACCATCCTCAAACGAAAGTTGAACGGTTTGCGGCTGACTTCCATGGAATAAATGAAGCTTAACCAGACCATCTTCACCGGTTTCAAAGCGATTTGGCATTGGACAGTGGATCTCAGCCTGTTGCTTAAGCTGCAAAACTAGGGTCGAACGTTGGCTATTTTCGTGGTAAATGACGCCCTTCGTTGCATCGAATCCTGTCGTCTGGCCCGTGAGTGTCTTAATTGTAAAACCATTTCCTACGTTCACATTACGGACAATCGGTAAAACCGCATTTGCCTCTATCGTAAACGGAACCATTTCACCATCAAGTAAAACCTTTGATTGAACCCGTTCCTGTCGATTATTTTCAATAAATATCACTTCACCATGAGGACTAACAACTCGCCGGGATTTTAGATTACTAGAAAGCTTTAAGTCCGTTTCTGTTTGATATGTATTTGTGAATAAGGGGGTAAGCCATTTAACAAATGCATGAAATCTTTTTAATACTTCATACTTCCTTGTCGGCTGTAAATATTCATCAATGGCCACATCATAATCGTATGAGGTCGTTGAAAATGTCTGTTCTCCAACTGTCCTGCCGCCCCAATAATCAAAGTTGGTGCCGCCAAAATACATGTAATAATTAATCGCAGTGAATCCATTACTCAACAGCTGATAACACTCAAATTCAAGCTGCTCAGGTGTTTTTTGATTCGCTTTATTTCCACCCCATTGCTCAAACCAACCAATCCAAAATTCCATTACCCCTTTCGGTTGATCGGCAAACCTCTCATCTAAAATCTCTGCGGCATGTTTGGCATCCGACCAAAAATTGCGGAACTCCACAGCACCATTAACGGCTCCATAGCAGGTAACAAGCGGTACATCAATGCCTCGTGACATCATACCGTCCCGTAAGTACTCCATATACTCCTTATCTGGTTTACCATAAGCCTGGAACTCGTTTTCAATTTGGACCATAATGACGGACCCATTTTTCGTTAACTGAAATTCATCAATGATTGGTATGACCTGATCAAAATATTTGTCTACATATTTTAAAAATAAAGGATTGGCGGAACGATATTGAATCCCCTTTTTCGTAGAGAGCCACCAGGGAAAACCGCCAAAATCCCATTCCGCACAAATATATGGCCCCGGTCTCGCAATTACATATAATCCTCTGTCAGCGCATAACTGAAAAAAGTGCGCTAAATCTTTGTCTCCAGAGAAATCCCATTCCCCTTCATTTATTTCATGGAAATTCCACGGTATGTATGTTTCAATTGTATTGCATCCTCCAGCTTTCGCCTTGTCTATGACTTCACTCCACTCCTCTTTTGGTAGGCGGAAATAGTGGATGGCAGCAGATAGGATAAAGACTCTTTCATTATGAATCTTCCAGCTATTTTTATCATAAGTAATCATCTAAACACCTCCACAATCTTATAATCTATTGATATCGAGACTTTTTTACACATATTTTCGATTGTAATCATAAAGCAGCCCTAAGAGACCGGCTAATCCGAGTAACATCATGCCCAGTTCAAGTTTACCAACCATCTTTTGGCCAATGATAATCAAAGCAAGACAAATAATAAAAACGACAAGTTTTAGGATAACTACAAAAGTGGTCTTCATTAAATAAATCCTCCTCTAGTCCTTCAAACCGCCAAGGGTCATCCCTTGTGTCAATTTCTTTTGAACAATGATATATAAAATCAAGGTAGGCAGCATGACGAGAACCATACCCGCATACATTTGACCGTAATTAGCAGCAGATTTTTGAGCTGCCATTAAGTTCATTAGCCCAACAGGTAAGGTCTTATTTGGACCTGGAATCAAGGTCAGGGCAATAATGTATTCATTCCAAAATGCTAGGAAATTGAATAAGATGACAGCTATGATACTTGGTCGGGCCATTGGAATCATAATCGAAATCATTGTTTTGAAATATCCGGCCCCATCCACCAACGCCGCTTCCTCATACGTTGACGGCAGTGATTGGAAATAACTGGACAACAAGTAAATGGTAAAGGGCAAAGCGGTCGCCGCATAAACCACAGCTAAAACAAATAAATTGTCTAATAGATATCCAGCCCCAAATTGTCCTCGTAATAGGGTATCCCCACCTAATAACATCAAGAAAATTGGAACAACAATATAGTTCACATTGATAAATAATCCAGCTTTAAACAAGCCATTCATAAATTGACTGCCTCTAAAGGTGTATCTGGCCAGCACATAGGCTGCCGGTAAGGCGACAATCAATAAAATAAGCAGAGCCATTGCAGTCACCATGACTGAATTCAACATATAGGTACCCATGTTGGCCTTCCCAAAAGCATCGGTGAAGTTTTGAAAATAGAATCCTTTCGGCATGGCCCAAGGGCTTCCGTAAAATTCCGAGTTTTGCTTCACAGATGCTAAGAAAACCCATGCAACAGGGATAATGATTGAGATTGCTAATGTAATCAGAGCTACGTAGATAAAAAAGCGAAACGCTGTTTCTGCACTCATTCCTTTTTGTGTTTTCACCGTGTTCATGGACCCCCTTAATACTCCAACACTTCACGTTTGGTAACATGGCTGACAATCGCAGATATTGCGAATGAGAAAAGGAAAACTACCACCCCAATAGCCATACCATAACCATAAGAAGAATTGGTGTAAGCTTGTTTATACATATAGCTTAAAAATACCTCCGTCGACCCATCAGGTCCACCGCCGGTCATTGCTTGGACAAGTAGAAAACTTAAATTAATCGTACTGATAATGAAAAAGGTTAGCGTGGTCCGAATGTTATTCCAAATCAACGGCAAGGTAATACTGAAAAATTGTCTGATTCTTCCTGCACCTTCCAAAGCAGATGCTTCATAAAAGCTTTCGGGGATACTTGCCATACTCGACATATACATGACCATATAGTAGCCAATCGCCTGCCAGACGAGTGCTCCGCCGATGCTATAGATGGCAATTTTTTGATTACCAAGCCACATTTTTTGCAGGTTCTCAAGGTTAAATAAAGCAAGGAGATTATTCAACAAACCTGTGGTTGGATCATACACCGCAGAAAATATCCCAGCAATGACCACAACGGATAAGATATTAGGAATATAAAAAATAATCCTGAAAAAACTATTGCCTTTCATCTTTTCTCTCGTTAACAAAGTAGCAAACAAGATAGCAAGCACCATGGTGATGAGTGTAACGATAACAATCAATACAATACTGTTTTGGAGAGAACGAAAGAAGTTCATATCATTCCATAAAATTTTGAAGTTATCGAGCCCGACAAATACCTTATTATTAGAGAATCCACCCCATTTATATAAGGACATCCTGAATACCTCAATCGTAGGCACAATCAGGAAAACAGTTAATAAGATTAATGCGGGTATCGTACAAACAAAGATAAAAATCCTTTTTTCAGTTGTCTTATTCATTTCTATCACCTCAATTAATAAATATAACGGTGAGGAAGGATACTCACCGTTATATTAGTGAACTATTATTTTAATGCTGACCGTAATTGGTCACTCACTTTTTCAACGGATTCTTGCCAATCTTTTACTTTTTTATCACCAGAAACAATACTATCGATCGTTCTGAATAATGTATCTGCCATGCTGACGCCCTCAACGGCTTCTGTTGCAGCAAATCCACCCATACCTGCTTTTGCTCCGGAATCATAAATACTATAAAAAAGTTTATTGTCACCGGTCAGCTTTTCGGAAATGCCTTCGATTGGTTGAACCGCACCAGATTCTGCAAAAATAGCTGCTGCTTCGTCGGAATAAACATACGTTAAGAAATCCTTCGCTGCACCTTTATTTTTAGCTTGAGCCGGTACCCACATTTGTTCGAAGAAGGTAAAGGCGTAACGATCACCGCCATTATCAATGGCCGGCAACGCTGTCATTCCCCATTCAAAGCCATCCGCTCTTGGGGCATCTTTCATTTCCCCAACAACCCACGTACCATTTGGCATAAACAATGCTTTGTTATCGAGAATCAATTGTTGATTTTTCGTATAATCCTTATCATTGGCATTAGCAACAGTCGTTTTCGCTGTGTACTTCGCTAATTTACCGACAATTTCAAAGGCCTTCGTTGCTTCAGGAGAATTCCAAATGCCATCTTCATATTGCATCGCTTTATTGTAAAAATCAGGTCCGCCCGCTTCTAATAGCAAAGAATAGAAGAATGCATCAAAGTAACCTGTCGTAGGATAGGTGAATAATGAGATTCCTTCTGCTTTCGCTTTATCGCCCAACGCCCACATCTCATCCCAAGTCTTTGGTACTTCCCAGCCTTTTTCTTTTAACAAATTTCCATTATAGAACAGCCCAGTTGGACTATAGAACATTGGTGCCAAATACGTTTTTCCTTCATTATAAGGATTGGTTGCAAGAGTACTGGTAAAGCCTGGGATCAACTTATCCTTAACCTTGAATTCCTCACCATAAACGTTCCTATCAAGGACATCCGTAACATCTTCTAGGGCTTTGTCTTTAATTAATGTCTCTGTGAGTGCCAGTTTTCTCCCTGTTGCTAGTAAAACGACATCCGGATAGTTTCCGGCTTTCATATTCGGGCTAATGACATCCTCAAGATTTTTATCGACCGTCAATTCAACATCGACTTTTGGATTTGCATCTTCATAAGCGTCAATTACTTGGGTCCACATGTCTTTGCCATAAGCAGATTCAAGTGCCGCTACATGAAGGGTTTGTTTTTTTTCGGAGGTTTTACCACCATTAGAATTATCAACCTTACTGCTTTGACAGGCTATTAAACTAACAGATAACAACGCAGACATTCCTGCCAACAAAACTTTCTTTTTCATTTCGCTCTTCCTCCCTTATCCCCTTTATAGGTAAAGTATACGAATCCAAAAGCGCTATCACAATAAACATCTTGTTCTGTTTTTTAAGTATCTTGCTTTCCGTTGTAATAATTCACTAAAATACATATAATTTAGGTAATTATTTGCTTCTATAAGGAGGGGAATCATTTGTCAAATGAAATCTATGAGGTTCCGCAATCGGAACGGGGCCATCTTCCAGTAAAACTTCTCTATGTAACAAAATCAAAATATGATAAAGATTGGCATAGCACCAATCATACTCATCACTTTACTGAAATATTGTATATCACTAAGGGCAAAGGGACTTTCATTTTTTCCAAAAAAGAAATTCCTGTCAAAGAGCATGATTTAATTGTCATCAATCCGAATGCCGAGCACACTGAAAAGTCTTGTGTCGATCATCCCCTTGAATTTATTGCACTTGGCATCCAAGGTCTCGCTTTTTCATCTCCAGATGATCCCGGATTACAGGTAACTTTTTTTAATTATAAACAGGAGCAAAACGTCTATCTCTTTTACCTCCAGCAATTGATTGAGGAAGTGGAAAACCAAAAGGAAGATTATGAATTGATCATACAAAACATATTAGAAATTTTGTTACATAAAATGATGAGGAGAAAAGCATTTAACATGGAGAAAACCTCTACTAAAAAAATTAATAAAGATATGGCCTTTATCAAAAATTACATTAAGCAGCATTTTCGCGAAGAGATCAATCTGGATACTTTAGCTGAGGCTGGTCATATCAATAAATACTATCTTTCACATTCCTTCAAGAAATCCGTCGGCGTTTCACCGATTGAATACTTAATTCAAACCCGAATCAGGGAAAGTAAAATTTTGTTAGAAACTACCAATTATCCAATTTCAGATATATCAACTATAACCGGCTTTTCATCTCAGTCATTCTTTGCCCAATCCTTTAAACGTGTGACGAATCTATCTCCTTCACAATACCGAAAAGCTGAGAAATACAAAAAAACTATACTAGAAAATCCAAAAGCATCAAAAAATAACTAGATTTACAAATAAGTTAGAAAGATAGATTTATATAAATTAAAATAAAAAACCACAGTATCAATAACTGTGGGAAAAATATAAAGTATTTTTAATTATCAGGAAGTTCTACCACGCTAGAATACCTCTGCACTCACTTGCTTATTGACTTTCAAGCGACGGTCGTATAAAAGAGTAGTAATAATTGCAATAATAAATAAACCAATTAATACGGTAAATAATATGGACATGCTGTATAGGTCAACGAGCATTCCTCCCAATAATGGACCAACCATTCTGCCGCCTGTGGCGGTACTGTTGACGATTCCTTGGTAGAAGCCTTCACGGCCCTTTGGTGCTAAGTTAAAGGCGACAGTTGGAACGGATGGCCAGATAAACATTTCTCCGATGGTTAAGATAATCATTCCGACAAGGAAACCTGAAAACGCAGTTGATTTCCCTGCAACTATAAATGAAACAATAAAAATACCAATTCCTATTATCATCTGCAGTTTAAGTGACGCAGAAAGGCGCTTCAAGACACTATTTAGGAGTGGTTGGGCAACGACAATTAAAGCTCCGTTAATCGACCATAAAAAGCTATACTGCTTTAATGAAATACCGATTTCTTGTGTATAGGAGGAAATCGTGGTTGTCCATTGAACGTAGGCAACCCAGCACAGCAAATAACCTGAGCAAAGTATTAATAAGGCATACAGGTTTTTTCTATTCTTAACGATTGGAACATTTATATCGTTGGCTGCCTGTTTTCCAGACTCCACTGAAATTCCTTTATAGCCAAATAGCGCTATAAGCAAAAAGAGGACGTACATAATGGTATTGGCTAGGAAGATGAGTTGAAAGGAATAAGCGGCAACAATCCCGCCAAGGGAAGCACCCAAGGCTACCCCAAGGTTTTGGGCAACATAAATGGCATTAAAGGCTTTGCGCCCACCTTCTTTCCAAACTGACCCTGCCATCGCATACATCGATGGAAAAATAATACCGGTACCGAATCCAATGATGATTTGGAAGACAATATATGCGGGCCAGACATGCCAAAACGTTAAACCGATGAGTGCTGCAAGAGTAATACTAATTCCTAATATGATAGATTTGTAGCCGCCTATTCTATCAAATAGATTGCCGCCATATAGGTTTCCAATTACACTTGCCCCTGAGTTTAACATTAGGACAATTCCAGCGATCGATAAGGACTTACCTAGATGATCATGTATATA
>NZ_JBALSN010000238.1:0-9899 GCF_036966985.1 Neobacillus drentensis | reverse complement strand
GGCAATTAATTCTTCTTTTGTTGATGTATCTATCCCATAAAAACATGGATTCTTAATAGGCGGGGAACTGATTACCACATGTACCTCTGTCGCCCCTGCTTCTTTCAAGAGATTGACAATTCTTCTGCTCGTTGTCCCGCGCACGATTGAGTCATCGACCATGATAACCCGTTTCCCTTCCACGACTCCACGAACGGCCGAGAGTTTCATCTTGACCCCTTGCTCCCGTAACGATTGAGAAGGCTGGATGAAGGTTCTACCTACATAACGGTTTTTAATTAATCCCATTTCATAAGGAATCCCTGCTTCTTCGGCATAACCGATTGCCGCTGAGATACTTGAATCAGGAACGCCTGTGACAACATCGGCTTCAATTGGTACCTCTATTGCTAATCTTTTACCCATATTTTTGCGGGCGGTGTGCACATTGATTCCTTGAATATTGCTGTCCGGTCTTGAAAAATAAATATATTCCATCGTACAAATCGCTTTTGTTGAACTAACAGCGAATTGTTCAGATACTAGCCCCTGATCATTGATAATTAATAGTTCTCCCGGCCGAATATCGCGAATATACTCCGCTCCAACGACATCAAATGCACAGGTTTCCGATGCGACAACATAAGCATCACCCAGGGAACCAAGCGAAAGAGGTCTTAATCCGTGCGGATCTAGTGCCACCATTAATTCGTTTTCTGTCATAATCAAGTAAGCATATGCCCCTTTTAACATAGAAAGCGCGTTTTTGGCACGGTCCTTTGAATCGGAGTAGCCGCTTCTTTTCATTAGGTGCGCTAATACTTCAGTATCAGAACTTGTTTGAAAAATGCTTCCTTGAGCTTCCAACTGATGTTTTAATGAATTAACATTAACTAAGTTTCCATTATGGGCAAGCGCAAGACTTCCTGTTTGTGAATGGAACAAGAGCGGCTGAACATTCTCATAACCGCCGCCACCTGCTGTTGCATAACGAACATGACCGATGGCTGATGTACCTGTCAGTTCCTTCATCGCTTCCGTGGTAAAAATCTCAGCAACTAGTCCTTCACCTTTTACCCCTTTAAGCTGTTTGCCATCTGAGACCACAATTCCGGTCCCTTCCTGGCCGCGATGCTGCAGGCTGTGAAGTCCGTAATAGGTCAGCTGTGCTGCATCCTGGTGCCCCCAGACACCAAAGATGCCACATTCTTCATTTAATCCCTTGATTTCAGGTAGCATGGGATCGCCCCTTTCCAGGCCGCTTTTAATTCTTCAATCGAAGCTTCAAGTACTGTTGATTCACCATTTGTGATTTGCAGCTTTGCTGAATCATTCACTGTTCCAATTTGTACTGCGTCTACTAAACTTTCAAACTCACTCTTATCTTCTGCTTTTACTGTTAAAAGAAAACGAGATTGTGTTTCACTGAATAAAGCTGAGATTGAATTTCCAGCGATGCTTACTTCTGCACCGAGCTTTTCATTCCCGAAAAGACATTCAGCTAATGCAACCGCTAAACCGCCTTCTGATAAATCATGCGCGGATTCCACTACTCCTGCACGAATCGCAGCAAGAACCTGGTTTTGTCTTTCTTTTTCAATCGTTACATTTAATTCAGGAGCTTTACCGAATACTTTTCCGTTCAGAAGCTTTTGCAGCTCACTGCCGCCAAATTCATCCTTTGTTTCCCCTACTAAATAAATAAGGTCGCCACTCTGTTTGAAGTGCTGCGTTGTAATATGATCAAGATCTGTTACTAAACCAACCATCCCTACTACAGGTGTTGGATAGATCGCTGTGCCGCTAGTTTCGTTATATAAAGAAACGTTTCCGCCGATAACCGGTGTCTCGAGGACACGGCAGGCTTCGCTCATACCATCCGCTGCTTTTTCAATCTGCCAGAACACTTCTGGCTTTTCTGGGTTACCGAAATTTAAGTTATCTGTAATCGCTAAAGGCTCTGCACCAGAACATACAATATTACGTGCTGCTTCAGCTACGGCGATTTTCCCGCCTACTTCCGGATCCAAATAGACATAACGAGAATTACAATCGGTTGTCATTGCCAGCGCTTTTCGTGTGCCGCGAATTCTTACAACCGCTGCATCAGAACCTGGTGAAACGACCGTGTTTGTACGCACCATGTAATCATACTGCTCATAAACCCATTCCTTGCTAGCTACCGTTGACTGGCTTAAAAGGCTTACTAACGTTCCCTTCAAATCGTCTACCTGAGGAACTTCGTTTTCCATCGCTTGGAATTCAGCAAAATAGCTTGGTTCTTTTGATGGCTTATGGTAAACCGGTGCTTCTTCCGCTAGTGCATCAGCCGGAACATCCGCCACGATTTCTCCTTTATGGAATAGGCGCATCTGTTTATCGCTAGTAACCGTTCCAATCCCTACGGCTTCTAAACCGTATTTTTCAAAAAGCTCAACGATTTCCTGTTCTCTTCCCTTTTTAACAACGATAAGCATCCGTTCTTGGGACTCAGACAGCATCATTTCGTAGGCAGTCATTCCTGTTTCACGCTGCGGCACCAAGTCCAAATTCATCTCAATACCCATTCCAGCTTTGCTGGCCATTTCTGCAGATGAACTAATAAGTCCGGCTGCACCCATATCTTGAATACCAACTAGGGCATCACAATGAATCAGTTCTAGGCAAGCTTCTAACAACAGCTTCTCCATGAATGGATCGCCAACTTGAACCGCTGGACGATCTTCACTTGATTGTTCCGTTAATTCCTCAGAAGCGAATGTTGCACCATGAATTCCATCACGGCCGGTTTTTGCCCCAACATACATCACCGTATTTCCTTCACCATGTGCTTGCCCTTTTTTGATGTCTTTATGGTCAATTAACCCAACGCACATCGCATTCACTAACGGATTTCCATCATAGCAAGGGTCGAACTGGATTTCGCCGCCTACCGTTGGAATACCGATACAGTTTCCATAACCGGCAATCCCAGCAACAACCTCTTTGAATAAATAGCGGACGCGGGCAGAATCTAGTTCGCCAAAACGCAGTGAGTTCAACATTGCAATTGGACGCGCACCCATTGAGAAAACATCACGGATAATCCCACCTACACCTGTTGCTGCACCTTGATAAGGCTCAATTGCGGATGGGTGGTTATGACTCTCGATTTTAAAAACAACCGCTTGCCCGTCACCGATATCAACGATTCCAGCACCTTCGCCTGGTCCTTGAAGTACCTTTTCACCTGTAATAGGGAATTTTTTTAGAATAGGCTTTGAATTTTTGTAGCTGCAGTGTTCCGACCACATAACCGAGAAAAGACCTGTTTCGGTATAGTTTGGTGTGCGGCCAAGAATGTTTTCAACCATTGCAAATTCTTCATCGGACAAACCCATTTGCTGATAAATTTTTTCTGCTTTGATCTGAGTAGGATTTGGTTCAAGCGTTGACAACATGTGCTTCCCTCCAAGCTTTTACAATCGATTGGAACATCTTTAAACCATCGGCGCTGCCGAGTAATTCATCTACGGCTCTCTCCGGGTGTGGCATCATTCCAAGGACATTTCCTTTTTCATTAGTGATTCCAGCGATATCTGCAAGGCTTCCGTTCGGATTCTGATTATAGGTAAAGACAATTTGATTATTTTCTTTCAGACTCGTAAGGGTTTCCTCGTCACAGTAGTAGTTTCCTTCACCGTGGGCGACAGGGATGACGATCGATTCGCCTTTGCTGTATTCAGTCGTAAACATCGTCTGATTGTTTTCTACCTTTAACTCCACTGGCTTGCAAATAAAAGATAGGCTTTCATTACGTCTCATTGCACCTGGCAGTAACCCTGCTTCGAGCAGAATTTGAAATCCGTTACAAACGCCAAGGACCGGCTTTCCTGCTTCTGCCGCTTTAATGACTTCCTTCATGACATTACTAAATCTAGCGATGGCTCCCGTACGCAAATAGTCGCCATATGAAAAGCCGCCTGGAAGCAGAATTCCATCAAATTCTTCTAAGCTCTCAGAATCATGCCAAACATATTCAACCTGCTCGCCGAGTTCATCTTGAATGGCATGGAACATATCAATGTCACAATTCGATCCAGGGAAGACGATTACTGCAAATTTCACAGAGTAACACACTCCTCTACTTCGTAACGGTAATCTTCGATAACAGGATTCGCTAAAAGATTGGTACAGATTTCATTGATTACTTCATTAATATCACGCTCGGATTTTTCAATCGTTAATTCCATATATTTACCGATGCGCACATCGGCTACTTCCTTATAGTTTAAAGAGTGTAATGAGTTGGTTACGGCTTTCCCCTGCGGGTCTAAAACACTTTCTCTTAATGTGACAAATACCTTTACTTTATACATGCTGACGTCCTCCCAATCTCGCTAAAATATTTTCATAGGCATCTGTTAAGCTTCCTAAATCACGTCGGAATACATCCTTATCGAGCTTTTCATTTGTTTCTTTATCCCACAGCCTGCAGGTATCAGGGGAGATTTCATCTGCTAGTAATATAGTGCCTTCAGCGTCTTTTCCAAACTCAAGTTTAAAATCGATGAGACGTATGCCAAGGTCATTGAAAAAGCTTGCTAAAACGGTATTAATTTGGAGTGCCTTTTCTCGTAAAATTGCTGCCTCCTCGGTCGTTGCCACTTGCAATTCAAGGATGTGATCAATTGTTAAGAGTGGATCTCCTAGTTCGTCGTTTTTCAGGTAAAACTCAACGATCGGAGTAGTTAACTCGCGTCCCTCTTCGATTCCCAATCGATTAGCTAGGCTTCCTGCCGCAATATTTCGTACAACTACCTCAAGCGGAATGATGGTAACTTTTTTCACCAGCTGTTCTGTTTCGGAAACACGCTCAATAAAGTGGGACTCAATTCCCTGTTCTTTAAGCTTTAAAAATAGCAAACTAGTAATCTCGTTATTTAAACGCCCTTTTCCAGTTATGTCGGCCTTCTTTTGTCCGTTATAGGCGGTTGCTGAATCCTTATACTCAACCAAAACAATCTGTTCATCGTCAGTTGCGTAAATTCGTTTTGCTTTTCCTTCGTATAAAGGTTTTTTCATTGGAAAACGCCTCCTGTTTTGCAATATTGGGAATCTTCAGAGTGAGAGAGGAGCATAAGTGACCGAATTCTCGCTTTTTTCTCGATATCTGTCACTTAGGACCTCTCTATGTTACTGCAAGGGTACTTTTTTCTTGTTCTCGGTCACATAAAGCCTCTCTATGTTACCGCACAGCTTCTTTTTTCATGTCTTCGGTCACATAAAGCCTTATTCATTCAACCCTAAGCGGTCAAAAATAGTATCTACATGTTGCAGATGATAGTTATAATCAAAGCAATCAGCAATTTCGGTTTCTGATAGCAGTGAAGTAATCTTCTCCTCTGCTTCAATCAAGCTGCGGAAAGGAACTTGTTTTTCCCAAGCTTCCATAGCCTTTGGCTGAACCGTGTCATATGCTTCTTCACGTGATAAACCTTTATCAATCAGCGCAAGCAATACACGTTGGGAATAAATTAAGCCCAGTGTCCTGTCCATATTACGCTTCATATTCTCTGGATAAACCGTCAAGTTTTTCACAATGTTGCCAAAACGATTCAGCATATAATTCAAACCAATCGTTGCATCAGGTAAGATGATCCGTTCTGCTGATGAATGAGAAATATCGCGCTCATGCCAAAGCGGTACATTTTCATAGGCAGTAAGCATATACCCGCGAATCACACGAGCAATCCCCGTCATATTCTCGGAACCAATCGGATTCCGTTTATGCGGCATTGCCGATGACCCCTTCTGGCCTTTTGCAAAAAACTCTTCGACTTCACGCGTTTCACTCTTTTGCAGCCCTCGGACCTCAACTGCAAACTTCTCAATTGAAGTGGCAATCAACGCAATCGTTGACATGTAGTGAGCATGACGGTCACGCTGTAAGGTCTGCGTGGAGATTGGCGCTCTTTGCAGTCCTAATTTTTCACAAACATACTGTTCCACAAACGGATTAATATTTGCATAAGTCCCGACTGCACCAGAGATTTTCCCAAACTCGATTCCTTCTGCTGCCTGCTTAAATCGCTCTAGGTTCCGTTTCATTTCTTCATACCATAGCGCAAGCTTTAAGCCAAAAGTTGTTGGCTCAGCATGGACCCCATGTGTCCGTCCCATCATGACAGTAAGCTTATGTTCAATTGCTTTATTTCTTAAAATCTCAATGAAGTTTTCCAGGTCCTTTTGTAATATCGCATTGGCCTGCTTTAAGATATAAGATAGGGCCGTATCAACAACATCCGTTGACGTTAAACCGTAATGAACCCATTTCTTCTCTTCCCCTAATGTTTCAGATACCGCGCGGGTAAAAGCAACCACATCGTGCCGTGTTTCTTCTTCAATCTCTTTAATGCGGTCAATATTGAAGGAAGCATTTTCGCGTAACTTCTTCACATCTTCCTTTGGGATGTCACCTAGTTCTGCCCATGCCTCACAGGCTAGTATTTCTACCTCAAGCCAGGCATTAAAGCGGTTTTCCTCTGTCCAAATTGCTCCCATTTCCGGTCGTGTATAACGATCAATCATGTTTTATCCCCCGATCTTTTCTTTTACTGGTTTCCAGATGCTGCTCTCGTTAATTTCTGCAAGGGCCTCCTCGACACTTTCGCGCAAAATAGTCACATGCCCCATTTTTCGTTTTATTTTAGCTTCTTTTTTTCCATATAAATGAATCTTCCAGTCATTCAAGGCCGGTATTTCCTTATACAGTTGTTCAAGATGCTCTCCTAATAGGTTGACCATAACAGCCGGTTTTAATAGCCCCGTTCTCCCTAACGGCCAATTACAAATGGCGCGGATATGCTGCTCAAATTGTGACGTTTCACAAGCTTCGATCGAAAAGTGCCCAGAATTATGCGGTCGTGGTGCTAATTCATTAATATAAATGGTCCCATCATTAGTCAAAAACATTTCGACAGCAAGCGTCCCGACTAATTGTAACGAATCGGCCAGCTTATTTGCCAGCTGAACAGCTTCACTCTGTAAAACTTCTGATATTCTAGCTGGAACAATCGTTGTATCTAATATATTTTCTTTATGAATGTTTTCAGCCACTGGAAAAAATGTTGTTTCCCCATCAAGCTTACGTGTCACGATCACTGATATTTCTTTTTCAAAGGGTATCCATTTTTCTAATACACAAGCCCCATGTTCCAGTAATGGTTCACCCTTTGACAAATCCAGCGGTGTTCTAATCACCAGTTGGCCCTTGCCGTCATATCCGCCTCTTGCCGTTTTCAGGACAGCCGGATATCCGATGGTATTTATTTTTAAAAATAATTCCTCGAGGCTGTTTACCACTTCATATGGTGCGACTTCTACACCTGCTTGTTGGATCGCTGCCTTTTCCTTAATCCTGTCCTGCGTGATTGTTAGTAACCGCGGGCCTTGCGGCACATTTGCTTGGTTACATAACCACTCTAGTGTATCTGCATCAATGTTTTCAAATTCATAAGTTATGACATCACTAACTTCTGCTAATTTACTAATGGCTTCGCGATCATCATAAGCCCCAATGACCTCAATATCTGCAACTTGTCCGCACGGAGAGTCCGTCGTTGGTTCTAACACAGCAATCCGGAAGCCTTGAGCCTTTGCCGCTAGAGCCATCATTCTGCCAAGTTGGCCGCCGCCGATAATTCCAATTGTTTCTCCTGGTAAAATCGTTTTGTTAGACAAGTTGATCACTACTTTCTAATACTTCTTGTTTAATGGCTTCTCTTCTTGCTTCTAATTTCCCAGCTAATTCAGCGTCACCCGTTGCTAATATTTGTGCTGCTAGTAAACCAGCATTCGTTGCACCTGCTTTGCCTATTGCCACAGTAGCTACGGGTACACCACCGGGCATTTGGACGATAGACAGCAATGAGTCTAACCCCTTTAAGGCCTGTGTTTGGACCGGAACACCGATCACTGGCAAAGTAGTTTGTGCTGCTACCATCCCAGGAAGATGGGCCGCTCCGCCAGCTCCGGCAATAATCACCTTTAAACCTCTTTCTCTGGCTTCCTTCGCATATGTAAACATCAAATCAGGTGTCCGATGGGCTGATACCACCTTTTTTTCATAAGCAATTTCAAACTGGTCGAGAACCTCACAAGTATGTTTCATTGTTTCCCAATCCGATTTACTCCCCATGATCACTCCAACAAGAATGGACATCGAAAATCCCCCTTTTTTCCCAAATAAAAAACCCGAAACAAATAGCTTCTCATGTAAGAGAAAGCCATTTGTTCGGGCATAGTGGCAGTGGATAACAAATTAAGGGTCCTGCCCTTAATTATACCGAACATATTGACTTTCCCTCATAGTCCAATAATTTACGGTTATTGGGTAGAAACTTATGGGCCATATTCCCATGGATATACGAGGGTAAAGATAAATTGTTATTGATTAATTCACTTCTATATCTTACAATCATCTTCATTAGGTGTCAACCAATTAATCGAACATTATTTTTAAATACTACCTTAATGTTCGTGTTTTACTCTATTAATGTGCCCTCAAAGATAATTTGACGGGCAATTGGTTCATAAATCGTTTCATTGCCTTTTTTAATTTCTTGAAATATCGGCTTTTCCGTTCGGCGTACAGGCGTATAGCCCAACTTTTTCATTCTATTCAAGCAGTCCTCAATACTCTCATTTGATTGTACCTCAAATTGCATTTTCTTTTTACCCATTACCATTAAGTACCTCCCTTTCCACTTTTATTTTCCCCCTTTTAAAAAAACATTGTCAACCGGCTTTACTAACATTGTGTCTTCTGCCAATTTTATTTCATAATCAAACAGTGTCTGAGCGATAATCCGCCTCGCTTCTTTTGCCGCATCCCAGTATAAAGTATCATCAACAAGGCCTGTAACCGTATATTCAATTCCTCGGTATCCTGAATTGATGGTGGTCATCCCATATACTTGGAATGGTTCTATCGGGCAATTAACGGGGTCTAACTTTAAACATGCTTCGTGCAGCTCATTGATTTTTTCACAGGCAATCTCAAGAATTTCAAACACCCTTTCAGGATTTTCCCGATAGCTTACCACTATTCTTTCAATCACCCGCATTTGTTCAATATTGAAGTTATGAATCTGTTTTATTTCACCATTGCTGATCGTTAAAACCTTGCCACTCCATTCTCGAATTTTTAAGAATCTTAATCCTATATCAACAACTGTTCCATTAAAGGTATTATTGATGGTGATAAAATCACCTTTATGCAGCTGCTTTTCATAAATCAAGAAAATACCTGATAGAATATCCTTAATGATGCTTTGCGCCCCAAACCCAAGGATTACCCCGAGTATACCTGCCCCAGCCAAAATTCTTCCAAAATTACTAACATATTGAGATATGGCAAAAAAGATGAAACTGAGAGTTGCCGTATATTTGGTTAAAGAGCGAATCATGCTTTCAATCGTCTGCTCTATCCGTTCTTCAATGAAATGGGTTTTTAGAAAAAAGTTATGCACGGTTTTATTTATGATAAAAACAATGACTCTTGCAATAATAGCTGCTAATAAAATGCTTGTCAGTTTATAGTGATGCAGCAAATCCATCCAATCCATATCCATCAAACCACCCACTTGTCTTCCAATCATACCTTAGTGTTTGCAATGTTTGATGTTAAAAACTATGTGTGGAAAAATAATTTAATGTAAACCAAAAAGAACAACCCCGCTGAGTTGTTCTTTTTGAAAGGTGTCACTTTAAATTGACTTGGATGCAGCAGCTTTGCCGATGATTATCATGAGTCTTAGCTAGAATGACATGTCTAGGCTTTTTTCATCGTTTGTTGACACTGTGAGCTTTACAGAGTGCCCGTTCCAAACTTATTTCTTCGTCCATGGGCACTGTGAGCTTTTCAGAGTGCCCGTTCC
>NZ_JBALSN010000237.1:0-14747 GCF_036966985.1 Neobacillus drentensis | reverse complement strand
GTATTGATGATAATAATAATAATTTTCTCCATTATTCAAAAAAAATTATTTAACTTAAAGGGGTGAGAAAATGGAAGCTAACTTAGAAATAGAAAAGGAAACCACTATTAATATTACAAGGAGATCTGTCAGTGGAGGAGGAGTACTAAAAATACTACTATTTATATTTATATCAGCTATAGTAATTTTGCCAATACTAATTACAGTTTTTGCATCATTTAAAAGCTTACCTCAGATTGGTTCAGAATCAGCACTTAAACCACCTACTAGTCTTAATTTTGAAAATTATAAAGAGGTTCTTAAAAGTGCAAATGTGTTTATTGGATTTAAAAATTCCATGATATTGGTTGTAGCTGCAGTTGTTATAAATTCTATACTTAGCACTATGGTTGCATATTGTTTAACTAGATTTGATTTCAAGTTAAAAAAAGCATATTTTGCTATATTCCTAGTTGGATTGATAATACCAGGTATTGTTACTGAAATATCAAGATTTGGATTAATGACTAATATTCATGTATATGACACTCTTTTAGCACCTATACTCATATATGCCGGTGCAGATTTAATGCAAATATACATTTATAATCAGTTTTTACAGCAGATACCGGTTTCAGTAGATGAAAGTGCCATGATGGATGGAGCATCATATTTTACAATTTACTGGCGAATAATTTTTCCTATGGTGATTCCTGCAACAGCTACTTTAGGCATACTTAAAGCTGTTGATGTTTTAAATGACATGTATATACCATTTTTATATATGCCAGGAGTGGAGCATAGAACTTTAAGTACTTTACTTTTAAATTGTATACAAGATCCTAGAACTTCTTCTATTCCAATGCTAAGTGCAGCAGCGGTTATAGTTATGATTCCAACTCTATTAATCTACTTTATATTCCAAAAATATATTTTTAGTGGAATAGCAGCAGGTGCTGTGAAGGAATAGTGTGTTGTAGTGAAAACCCGATGTTCCGAGTAAAAGGAGGAAAAGGCAGTGATAGAAGATTTAAGAAAAGGTAGATTTACTTTACCGGCGGAAACAGGAATTGATAATGAGGTTAAGAGAATTATAGAAAAATGGGGAGCAGATGCCATTAGAAATAGTGATGGTACTATACTATCAAAGGAATTAATGGATATGGCAGTAAAGGTATACACAACCTATTTAACTGTTAGAAATGATCAACAGTGGGCCTATTCCCATAGAGATCAACTGCAAATGCAGTATTTAATGTCTAATCATAATACCGCTGCAAACGAGGTGTTAGAAATAGACCTATTAGATGGATACTTTAATAAACAATTTGAAATAGATAAGGACCATGATATTAAAAGATATTGGGAGGTTATAGATAGAACTAGTGGCGAGTTGTTAGATGTGAACCACTGGGAGTTTGATTGCAACACTCAAAAGGTTGTAATCAACAATGCTAAAAAGTGGCATAGATATACTGTGAGTTTTTTAGCATATCAAGTTTGGGATACAACTCAAATGTATAATCATCTAACAAATAATTGGACTACAGCACCGGAGATGCCTTATGATGCAATCCATGAAGAAACCAGGGAGCATATCTTTAGTTATTTAGATAATTGGCTTAAAGAGAATCCCAGTGTAGATGTTGTTAGATTTACTACATTTTTTTACCACTTCACAATAGCTTATAATGACAAAGCAAAGGAAAAGTTTGTTGATTGGTTTGGATACAGTGCTAGTGTAAGTCCAAAGGCCATGGAGGAATTTGAAAAGGTAAAAGGCTACAGGCTAAGAGCAGAAGCTTTCGTTGATGAAGGATATTATAATTCCCCCTTTAGAGTACCTTCTAAGGAATTTTTAGATTGGATTGATTTTGTTCAAGGCTTTGTAGCTGAAAATGCTAAAAAATGTGTTGATTTATGTCATAGCTATGGAAAAGAAGCAATGATGTTTTTAGGTGATAACTGGATTGGAACAGAACCTTATGGAGATTATTTTGGAAACATTGGACTAGATTCAGTGGTAGGCTCTGTGGGAAGCGGAGCTACTTTAAGATTGATTTCCGATATTCCTCACGTAAAATATACAGAAGGAAGATTTCTACCATATTTCTTTCCAGATACCTTTTATGAAGGTGGAAACCCAACAAAGGAAGCAGTAGAAAATTGGGTACAAGCAAGGCGTGCAATACTTAGAAAGCCAGTGGAAAGAATGGGTTATGGTGGATACTTGAGTCTTGCGCTAAAGTTTCCAGAGTTTGTAGAGAAGATAGAAGAAATCACTAATGAGTTTAGAGAAATCCATTACAAGATGGAAGGAACCAAAGCTTATACTGCCAAATTTAAAGTAGCTGTGTTAAATGCTTGGGGAAAGCTTAGAAGCTGGCAGACTAATATGGTGGCACATGCTTTATGGTATAAGAAAATATATTCTTATGTAGGGGTAATAGAATGTTTAAGCGGTATGCCAGTTGATGTGGTATTTATGAGCTTTGAAGATATAAAGAAAAAGGGCATACCGGAAGATATAGGTGTAATTATAAATGCTGGTGATGCTGGCACAGCATGGTCAGGAGATAAGTATTGGGTAGATGATGAAGTAACAGGTAAGTTAAGAGAATGGGTACATAATGGAGGCGGATTCATTGGAATAGGTGAACCAACTGCATATCAGCATCAAGGTAAGTACTTCCAGCTCTCAGATATACTAGGTGTGGATAGAGAAATGGGCTATACATTAAGTTATACTAGACATGATAAGGCGCAAGAGGAGACCCACTTTATATTACAAGATCAAAAGTCAAAGGTAGATTTTGGCGAAGGAATGAAGTATGTATATAGGGTTAGTGATAGCACACAGATTCTTTCAATGGATAATGGAGATATAAATCTTGCTGTGAACGAATTTGGCAAGGGTAGAGCAGTGTATATATCAGGACTTCCTTATACACCAGAAAACGTAAGAATTTTATTAAGAGCTTTATATTGGGCAGCAGCTAAAGAGGAGGAAATGTTCACTTGGTATACTTCAAACAGCAATACTGAGTGTGCAGCATACCTGCAAACAGGCAATGTGGCAATTATAAATAATTCAGATAAAGTACAGGAAACAGAAGTTTACAGAGATAAAAATAGTGCTGTTAAGCTTTCACTAAAACCCTATGAAATAAAATGGATTTGTATGGAGCTATAAGGAGCGATATTTCAATGATTAATGATAAAATTAAAGGCTTTTTTTATGGTGCGGATTATAATCCGGATCAATGGGATGAAGAAGTTTGGAGAGAAGACATAAGACAGATGAAGGTTCATGGAGTAAATGTTGTAACTCTCCCTGTATTTTCATGGGCTAAATTGCAGCCAAGTGAAGAGGAATTTGATTTTTCATGGTTAGATAAAATAGTAAATCTTCTATATGAAAATGGTATTTTCATAAACATGGCTACACCAACTGCGGCGCAGCCAGCTTGGATGAGTAAAAAATATCCGGATATTACAAGAACGGATATTTATGGTCGCAAACGTAAACATGGTGGAAGGGTGAATTTTTGTCCAAATAGTTCCAACTATAAGAGATTGTCAAGTACTATAGCTGAAAAAATGGCTGAACATTATAAAAATAACCCAGCAATTGTGTTATGGCATGTTAACAATGAATATGGTGCCTATTGTTACTGTGAAAATTGTAGACAAGCTTTTATACAATGGCTAAAAAATAAATATATAACTTTAGAAAATTTAAATAAATGTTGGTATACAAGCTTTTGGGGTCATACAATATATGACTTTGATGAAATTGAGGTACCATCTGCTTTAACAGAGATTTTACCAGGAGCTCTAGCAGGAAGAGATGGAACTTATTTTCAGCCCATGGCTATAGATTACAATAGGTTCATGTCAAATAGTTTGTTAGAATGCTTTAATGGAGAAGTGCAGGAAATAAGAAAATATCATAAAGAAACATCTATTACTACTAATATATGGAGTATAAGCCATGAGTTAGACTTATTTAGGTGGGGAGAACAATGTGATGTTGCTTCTTGGGATAGTTATCCGTCAAATAAAGATCATCCAAGTGTAATTGCTTTTAGACATGATGTGATAAGAGGATTAAAAAAAGGAAAACCCTTTTTATTAATGGAGCAAACACCTAGTCAGCAAAATTGGCAAGCCTATAATGCTCAAAAAAGACCAGGGGTAATGAGGCTGTTAAGCTATCAATGTATAGCCCACGGTGCAGATGGAATAATGTTTTTTCAATGGAGGCAATCTCTAGGAGCCTGTGAAAAATTTCATGCTGCTATGGTGCCTCATGTTGGACATGAAAATACGCGGATGGGAAAAGAACTAAGCAAATTAGGCAAGGAATTACAATACCTTCAGGATAAAATAATTGATTCTAGAACTGAATCAAAGGTAGCAATAATTATGGATTGGGCTAATTGGTGGGGAGTTGAATATTCAAGTGGACCTAGTGTAGATTTAACATATATTGATAGAATAATGAAATATTATAAAGCCTTATATGATTTAAATATACCGTTAGACATAGTTGAACCTACCTCAGATTTATCAAAATATGAAATAGTAATAGCTCCTCTTTTATATATGGTTAGTGATGCCTCTATAGAAAATATTAATAAATTTGTAAGTAGGGGCGGTACATTCATAACAACATTCTTTAGTGGCATTGTTGATGAAAATGATATTGTAAGACTTGGTGGATATCCAGGTGCCTTTAAGGAACTGCTTGGTATATGGGTAGAAGAGGTTGATGCACTATATCCTGATATGAAGAATGGAATAAGGGTAGAAAAGCAGCTGGAGGAAAATGAGAAAACCTTTGAATGTAAATTAATATGTGAAGTAGTTCACAATGAAAATGCAATTGTACTAGGAACCTTCACAGAAGATTACTATAAAGGCTTACCTGCAATAACAGAGAATTCTTATGGAAGTGGAAAGGCCATATATGTGGCATCGGAACCAGAGGACAATTTAATAAAAGTATTAATTGAAAAATATTGCGGAGAAAAGAATATTAAACCTATATTTAAAACTGACGCAGAGGTAGAGATAACTAGAAGAGTGAAGGAAAATAATGAATATATATTTATATTAAACCACAGCAATATTTTACAAAAGGTATCACTTGGAAAAAACTCATACACTGATTTATTCAATGGAGAGATTTTAGAAAATGAAATAGAAGTTGAACCAAAGGATGTATTAATTTTAAAAAACTTGGGTTAACAACCCGAGTTTTACTATTCAGAATTAAGTTACCTTTGGTTACTAATATGGTCAGGAAAAGGACATTCCTGGTTGACCTTTTATTATGATGGGCAGTTTTATTTGTACATCGGAAAGATCTGTTGTGCAAAGTAACTTGGACTATAAGGTGTCCCTTCTTGTAACCACCATGATACGATGCCAAGTGTTGAGGAAGCAATTATCTCATTAGGCACCTGAAACGACCCCCTTTCGCTTTTCTATCTTCTGCCCAAAAAGTGATGATATCTAACAATAAATCGAACACTGTTTAGCGAAAATCCTTGTTCTGCAGCATAAAATACGTACAGATGGATTCTCTTAAAATGATTGCTTTTATAAAAACCTCACCAACACCCCATGTGTTGCCACATACACTCTGGACACGTGGAGTGCTGTTCACTGCTGGTTTTAAAAAATAAATGATGTGGCAGGTTTAAAGAAGTCTCTTTTTGTAAAGAGGCTTTTTTGTTTTATTGCTGCAAATCAATATACCCGACAATCCAAGATATCTAAAACCTAGTATCTTTTGTCAGAAGAACGGGTGCTCCTGCGCCAAAGCATATTCAAAGAAGCTGCTGTACAGCTCGTCGCAAAGCCCATGATGTCTTTTCAAAGATGCCAATCATTTGTTTTGCAAGTGGTTGCTTTCGCTCTTCGTGTTTCCTTTATCTCTTATGCCCTGTGCCTGTCACCTCATCGAAAAAAGCTTCTAATTATTCTGGGATGTTTGTTATTGAAAAAGTTCTAAATATATATAACTTTTTCTAAAAAAGTTAGAATTTTCTTAAAACACCTTTATTATTACAATAAAAGTGTAAAGAGGATTTACAAAAACGTTAGAGGGGGAAAAAGGAAATAAAAGTTAATCATTTTTACTTCAAGGAATGTAACCGTTATCAAGTTTTTGAAAAAGAATAGAAACAATGGAGGAGAATAATCAATGAATGTATAGCAGCCTAATAGCCATTTGGGGGATTACCATTATTAAGAATGCAAGTTCAAAACGCTAATCAAGTTTTGACCGCACAGGGGGAAATAGAGATTTTGCCGTAGTGGAACCTGGTGCAACTCACGTAATGGCTGATATCAAAGGAGCTGGATGTATCAAACTTATTTGGATGACAACCAGATGCTATGCCCTTCAATATTTACGGAAACTTGTCCTCTAGATGTATTGGGATGGGGAGGAGAATCCAAGTGTACGAGTTCCTTTTGGTGATTTCTTTGGAATAGGACATGCTACTTGTAAGCATTATGTTGCCCTTCCATTAGTATGGTGATGGTGGAGAAAAGAGGCCCTAAAGGACCATTCGCAGCCTCAATGAACTGTTATGTTCCGATGCCATTGGCGGATGGTGCGAAAATTCAATTAATCAATGAAAGTGAAGAAAAAGTAGAGAACTTATTCTATGGCTGCCTCCAGTAAAAGATCGTCTTCCAAGAAGATGGCCTGAACATGGTTTGTGGGATAGATAATTTATTTAATAATTAAGGAGGCATGTAGTGGTGAAGAAAAAAGGGATTCTATCAATTGTTTCATTATTATTAGTATCATCTCTTTTTTTATCGGGTTGTTCGGGAGAAAAAACAGGAAGTTCCGAAGCAAAAGGTGATAACAAAACGATTACGCTTCTAGTTGAAGGGGGAAGCCCGGCCTTTAAGGTAGCAAAAGAAACCGCTGCGGAATTTAAAGAGGAAACAGGCTATACAGTTAAAATTGAATCCGTTCCCTATACCGGAGTCTATGACAAACTTAAGGCTGAGGTAGCTTCACAGGCAGGAGCATTCGATGTTGCAACCATCGATATACTTTGGTTTCCTGCTCTAGCTGGCGGACTTTTACCGTTAGAAGATCTCATGACAGATGACCTTAAAAATGATCTATTCCCAGGATTAGTAGAAGGCGGAAGTTATCAAAATAAGGTTTATGGAATGCCGGTATGGACGAACGCCAAAAATTTAATCTACCGTAAAGATCTTTTCGAAGATGAAAAGAACAAAGCTGATTTCCAAGCGAAGTATGGATATGAGCTACATCCGCCAACAACATGGGATGAATATAGTGATGTTGCCAAGTTTTTTACTAAAGATACCGATAATGATGGAAAAGTGGATATGTACGGAACAACGGTCTTTGGTGCGAACAATGGAGATGCGGTAGCCAGCTGGCTTGATCATGCAGCCCAAGCAGGTGCGAAACCATTGGTAGTTGGTGATAAAGGCAAAGTTCTTGTCAATACGAAACCGTATGTTGATTCTTTACAATTCTTAGTTGATCTTTTGAAAAAGGATCAATCAGTTCCATCAGGTGCACTTGAAATGGCATCTGCTGAAACTTCTGAGCTATTTTGGAATGGAAAACTTGCGATGATGCTTGCATGGGGTCACTTTTATGTCCCTTCAAATGACTCTAAACAATCAAAGGTAGCAGGAAAAGTTGGAAGTGCTCCAATGATTGGCGGCGGAGCAGGAATAGGTGCTGTCCCAGGCCCATGGTATCAGGTTATTCCTAGTTCTTCCAAAAAACAGGAGATCGCCAAGGAGTACCTCAACTTTATTTATGAAAAGAATGAACTATTCATGAAAACATTGGGCGTAGCAGCGAGAAAATCTGTATTTGAAAGGTATAGCACGCAGCAGGGCTATGAACATTTGAGACCGCTTATGACGACATTAAGCGGACCACAAACACAAAATCGACCTGCTATTAAGGAATGGCAAGAAATTGAAAGTGAAGCACTCATTCCAGCCGTGCAATTTGCACTTTCAGGGGAAAAAACTCCTCAGGAAGCACTTGATTGGGCAGCAGATGTAATCAAAGATTTATTGCCGCCGCAATAAACTGAAACGTTTTTAATAGAACCTCTTCATGCGGCAATCTATTCGATGAAGAGGTTCTAAAAAATATTTTGATAGAAAGGAGCGGTTTTCTTGAGACTGAAAAATGGGGCATTATCGACGATCTTTTTCTTTCCTGCGGGGATCTTTATGTTGGTATTTCTGGTCTATCCAATCTTTCTTTTAATTAGAGACAGTTTTTATAAGATTGATATCATTAATCCTTCCTTACGAGAATTTGTCGGTTTTGCAAACTATACAAACTCGTTGACTTCCGAACGTTTTTTAAAAGCCCTTTGGAACACAGTAGTATATATAGGAGTAGCGGTGGGGTTCGAGTTTATCTTAGGGCTTATCCTTGCTTTGCTTCTAAGTAATGCTTTTAAAGGAAGCCAATTTATTCGGACACTATTATTAAGCCCGCTTATGCTGGCACCTTTAGTTACAGGGATAATTTGGAAATTCATGCTTAATGATCAATTCGGCATTATCAACTGGGGGCTTTATAAACTAGGGATACTTTCTGACCCGCATCAAATACTCTGGTTATCAGACTCCCGTTTTGCACTCTATTCTACGATTATTGCAGACATCTGGTTAACTACGCCTTTCATTATGCTTGTTCTATTAGCAGGTATTAAAGGAATCCCTATTAGTTTATATGAATCTGCTGAAATGGATGGGGCCAATAAATGGCATAAGTTCCGTTACATTACTTTTCCTTCTCTTATCCCAGTAGCAACCGTAGCCTTATTAATTCGCATTATTGATGCTGCAAGAACATTCGATATTGTCTGGGTGCTTACGCAAGGGGGACCGGGTTTTTCTTCCGAATTGCTAAGTACATATATGTATAAGACATTGACCCGTTATGGAGAAGTTGGGCAGTCTAGCGCCATGGCTGTCATTTTTATCATCATTTTATTAGTCCTAAGTTCTTTCTTCATTACAAAAATGTGGTCACCTAGGAGAAGACACTCATGATGATAGGAGAGGTGAAATAGATAATGGCCCATATGCCAATAAAAGAAACGATTGCCGAAAAACCAGTTTGGTTTGCTAATTTTCATTTTAAACATAAAGTATGGACGCTGATTGTATTGCTGGCCACATGCTTGCTGGCTTTATTATTCTTAGGTCCGTATATCTATTTATTATTAACATCATTGAAACCATCCGCTGAGGCAGTTACGGCACCGCCGACTTTATGGCCCTCAAAATTTTCACTAGAAAATTATATAAAAATGTTCGACTACTTGCCTATTGGAAAATATTTTTTTAATAGCCTAATTACGGCCGGTGCCAGCACCATTTTAAGTGTGTTTTTTGGTGCCATGGCTGCATATGGAATTTCTAGATTTTCTTCTATTACAGGAAGCTACTTTTTGTTATTTACGTTAGTGATTAGAATGGTACCAATGATTAGTATTGCGATTCCGATGTATATGATTATAAAAAGTATGGGCTTAATTGACACCCATTTTGCCTTAATATTGGTGTATACCAGCTTAAATGTCCCGTTTGCTATTTGGTTAATGATTGGTTTTTTTGACTCGGTACCAAAGGAATTTGATGAAGCGGCCAGGGTTGATGGATGCAGCTGGATCGGAGCCTTTATTAGAATTATTCTTCCGGTATCCCTCCCTGGACTGGCAACGACTGCTATCTTTACTTTTATGTTAGCATGGAATGATTTCTTGTTCTCGCTGCTCATGACCAGTACCAATGCTAAAACGGCAACAGTTGGAATTTCAGAATTTTTAACTGCTTATAATCTTGATTTAGGGCCAATGACAGCTGCAGCCATCTCATTTAGTCTGCCTGTTATGATATTTTCTTTTTTCGTGCAGCGCTATATTGTAAGCGGTATGACTTTAGGAGCAGTGAAAGAATAACGATTTGATTGATGTATGAAAAAAAGGCATATAGCGGAGTGAGGTAAATGTATGTTTGATGTAACAGCTATTGGAGAGTTATTAATTGATTTTACTCAGACTAGAAATGCTGAGGATGGGACGGTTTCTTTTGTTCGGAATCCTGGCGGAGCCCCAGCGAATGTACTGGCGGCCTTAGCAAAATTTAATCGAAAGGCTGCGTTTATCGGAAAGGTTGGAAACGATTCTTTCGGACATTACCTTGAGCAGGTGTTAATTGATAGTGGAATTGATACGCAAGGATTAACATTTTCAAACGAAATTCCTACCACCCTTGCTTTTGTTCATTTGAACGACGAGGGGGACCGCTCCTTTAGTTTTTATCGTAACCCTGGTGCCGATATGATGTTACAAACGGAGGAAGTCGACCACGAAATCCTTAGCCAGTCCAAAATCATTCACTTTGGTTCACTCTCATTGACAGATGAGCCTGCACGAACGGCAACCTTTGAAGCTATTAAACAGGCAAAAGCGATGGGCAAGATTATTTCCCTTGATCCTAATTATCGAAGCCAATTATGGAAGAGTGAGGATCATGCCAAAAAAATGATGAAAAAAGGACTATTGAATGCGGATGTCGTGAAATTATCAGACGAAGAATTTCACCTCCTCGCAGGAGAAATGGAATTTCGTGAGGGAACAGATTATTTGATGAGGGAATTTTAACTATCCTTGCTATTTGTCACACTCGGGAACGAGGGCTGCCTTTTTCGCCACGGAGAAGATTTTGGAAAAATTAGCGGCTATAAAGTCAAAGCAGTGGATACCACTGGAGCGGGTGATGCTTTCTTAGGAGGGATTCTTCATAAAGTAATCGAATACAACGTTCATCCTTCCCAGTTGAAGTTAAGTGAAGTGGTAGATATGGCAACGTTTGCGAATAACGTTGCGGCCCTATCGGTCACAAAAAAGGGGGGGATTCCCAGCATGCCTCAACTTAAAGAAGTGGAGGAACTATTGAACCTCGAAGGGAGTAATCAAAATGTTGATGTCTAAGCCTGCAGCCTGCCAGGAAGAATACCGTCCAGCGTATCATTTTACTCCTAAAAATAACTGGATGAATGATCCGAACGGATTGGTTTATTATCAAGATGAATATCATTTGTTCTATCAATACCATCCATTTGGTACCAAATGGGGTCCGATGCATTGGGGGCATGCCGTTAGTAAGAACTTGGTCTATTGGGAGCATTTGGTGATTGCATTAGAACCTGATGAAAATGGAATGATTTTTTCCGGAAGTGCTGTTGTAGACTGGAATGATACTTCTGGTTTCTTTAATGGACAATCCGGATTAGTAGCTATTTTTACTCATCACGATACGGAGCCAAACTCTGAGAAACCCCGGCAGCGGCAAAGCCTCGCCTATAGCCTTGACAAAGGCAGGACCTGGATAAAATATCGTCATAATCCTATTTTAGTAGATGAGGAGAAAATTGATTTTCGTGATCCGAAGGTGTTCTGGCATGAACAAACCAATAAATGGATTATGGTTTTGGCAGCTGGGGATTGTATGGAAATTTACAGCTCTCCTAATTTAAAGGAGTGGCACTTTGAAAGTTCGTTTGAAGGACACTTAGGAGAAAACTTTGGAGTTTGGGAATGTCCTGACTTATTTAAACTGCCGGTTGTAGGTCATCCAGAACAAACGAAATGGGTCCTTCTCGTAAGTCATGGCGATAGCCCTTATGGTTCCAGAACACAATATTTTGTAGGAGATTTCGACGGCCATAGCTTTAAAAATTCCTGTCCGGATCACAAAGTAAAATGGCTTGACAGCGGCAAAGATAATTACGCTGGAGTTACCTGGTCAGACATGGCAGATGGCAGAAGGATTTATATAGGCTGGATGAGCAATTGGAGATATGCAAACGAAACCCCGACCCAAGGGTGGAGAGGGGCTATGACGCTCCCACGTGAACTATTTCTGACATCTAAGGACCTATTGATCCAAAAGCCAATAAAAGAGTTGGAAAATCTCCGTGATGAACATATCCACATTAAGAATCAACTGCTGGCACCAGATAAAGATCTCCTAGCGAACCTTCAAGGAACGACTTGCGAAATTATTGCTGAGTTTGAGTTTGAGGATGAAAAGGATTTTGGAATAAAGGTGTTTAAGTCAGATAAAAAAGAAACAGTGATAGGTTTTAATGTTGAAAAAGAGGAAATGTACATTGATCGAAGAAACTCGGGTGAAACCTCTTTTAATGGATTCTTTTCATCTATCGATCGTGCAGTGGTAAAAGCTCCAAACCATCGGATAAAATTCCATGTCCTTGTGGATCGTTCTTCTATTGAGGTTTTTGCAAATAATGGAGAAATTATCATGACCAGTCTGATCTTTCCAGACTCATTTAGCAAGGGTATTGAGTTGTTTTCAAATGGCGGAAATGTAAAACTACTCTCTCTGGATGTCTATCGGTTAAAGTAATGTGTCCATGGGGACGGTTCTCATGGTCACCCTAACAAAAGCTTAGATTCACCAGAACCGTCCCCATGGCTCTCGTAAGGATTTACTTCCAGCTATATCAAGGAAAAAGTAGTTTATGAACAAACACACTAAATTGATCGGAGAATTTATTTATGGCTAGTAAAAATTATTACGACGTAACAGAGTGGCCTGTCGGTAATCCGTATGAGGATATTGGTGAGGTAATCAATAGCATTATAGCAGATATTAAAAGTAGGCAAACGGACACTGATGTGAATAAAGGCGGAAAGCCGGGTGCGGTTATCTATATTCCACCGGGAGATTATCATCTTGGCAGTCAAGTAGTTATAGACATCAGTTATCTTAAAATTATGGGTTCTGGACACGGGTTTACATCTTCGAGTATTCGTTTTAATACTTCTGAGAATGAATGGGCGGATTTACATGAATTGTGGCCGGGAGGAAGTCGCATACTTGTAGATATTCCCATAGAAGCAAATGACGAGGAATATAAAGGAGCTGCATTTTATGTTGAACGAAGTGGAAATCCCCGAATAAGTTCGGTAGAGTTTTCTGACTTTTGTATTGATGGTTTGCATTTTATTGAAGATGGTTCAGGGGAAACAAATCCGGAAAACACATACTCTAACGGCAAAACGGGTATTTATGTTGCAAGTGCTTGTGACTCATTTCGGATTACAGGCATGGGGTTTGTGTATTTAGAGCATGGAATTACTATTTATCATGCAGATGCACTGACTATACATGATAATTTCATAGCTGAATGTGGTAACTGTATAGAACTACGAGGTTGGGGACAGGCTTCAAAAATAACCGATAACTTGATAGGAGCCGGTTTTAAAGGATATTCAATTTACGCTCAAAATTTTGGTGGACTTTTGATTACAGCTAATAATGTTTTTCCACGAGGTGCGAGCAGTATCTATTTTGATGGTGTGACACGTTCTAGTATCACAAATAATAGACTTCATTCATTTTATCCAGGAATGGTGGTATTCAGGGATAATTGTTCGGAAAACTTGGTTTCTTCAAATCACTTTTTACGTGACCATGAACCTTGGACTCCTTTTCTGGGAATAGACAATGGTTTAGATGATTTGTATGGTCTCCTCTATATCAGTGGCAATAATAATTCTGTAATTGCTAATCACTTTTCTGAAGTAATTAATACTCAGAACATCAAGCCGGTAGGTGCAACACCTGTAATCATACGTATTGTTTCGGGTAATGGAAATTATATTTCTAATAATCATGTTGTTGCCACGGAGGTTCATGCTAAGATAAGTGATTCTTGTTTCTCTGCGCAAGTAGATGCTTTGTTGACTACCGATGCATCAGAGCCGCTTACCGTAACAACAATATTGGTAGAAAAAGAATCGCTTCAAAATACGATTCTTGATTCGGGAAGTGATGCACAGGTTGTTATGGACAAGACTGTAAATGCATTCAGAGCCACTCCAACGCCAGGAGCATAAATAATATATTCAACTATGTTTTTGTGGTAGTTTTTGTTCCAAAGTTTTAATTGCAAGTCGGACACTTGAATTATTTCGTTTGTCATTTAATTTTTGGAGTGCTTCCTAGCGATGCTGTTGTAGACTAGAAGGATACTTCAGGATTCTTTAATGGGAAATCCGGTTTAGTGGCCATTTTTACCCATCATGATACGGATCCAAACTTAAAGAAACCCCGGCAGCGGCAGAGCCTCGCCTACAGCCTTGACAAAGGCAGGACCTGGATAAAATATCGACATAAATCAAATACTAGAACTAAACAAAAATCTCCTTTTGGACCTTCAAGGAACGACTTGTGAAATGATTGTGGAATTTGAGTTTGAAGTAGCAAAGGAATTTGGGATAAAAGTGTTGAAATCAGCCAAAAAAGAAACAGTGATAGGGTATAATGTTGAAAAAGAGGAACTTTACATTGATAGAAGTAACTCAGGTGAAACCACTTTTAGTGTCCATGGGGACGGTTCTCATGGCCATTCTAACAACAGCTTAGATCCACCAGAACCGTCCCCATGGCTACAAAATTCTTAAACTGGAGAAACCAAATGGTTAAACTAATGAGACTCATCGACTCTCCAATCAAGCGTAAAATTATCTTATTAGCTTTGTTTTCAGCACTAATCCCTTTACTTGTTATTGGTCCTTTTACATTCATTTATTTTAATAAAGTAATAGAAAATAAAGTTTCTACCACGATTGATAACTTTTTAACTATTGTCGATTGGAATATAGATGCTTTTGGAAGCAGTGTAGAGA
>NZ_JBALSN010000236.1:11397-14022 GCF_036966985.1 Neobacillus drentensis | reverse complement strand
GCCGCCAAACAGCCGCTTGATCCGTTGGAGCGCGCCGTAGACGAGTTCTTCCGTTTCCGGACGAGGAATCAGCACCTCTTCATTGACAAGAAACGGCCGCCCATAAAACTCCTCCGTCCCGATGATATACTGAACCGGAACACCCTTCACATGGTCAAAAACCGCTTTTTCAAAGTCTTCCCACACACCCGGCGCTAACTCATCGTGCATATTCGCAAACAACTGCGCCCGGCTCATCCCCGTGAAATGGCGCAGCAAAAGCTCACCCGCATTCGCATCACGATTGGCTGGACCTAAAAAAGAAGAAGCCCATTGAAGAGCTTCGAACACTTTATTACTCATTTGAGGCATCTTCCAGCCTGCGCGCTTGATCATCCATAATCAGCGCATCGATGATATCATCGAGCTTGCCTTCCAAAATTTGATCAAGCTTTTGAATCGTTAAGCCGATGCGGTGGTCCGTCACCCGGTTTTGCGGGAAGTTATACGTACGAATCCGCTCCGAACGGTCCCCCGTACCAACTGCCGATTTACGGACAGAATCATACTCCGCCTGCGCTTCTTGCTGGTACTTATCATAAATACGGGCACGCAATACCTTCATCGCTTTATCTTTGTTCTTATGCTGCGATTTCTCATCCTGAATCGAAACGACAATCCCTGTTGGAATATGCGTTAAACGAACCGCTGACATTGTTGTGTTAACGGACTGTCCGCCGGCGCCGCTCGATGCGAACGCATCAAAACGAATATCTTTATCGTTGATTTCCACGTCTACTTCTTCTGCTTCTGGCAAACACACCACTGTCGCCGTTGACGTATGAATCCGGCCGCTTGATTCTGTCTCTGGAACACGCTGCACACGGTGTGCGCCGTTTTCAAATTTCAATTTCGAATATGCACCCTGACCGTTAATCATAAAGCTGATTTCCTTGTAGCCACCAAGACCAGTCGGGCTCGCATCAAGAACATCAATCTTCCAGCCTTGCGCTTCCGCAAAACGGCTGTACATGCGATATAAGTTCCCTGCAAACAAAGCCGCCTCATCTCCGCCCGCCGCGCCGCGGATTTCAAAGATAACGTTTTTGTCATCGTTCGGATCCTTCGGAATCAACAAAATCTTCATCTTTGCTTCTAATTCCACGATCTGCGCCTCGAGCTCACTAACTTCTTCCTTGACCATTTCACGCATCTCAGCATCCAGCTTTTCATCCAACATCGCTTTCGCATCCTGAAGCTGCGCACGCGCTTCTTTATATTCACGATATGTTTGTACTGTTTCTTGTATATCAGATTGTTCTTTTGAATAATCACGTAGTTTTTTTGAATCATTAATGATTTCTGGATCGCTCAAAAGTTCATTCAACTTATCATAGCGATCTTCCACCGATTGAAGACGATCAAACACAGTCTATTCACCTCAATTTTTTGTCCATAACATTCTAATTATAGTATAGGTGAAAACAACCGTCAAAACCAAATTCCTGGGTATATTTTTTTCACAGTGAATTATTACTTTAAAATCCCCCTATTAAAATGAACTCATTAAACGGACCTCCTAAAAAAAACATGCCCTGAAATTCAGAGCATGCTACCTACGATCTTCTTTTACCCGTACCTCCACTTTATAGCGCGGCAAAGCCTGAATTAGTTTCCGGTGAAGCCGAGCTTCTGCCTTAACTTTTCCCTGTTCGGACTGCATTCCTTTTTTATAAACAGATACCCACATCCGGTCGCCATTGACCCAGACTGAATCAACCGTAAATTCATTTGTATCAGCAATCACTTGTTTTGCCTTGTTGATATCTTCGCCTGTGTCTTTTCCGCCGCCCGTTTCAGAGCCGCTCCCCGTCCGATTCAGGTTGAGGAAATTTGGATTTTGGTTGGTAATATCATCTTCAACCATCCGCTGCTTATTTTCGCCGCGATTGGACATATTTGCAGGCGTATTGCCATCACGGTTGGACATATAATTCGGTGCCGACCGGTCACTCTTAAGATTATAGGCCTCTTCATTCCCATGATTCCCACCCTGATTTCCATTACAGCCGCTAACAAAAAACATCATACATAACGAGAGAAACAGCATAAACTTTTGCATCTTACACCTCCCATTACTATCATGCCCGGAGTCTGCAGCTATCGGACGAGTGAATTCTTTCCAAGAAGCAAAATTATTGATGCACATCATGCGATTCCGCCAAACCTGAGCTTGATTCCGCTGAATCTAATCCTTATTCCGCTAAAATTCCCCACGATTCCGCCGAACTCTAGATTAATTCCGCCAAACCACCCAACAATTCCGCCAATGCCTAAATCACCGCCACAAAACAAACCACAACCCCTAACCAAACAAAAAAACTGCCCGAGAATCCCCTTCTCAGACAGTTATAGTAGTTAATCATAGTGTTAAGATCATTTACGGTGTCAGGCACTAATTATGTAAACTGACGACACCCTTATACTAATTTGTTGCTTCTTGCTCGATGCTTGTCCGGTTTGACGCCGTCTTTGGGACTTCGTGGTGATGGCGGCAGCGAGGCTCGTATGCTTCAGAGGCGCCCACTAAGATGACTGGGTCATGGTAGGAGGCTGGATGGCCGTCAATCAAGCGCTGTGTCCGGC
>NZ_JBALSN010000236.1:10590-11380 GCF_036966985.1 Neobacillus drentensis | reverse complement strand
CCGAACAGACCGCCTGCAGCTTTGTCACCGATTCAGCAATTGCCATCAACGCTGGCATCTGACCAAACGGCTCGCCGCGGAAATCCATATCCAGACCCGCACAAACCACACGATGGCCGCTGTCAGCCAACTGCTGCACAATCCGTACAATTCCTTCATCAAAAAACTGAACCTCATCAATCGCAATAATATCGATATCGGCTTCCACATGGTGGAGAATCTCCATCGAATGAGCAATCGGCTTCGCATGAAAAGAAGAACCATTATGGGACACAACCTGTTGATCGTGATAGCGATTATCAATTTTCGGCTTAAACACAGCAATCTTTTGTTTAGCGAACTGAGCCCGTCTCACACGGCGGATCAATTCCTCCGATTTTCCAGAAAACATACTGCCACAGATAACCTCAACCCATCCGCTTTGCTTCATTAAATACATAAAAACGGCGTCTCCTTCCTAGCAAATCCATAAAATCTATTTCAAAAAATGTGCATTTATTTCAATAAAAAACAGGCAAGTAAGTGTTGCTTCTTGCCTGTACTTTTTAAAATTATTGTTGCTGTTGAGTTTTAATGCCATATTTCTTGTTGAAACGGTCAACACGTCCGCCAGCTTCAGCGAATTTTTGACGACCAGTGTAGAATGGATGACATTCTGAACATGTTTCAACACGAATTTCATTTTTAACAGAACCAGTTTCAAATGTATTACCACATGCACATGACACCGTTACTGTTTTATAATTTGGATGAATTCCTGCTTTCATTCTTTTCATCTCCTTCCGCCCTG
>NZ_JBALSN010000236.1:0-10432 GCF_036966985.1 Neobacillus drentensis | reverse complement strand
CTGCGGGGTCTCCCCTGCCCCGTCCTCCCGCAGGAGTCTTCGTGCCTTCCGCTCCAACCAACAGGGGTGCAAACTAACTAACATTGCCTTTGAAAAAGGAACCTATCCAAGCCCCTCTACCAGGCTTGTCCCTTACTAAGTTGACCAGGTCCGGCTTGTTTCCAGTACCCCCTCAAGTAGGCTACGACCGTCTCGATTTCAGCTCTTCTCCTAATTGGGCAAAGAACTCTTCATTCGACTTTGTCTGGCGTAATTTTTTCAAGAAACGCTCCGCAAAATCGGGTGAATCGGACATTGATTTTCGGATCGCCCATAATTTATCCAAATGATCCTTCGGAATAAGAAGCTCTTCCTTACGAGTACCAGAGCGGCGAATATCAAGCGCAGGGAAAATACGGCGCTCTGCAAGCGAACGATCGAGATGCAGTTCCATATTACCTGTCCCTTTAAATTCCTCATAAATCACGTCATCCATCCGTGAACCGGTATCGACAAGCGCTGTCGCCAGAATCGTTAAACTGCCGCCCTCTTCGATATTACGGGCAGCCCCGAAGAAACGCTTCGGACGGTGGAAAGCTGCCGGGTCAATCCCCCCGGAAAGTGTCCGGCCGCTTGGCGGAATCACTAAGTTATAGGCACGAGCAAGACGCGTAATACTATCCATCAGGATGACCACGTCACGCTTATGTTCGACTAAACGCATCGCGCGGTCGAGCACAAGTTCCGCCACTTTAATATGGTTTTCCGGCACTTCATCAAACGTCGAACTAACAACGTCACCTGCAACCGAACGCTCAATGTCGGTTACTTCCTCTGGACGTTCGTCAATCAACAGCATAATTAATTCAACTTCCGGATGGTTCGTGGTAATACTGTTGGCGATTTCTTTTAACAGCATCGTTTTACCGGCCTTAGGAGGTGCAACGATCAACCCACGCTGCCCAAAACCAACTGGTGCGATGACATCCATAATCCTTGTCGAAAGATATTTTGGAGTGGTCTCCAATTTCATCTGGCGGTTAGGATAAAGCGGTGTCAAGCCTGGGAAGTATACCCGTTCCTTCGCCGATTCCGGGTCTTCTCCGTTGACAGCTTCTACGTGCAATAGTCCATAATAACGCTCATTTTCTTTTGGAGGTCGTACCTTACCGGAAACTTTATCCCCATTACGAAGGTCGAAGCGGCGGATTTGCGATGCAGAAATGTAGATATCTTCTGAGCTTGGCGAGTAATTGATTGGTCGTAGGAATCCAAATCCCTCTGACTGGATAATTTCTAAGACGCCTTCCATGAAAAAGTATCCTTGCTGTTCCGCGCGGGATTTCAGGATGGCAAAAATTAATTCTTTTTTCGTTAATTTGCTGTAGTAGGTCACTTTATATTCGCGTGCAAGCTCATAAAGTTCCTTCAGCTTCATATTTTCTAAACTTGAAATTGTTAATTCCATTTGTGCACCACACTTTTATTTTTTTCAATCAGATGTTGTTAAGAGAGTTGAGGAATAATGATAGAAGTAGAAATGAAATGAATAGAATTGCAGATAACATGCATAATAAAACAATTACTATTGTACCCTCTATGCAAAAAATTAATCAACTTATTTTTCTATTTAGATTCATTGGAAATTTCTTCTTGTCGGAGTTATTCCAAATTCCTAATGGAGTGAATAGGAGTTTTTTAATTTAAGTGACAATGCCATGAAGGGTGCCTGACACCAAATTGGTGTCAGGCACCCTTACTTTCGGCACCGTTTATTTAATCACTAGGTTTGGTTTTTTCTTTAAGCTGTGACGGCCCTCGACGAAGCGGACGGTGCCTGATTTGGCACGCATGACGATCGAATGTGTTGAGCCGTATGAGCCTTTGAATTGAACACCGCGCAGTAATTCGCCGTCTGTGACCCCTGTTGCAGCAAAAATGGCGTCATCGCCTTTTACCAGGTCTTCCATCCGGAGGACACGATTGACATCGAGGCCCATTTTGATGCAGCGCTCTAGCTCCGCATCACTTTGCGGCAGCAATTTTCCAATGATTTCGCCGCCCAGACATTTTAACGCCACCGCTGAAAGAACGCCTTCAGGGGCACCACCAGAACCAAAGAGAATATCAACGCCGGTATTATCAAAGGCGGTATTAATCGCACCTGCGACGTCTCCATCATTAATCAACTTGATCCGTGCGCCAGCCTCACGAAGCTGGGCAATGATATGCTCATGACGCGGGCGATTTAAGACCGTCGCCACAACGTCTTCAATATCTTTATTTTTCGCTTTCGCAACAGCTTTAAGGTTATCAAGAACAGACGCATTGATATCGATATGGCCGACCGCTTCTGGGCCAACTGCGATTTTTTCCATATACATATCGGGAGCATGGAGAAGATTTCCGTGATCGGCAACCGCCAGAACCGCTAAGGCATTCCAGCCGCCTGATGCTAAAATATTGGTTCCCTCGAGTGGGTCTACGGCAACGTCAACACGCGGACCATAGCCTGTCCCCAGTTTTTCGCCAATATAAAGCATCGGTGCTTCATCCATTTCCCCTTCACCGATTACCACAGTTCCCTTCATGGGCACGGTGTCAAACACATCGCGCATCGCCGAGGTAGCTGCACCGTCGGCCTCATCTTTTTTCCCACGGCCCATCCAGCGGGCTGAAGCAAGTGCAGCGGCTTCCGTGACACGGACAAGCTCCATCGTTAAACTTCTTTCCATCGTCTCCATCTCCCTTAAGTCTCTTTAGCTGTCTTTTCAACTTCAGTAGCTTATGGTCAACGCCTAAGCTTTATCTATGTGTCTAGCTGCATGCCATACGCCGCTAAACGGGGCGCTTCCGCTTTTCTAAGTATTTTTCATCTGTTCGACTTCTTCTTTAGTTAACGCTTCCCGCCAAACTGTGGCACCAAGGCCATTTAGTTTTCCGACGAGGTCGCTGTACCCGCGGTCAATGTGCTCGAGGCCGGTTACTTCGGTAATTCCTTCCGCCATCAGACCGGCAATGAACAGTGCGGCGCCTGCCCTGAGGTCACTTGCCTTCACTTTCGCTCCCTGCAATTGCACCGGGCCATTAATAATGGCAGAACGACCTTCGACTTTAATGTTGGCGTTCATTCTACGCAGTTCATCAATATGTTTGAAACGGGCACCGTAAATCGTGTCTGTTACTACACTTGAGCCGGTCGCTCTCGTCAAAAGGGTGGTAAATGGCTGCTGAAGATCGGTCGGAAATCCTGGATAGACGAGTGTCTTGATATCAACGGCCTTCAACTTCGACGATCCATCCACAAACACTTGGTCATCGCCAGATTCAACACGGACACCCATTTCACGTAATTTAGCAATCAATGATTCTAAATGCTGCGGGATGACGTTGTCGATAAGTACGCCTTCACCAACCGCGGCACCCAAAATCATATACGTGCCCGCTTCAATCCGGTCTGGAATAATCGTATGGCGGCAACCGTGAAGCGCTTCCACACCATCGATACGAATGACATCCGTTCCAGCCCCTTTAATCTTTGCACCCATACTTGTTAACAATGTCGCCACATCAATGATTTCCGGCTCTTTCGCCGCATTTTCAATGACTGTCCGCCCTTTGGCGCGAACTGCTGCCAGCATGATATTAATCGTTGCACCCACACTGACCACATCAAGGTAAATACGTGCGCCGCGAAGCTCGTCCGCCCGTAAATAAATCGCACCTTGTTCATTGGTAATTTGAGCCCCAAGTGCTTCGAAGCCTTTGATATGCTGATCAATCGGTCTTGGACCTAAATAGCATCCGCCAGGCAGGCCAATGACCGCCTTTTTAAAACGGCCGAGCATAGCACCCATTAAGTAATAAGAAGCACGGAGCTTTTTTACTTTCCCGTTTGGCAGGGGCATGGAAATCATGGTCGATGGGTCAACCGTCATCTCGTTATCAGAAAGCTGAACGTTACCGCCGATTTCTTCAAGGAGGTCCTTCAAGATTTCAACGTCTGAAATGTCCGGCAATCCCTCAATTGTCACTGGTGATTCCGCTAAAATGGTTGCAGGAATTAACGCAACAGCACTATTTTTCGCCCCGCTGATCCGAACCGTTCCCTTTAACGGATAGCCACCCGCAATTTTAAGTTTTTCCATATTCGACTCCCTTCTAAGCCCTGTAAGTCAAACGGTACAATCCGCTTATTACGAAATGAGGCTCTAGGTATATTTTTCCATCATTAAAAGTCAAAATCCGACAACTTGTCTATCCTTTAGTTTACACCAAATTTTTATTTTCATGTATGGCAATTAAAAAAATTTACACGAAATGGGAATAATTATGCTTCTGTACGGGAATTCCAATCTTTTAAGAAGCCTTCAATCCCTTTATCTGTTAATGGGTGATGGAATAATCCCATTAATACTTTGTATGGAATGGTTGCAATATGAGCGCCACGTAACGCTGCTTCTGTGACGTGAATTGGATTACGAATGGATGCTGCAATGATTTCTGATTCAATGCCATGCACGTTGAAGATGTCTGAAATAGTTGAAATTAGGTCTAAACCGTTTTGGCCGATATCATCTAATCTGCCTAGGAATGGAGAAACATAGGTTGCCCCAGCTCTTGCCGCAAGTAAGGCCTGGTTCGCACTAAAAATGAGGGTTACGTTAGTTTTGATTCCTTCTTGTGAAAAAGCATGCGTTGCTTTTAACCCATCTGGAGTCATCGGAACTTTTACGGTAATATTCGGAGCGATCGCTGCAAGCTCTCTGCCTTCTCTAATCATGCCTTCTGCATCAAGTGCAATAACTTCTGCACTAACAGAACCAGGTACTAGGGCAGTAATTTCTCTTAAGCGGTCGTGAAAAGAAACACCTTTTTCTCTAGCAACTAATGATGGATTAGTAGTTACACCTGCTAGTAATCCAAGGTCATGGGCTTCGCGGATCTCGTCTAAATTAGCTGTATCAATAAAGAATTTCATAGTTAATCCCTCCATTTTTTCGACTAAATATTCAAATTTCTTTTTACAGACTGAAACCGTCCTAAAAGTACGAGGACGGTTTACATTTTATCATATTCTAGAACAAATATGAAATGTGGCTAGACATTTGCCATTGTTCGATTAAGCTTTACCTGAAGAACCGAATTCGCGGATTTTGCCAATAACTGTTGTTTTGATTGCTTCGCGAGCTGGTCCTAAATATTTACGTGGATCATATTCTTCCGTTAATGCAGCTAATGTTTCACGTACTGCTTTTGCAGATGCGATTTGGTTTTCAGTGTTAACGTTGATTTTCGCTGTTCCAAGGGAAACAGATTTTTGGATATCTTTTAATGGGATACCAGTTCCGCCGTGAAGGACTAATGGAAGGCCAGTAATATTTCCGATTTCTTCCATTTCAGCAAAACCAAGGTTTGGTTCACCTTTGTAAGGACCATGAACAGAACCTAAAGCAGGTGCAAGACAGTCGATGCCTGTGCGTTTTACTAACTCTTCACATTCTTTAGGGTCTGCGTAGATAACGCCATCAGCAACAACGTCGTCTTCCTGACCGCCAACAGTTCCTAATTCCGCTTCAACAGACACACCTTTTGAATGTGCATATTCAACTACTTTTGAAGTAATTTCAATATTTTCTTCAAATGGGTGGTGGGAAGCATCGATCATAACAGATGTGAAACCTGCATCAATCGCTTCTTTACACTTATCAAAGCTTGAACCGTGGTCAAGGTGAATTGCTACAGGAACGGTAATTTTCAAATCTTCCATTAAGCCTTCAACCATTTTTACAACTGTTTTGAAGCCGGACATATAACGAGCTGCCCCTTCAGAAACACCAAGAATTACAGGTGAATTTTCAGCTTGAGCAGCTTGAAGAATCGCTTGTGTAAATTCTAAGTTATTTAAGTTAAATTGCCCAACCGCATAGCCTTCAGCTTTGGCTTTAATGAGCATTTCTTTCATGGAAACTAATGGCATTTCTATTCCTCCTTAAATTAGGCAGATATCTTTTCAATTTTGGTTCTCCATATTAAGGTTTTCCCTCAATTTTACGGATTATGTATTCCTTGAAAAAGATAAACAACCAGTGAAAAGTTCATATGTATCATATCAAACCAGGGGTTGAAATGCCATTAATTAAACGCAGTTTTGTAAACTGTCATAATGAAAGCGCGCCCATTTTTATTGTAAGCACTTTCTTTATATTTCAAGCCAAAAAATGAAATTTAATTCATTTTTTGGGGAATGTGTTTCCTGACAGCTGCTCGAATATCATCGATATCAAACGGCTTGGCAAAATGAGTAATGGCACCAAGATCCTTAGCTTCTTGAATCATATCAAGTTCACCATAAGCCGTCATAATAATGACGCGGATATCTGGGTCGATTACCTTCATTCGTTTTAAAATTTCAATTCCATCCATTCCAGGGATTTTCATATCCAATAGGACAAGGTCGGGGTCATGTTTTGTCACAATTTCAAGGGCCTGAATCCCATTGGCTGCCTGATATGTTTGATACCCCTCTTTTTGAAACACTTCATTTAGTAAAATTCTAATGCCAAACTGATCATCAACGATTAAAATTTTCTCTTTCATAACTCCACCTCTTCCTTGTTTACTTGATGCTTTTTTATTATCCCATTTATCTATCACTTGTTATATTTCTCTATTAGGAAATAATCTCCTGCAAATTTTCTTAGATTTTGTTATTATTTTTGCAATATCGAAAAATTGCCTATAATAAAAGGGTGAAAAGGAGGGTTTTTATGTTAAAAATGTTTACTACCCAGTTAACCGGCTTGTTTAAGCGGCTTGAGGAAAAGGAAGAATATTCGTTTGAGGACGGAGCACGTTTGCTTGCCCAGGCACCCGTCGGTGATGGGTCTATATATATTTTTACCACAAAGGAAATGAAAGCGGTCGAGTTTGAGGCTTTAGATGGGGCGGAACCGTTTAAGGGCGTGAAGATATTAGAGGAGATGGAGGAATTAACGGATTCCGATCGTGTGTTGATGTTCACGCGATATTCAAGTGATGCTGCAGCGCTAGAGGTGGCCGAGCAGCTCCACGAAAAAGGAATTCCATTTGTCACGGTGGCGACGGCTGTTCCGGGTGGTGAACAATTGCAGGAATTAGCCGATCTCCTGATTGATTTGCGGCTGACCAAAGGACTGCTCCCCGATGATGAGGGAAATCGTTATGGATATCCTTCTTCGATGGCAGCTTTGTTCGTTTATTACGGCTTGAAATTTACCATTGAAGAGATTTTGGCAGAATATGAGGAGTAAAAGCGGGTGTATGAACCCGTTTTTTTATTGCCCTTTAATATTTCCCGGGGGGGTAAACTTGGGATTGTTCGGCTTTCAGAAGCTTTTGTGCAATTTTGGGATCCTTTTGTACAAATTTCGTAAGGTTTTGTACAAGTTTTCCGTACTTTTGTACAAATTTTGAGTGGTTTTGCACAATTAGACAATATATGGAAAAATTGAGTGTCTGACACCAAAAAAAAGGACCAGAAAACTGGTCCTGAATACTAACTTATTTTTGTAATGATGCTTTAATAAAGTCACGGAACAACGGCTGTGGACGATTTGGTCTTGAGACAAACTCCGGATGGAACTGTGATGCTACGAACCACGGATGGTCCTTTAACTCAACAATTTCCACTAAGCGGCCGTCTGGGCTCGTGCCTGAGAAAATAAAGCCTGCTGCTTCCATGTCTTGACGGAAATAATTGTTAAATTCATAGCGATGACGATGACGCTCATAAACAACCTCATCCTCATACGCTTCAAACGCCTTCGTACCCTCAACAATACGAGCTGGATATAGACCTAGACGCAAGGTGCCGCCCAAATCCTCCACATCTTTCTGTTCAGGGAGTAAATCAATGATTGGATAGGCTGTTTCCGGTACAAACTCAGCGGAATGCGCCCCTTCCAAGCCAAGGACATTTCGGGCAAATTCAATTGTTGCTAGCTGCATTCCTAAACAAATACCAAGGAACGGCTTCTTCTGCTCACGAGCATAACGAGTCGCTTCAATTTTCCCTTCAATCCCGCGATCTCCAAAGCCGCCAGGAACAAGGACTCCATCCACATCATCCAAAAGTTCCGCTACATTTTCACGGGTTACATCTTCTGAATTAATCCATTTGATTTCCACATCAGCATCAAACGCATAGCCTGCATGTTTCATTGCCTCAACCACAGAAATATAGGCATCTTGAAGTTCCACATATTTTCCGACAAGACCAATGCGTGTCTTGCTAGAAAGATGGGTTACGCGGTCTACGAGCGCCTTCCACTCGGTCATATCCGCTTCTTTCGCCGATAATTTCAAATGGTCACACACGATTTGATCCATGTTTTGCTCTTGAAGGGCAAGTGGAATCGAATACAGCGTGTCTGCGTCCATACATTCAATAACTGCCTTTGAGTCAATGTCACAGAACAAGGCAATTTTATCCTTCATGTCCTGTGAAACCGGCATTTCCGTACGCACAACAATAATGTTTGGCTGAATACCAAGGCTGCGCAGTTCTTTAACGCTGTGCTGGGTCGGCTTTGTTTTCATTTCGCCCGCTGCCTTGATATACGGAATTAATGTACAGTGAATGTACATTACATTTTCGGAACCGATATCGCTCTTGATTTGACGAATCGCTTCGAGGAATGGAAGGGATTCAATGTCCCCTACCGTTCCGCCGATTTCCGTGATCACGACATCGGCATTTGTTTCTTTCCCGGCACGGAAGCAGCGTTCCTTAATTTCATTGGTGATATGCGGAATAACCTGAACAGTTGCCCCTAAATAATCACCGCGGCGCTCTTTACGTAAAACCGTTGAATAAATTTTTCCAGTTGTTACGTTTGAATACTTGTTTAAGTTGATGTCGATAAAACGCTCATAGTGGCCTAAGTCCAAATCTGTTTCAGCGCCATCTCCTGTTACGAACACTTCACCGTGCTGATAAGGACTCATCGTTCCCGGGTCGACGTTAATGTATGGGTCGAATTTTTGAATGGTTACATTCACGCCCCGATTTTTCAATAAACGGCCTAATGAAGCTGCCGTAATTCCTTTTCCTAGTGATGACACCACACCACCAGTTACAAAAATATATTTTGTCATAAATATTTCCCCCTCTTATTCAGTTTGTACATTATTCAGTTTGTTTAAGGGTTTTTGTAAAAAATATTTTCCTTACGCCCGTAAAAAATGAAAAAACTCAGTGAAACATGAGTTTTTTGAACAATAAAAAACGCCCGCCTACTTGTGGTAGGGAGCGTATTATAAGTAAATAATGTATCGTCCTCTTTTTAAGGAGCCCAAAAAAGATATTACAAGGGCGTGGAAAAAAAGTCAAGTGGATTAATCTTCTTCGACTTCTTCCTCATCCTCAAATTCTTCTTCTTCATCCTCAAGGTCATCGTCAAGATCGTCTTCTTCATCCAATTCGATGTCAAGATCATCTTCAATGGCATCATCATCGTCGTCAAGATCAAGATCATCATCTTCATCAAGATCAATATCTTCCTCATCATCAAGAAGATCGTCTTCATCGTCAAAGTCATCAAAGTCATCTTCAATCTCATCAACTTCATCGAAATCTTCGAGATCGTCTTCATCGACAACCTTCTTCGCCTTCTTCTTCTTCGGTTTCACGACTGCAACCACTTCTTCTTCAGCTGTATCGACTGGATACCAGACACGAAGTCCCCAGCGGTTACTTCCTAATGAAAGGAAACGGCCATCCACGTTAATGTCGGTATAAAATTGAGCAAGTCTGGTACGAACTTCCTCATCAGAGATTCCTGATGCTTTTTTGATTTCTTCTACTAGTTCATTAAAGGCAATCGGCTGCTTACTATTTTTCAAGTATTCATATGCCATTTCCATAAGGGAAAACTCTTGTAATTCCTCTTTTGAGTATTGTGCTAAACTCAATATCGGCACTTCCTTTCTCTATTTAACACTCTTAAATGAGTGAATAACGGACTATCGTAATAATAAAATATGAGAACTGTCTAGCTGCAGCGCCTGATCAAGGCACCATCCGCTTTTCTCTCAATTTTTGCATATTCTTCATTATAAACAAATTCTTCCGGTTTATGCTAGTGCTAGTGAGTTGTTTGACACTGAATTTTTATGGACGAGGTTTTTTACCATCATTTTTCTCTGCCTGCTTTTGCTTTTTCATCTCTTTCAGCGAAATCACTAGAAAGAAGATTGCTAGCAGCAAGAATGAGACTGCACCCAACTGACGTTGATAGAGATAATTTAATGGCCAGGCAAACACAATTAAAATGAGTAAAATATAACCAAACTTCATTCGCTCCACCTGCCCAAATCCCTCGAAGTATGTACGCTAAATAGATTATATTAGATAACCGCAAATAATAATATCTCATAAAAGAAGTTTTATTACAAAAATTGGTGTCAGGCA
>NZ_JBALSN010000235.1:0-18355 GCF_036966985.1 Neobacillus drentensis | reverse complement strand
GCTTAAGATGTAGATATAAATTATTGATTTTTAAGTAATTCCAGTTTATAACATAATAAGAAGTGTCCCCTGCTAAAACAGCAGTTGAGCAAAAAGAAATATTCGATTAAGGACGAGGGGGGATCTACATGAAAGGAAAAATGAGGCTTATTTTGACGATGCTCATTTTTGGAAGCATCGGGGTTTTTGTAAAAAAGATTGACCTATCTTCAAGTGAAATTGCCTTCTTACGAGGTGTCATCGGAAGTCTGTTTTTGCTGATTGCTAGTTTCCTTGTCAAACATAAGCCATCTTATCAAGCATTAAAAGAAAATGCACTTCTGCTACTATTATCAGGGGCAGCGATTGGCTTGAATTGGATTTTTCTGTTTGAGTCCTATCGCTATACGACGATATCCAATGCCACGATTAGCTATTACTTCGCGCCGATCTTTGTGATGATATTAGCACCTTGGATTCTAAAGGAAAAATTGACGAGCGTGAAGATTATTTGCATCGCAGCGGCAATGATTGGTCTGTTTTTAATCGTTAATCCTGGTGCTAGCGGCACAAGCGGATCACAGAATCATACATTGGGAATTTTCTATGGTCTTTTAGCGGCAGCATTTTATGCAAGTGTCGTCTTAATGAACAAATTCATCAAAAATTTATCAGGTTTTGAAACAACGTTAGTGCAATTAATGGCAGGAGCTCTGGTTCTGTTTCCTTATGTACTCTGGCAGGGTAATTTAAACCTGGGTGGTTTAGACTCAACTTCAATTATTTTTATCTTGATTCTAGGGATTGTACATACTGGTTTTGCTTATTTTTTATATTTTACTTCTCTCCAAGAACTGAAAGGACAAACGATTGCCGTTCTCAGCTATATCGACCCGATTTCAGCTGTCATCATTGCAGCGATTTTCCTAAACGAAGGCATGACTCTAATTCAAATGATAGGCGGTGCCCTTGTCTTAGGCTCCACTTTCTTGAGCGAAAAGCTAGAATTAAAAATCTCCAAAAAAGGTCAGACTCCCACTACTTCACCGTAATGGAAGGCTGACCCTTTTTTAACCCTACTTTTCTTCAAATCTTTAAGACTCCATTTTAATTTGCTAATTCATTTCTCTCTAATCTGCGCTGTTGCTCAGCAATTATTTCATCATCCTCAGAATTGTCCCTAATTACTTTTTGAGTAAGAATGGACCCGACAATAACCAAAAGCATGACGGCAATATAATATCCTTTTTCATTCAATTCCAGGTCAGCGTTGTACATACCAACGGCAAATAACAAAACTCCTGCAAAAAGTGTAAAATACGATAAAAACGTGAATGCCATCGTATTTCTTCTTTTGTGTTTTTGTGGATACAAGTTGGCTTCCCCTAAATTTCTATATATAATTTTTAAGACAATATACGAAGTAACTTTATTATATGAAGAAACAGGATGATAAGTAAACTATTTCCACATTAAAAAATCAAGCCAGTGTCAGTAGTGTGAAATTCTCTAACACCATATGGTATACTTTAAAAAGTTTGTTTTACAGTGGAGGTTTAAGTAGTGGAGTTACTAAAATCAAATACCTATTCGAAATCGACTTACATCATTTGGCTCATTATTGGGATTGTACTAGTAGCCTTTAATTTGCGCCCTGCTATAACCTCATTAGGACCGCTAGTTGGAATGATCCAGAAAGATGTGGGACTAGCCCATTGGAGCGCAGGCTTATTAATGAGTTTGCCTTTAATTGTATTTGCCATCATGTCACCGATTGTCCCGAAGCTTGCTAATCGTATAACCAATGAATTGGCTTTATTAGCAGGTTTGTCCTCATTATTAATCGGCATTTTGATTCGGTCCATTCCCATGGCTGTTTTCCTTTTCACAGGGACTTTGTTTATCGGGGTCGGGATCGCGATTGGAAATGTTCTATTACCAGCGATTGCAAAGGACAAATTTCCAGACCAATTTGGGCTGATGACAAGTGTTTATTCAACATCCATGGGATTAGTTGCCTCGTTAGCATCAGGAGTTAGTGTTCCTTTAGCAGTGGGGATGAACCTTGGGTGGAAGGGCGCCTTAAACGTCTGGGGGATTCCAGCTGTCGCAGCGATATTGGTGTGGATATTCCTTTCTAAATTTAATCATGGAGATCAAAAAGAGATCAGAAAAGTCACTCCGAGCTCGAACAATATCTGGCGCTCGCCGCTTGCTTGGCAAATCGCTATATTTATGGGATTTCAATCTTTTTTATTTTATGTAACGATTTCTTGGCTGCCTGAAATCTTACATAGCCATGGATTGAGTATGGAAACAGCGGGCTGGCTCTTGTCATTTAGCCAAATTGTCGGCTTACCAGCTAGTTTCTTCATCCCTATGATTGCAGGACGTTATCGCTCCCAAATATGGATTTCTTTCGTGTTAAGCATGTGCTCTATCATTGGTTATGGAGGATTACTGTTGGGCTCATCCTATCCCATTATCATCATAAGTATTATTTTTATTGGTGTTGCCTTGGGAGGAACTTTTCCGCTGGCTCTAAGTTATATAGGGCTCCGCTCTAAGAGTGCCGGCGAGGCTGCCGATTTATCTGGGATGGCACAATCAACGGGTTATATCCTAGCAGCAGTAGGTCCCTTGTTTATTGGATTTTTGTATGATTTCACCCATATGTGGACCATTCCACTTATTACATTAATCATTATATCCTTCGTTGTAATGCTATTCGGTATGATGTCGGGACGGGATCAATATGTCTAAAGAGGAACAACGAGCGGCGTTGTTCCTCTTTTTATATTAAAGGTCATTTTGTATTTTCCAATATGTTACGTATTTTATCTGTGTATATCTTAGCTAAGTCCTTCTTAGTGTATTCAAAGTTTTTCATGCTAGATTCTTTCGGAATATCCATGTTGACTAGTTGTTTATCTAGCTTTTCTATGACAAACCGTTCGTCTTCATCATTATTTACCCCGCCCACTTCAGTCAAATCAATCTTTGTCCCGTCATTTAGTTCTATTATGTAAAAGAATTCACCTTTTGATTGTTTAAATAGAGAAGGTCGCCCCGTCCTATAAACTCCAGTATTAATCTTAACGATATCGTTGTAGCTATACTCCCTGCCCTGTGGAGAAAAAAACGAATAATTAATAACCTTTTCCTTGGTTACTACTGCAACAGCGGAAGTAATCGTATATAGTAAAACGATATTAAAAGTAATAAAAGCAGTAATGACTGGTTTTCTATACTTTTTAAAAAGCCGCCCGTTTCTCCAGGTATCCCTCAAATCTTTATAGAACACGTAGAAAAACAAACACATAAGATATATCTCATAAACTATAACTAAACCGGAATAGGGTCGTTTAAAAATCCAAATGATATAATCTTTCGGTACAAATACGGTTTCTTGAATAAATGATAGTAATATAAAAATCCCAATCGATAATAGGAATAGCGCAATAATTGCAAGAACTCGCAGAATGACTGCTTTAAGTAACCTCATAAAAATGCCTCCACAACACATCCTCGTATTTATCTCAAGATTAACCACTTTTTATGATGGAAGCAAGAGAACGCTTGATGTTTACCAAAAGACTGAATAGTAAACGCACAGTGACAATCACTGTGCGCCATAGTTTCATATTTTCTTCTTCCATTGAATCGACCCGGTATCACTATGAGGATGACTATTCGACTTTAATCGTTTGTATTCATTTTCTAATTCCGTTAAAGATAACTTCAAAAGCTGTTCCTCATTTTCGTATATTTTAAAGGTAAGCAATATATTTATTAATGTTTTCCTTCTTTGTTCCACAGCATTCCGAAGGATATTCTCCATACCATCCTCTCCCTTTGACAGTTTGTTTGTGTTTGATAAGAGTTACTTAGCAATCCAATCATTCAAATCAAAGTCCTTTTTCGCAAATTTCCCTTCCACTAGAAAGGTTTTCGTACCATTCAACAACTTGAGTCCTTCAGTGGACAATGCTTCGGATTTCAAATTATTAAGGGGCAAGGAATCTTTCATGACTTCGACTGGATAACCAACTTGCTCCGATTGAAATTGATAAAAATCCTCCGGTTTCTTTAATAAATCTGCTAATGATTGTTTACGGACGTCGTTCCAAATCGATAAAAATTCTGGATTTTCCGCTAGATAATCCTCAGTAATAACAGTGACCGTGCTTCCTAGTAACTCCGGATGATCCTTTGCCTCATCAATGACTGGATATCCTTTCGACTTGATCAACGGACCAGAGTTTGTCGGAAACGCATAAGCTGCAATGTCATTTCGCTCTAATGCTGCTTCCGCATCACTAGAAAGCATGCTGACAATCTTCACATCCTTATCTAAGCCCTTTTCTTTAAGTACCCCGGTTAGGTAGCGATACATGTAGGATCCTAACTGGGTTGCAACTGTCTTCCCTTTTAAATCTTCGATGGTCTTCACCCCGTTTTTAGGAGTAATTAACCAGACATTGCTGTTAATGGCCGCTTGGTTAATCAAACGTGTTTTCAGCCCATTCGATCTTCCGACAATTGCAGGGGTATCTCCTAAAATACCAATATCTAATTCTCCTGCAGCAATCGCTTCATTTAACGGCGGACCATTAGGAAAAGCATGAAATTCAAATTTTTCCACACCTATTTTTTTCAACTTTTCCTGAAGAATTTGATGTTGAATCCCCCAGCCATCTACTCCTGTTGGAATATTACCTTTCGTTGATCCAATATAACCAATCCGTAAGGTCGACGACTGGGATTTATTAGATCCCTTTGAGGTGGTTGAAGAAGCGTTGTTTGAGCACCCTGCAACTACTATTAAAATAACAGTTGCCAACAGGAAGCCTACTAAGCCTCTTAATAATGGTTTTCGATCATTGCTAATACTCATGAAAAATCCTCCTACTGGATCATTAATGTCCTGGTAATTTACTCATCATTTGAAACATTTTATAAGAAGCATCTGAAGCGGCGCTTGGGTTCTGACCTTTTCCCCAGCCAATTTCTCTTCGATAACTTCCCAATACCCCGCTTTGTATCAGTTCTTCTTCATTTACTGTCACTTCATCTACATTTGGAGAAACATACATGGCATCTACAGGGCAATACACTTCACACATAAAGCAAGTTTGGCAATCATCTTTACGAGCAATCACAGGAACTTTCCCTTTTTCCTGATCAAATACCCCAGTTGGACAAACGGAAACACATAAACCACAGCTTACACATTTTGATGCACTAATAAATTCAATCATCTTCTCACTCCTTCCTGTTGAGGCAAAGGTTTATCAGGTTTGACCCAAATCTCATCCAATCCCCCGGTAAGAATTCGATAATGGAAACTAGAGTCTTGTTCCTTATAATCTAACCGTTTATGCATCCCTCGTGTCTCCCTCCGCTCTATAGCCGAAGAATACATCCATCGAGCTGTAGCCGTCATAGCAGCAGCTTCTCTTACTCTCACAACATTCGGCTCGTTTGCTAGGAGGCCTAAACGAAGTTCCTCCCAAATTAGGTCAAGTCGCTGTAAAGACGACTGGAGCGTTTTTTCGGTTCTAAATAAGTTAATTTCAGTAGGAGTTACTTCCGCTTTGACGCTTTCCGTAACTTCATATAATACCGAACCTTTTTTGTTTGATTTGCTCCACCCCGCTGCGATCGGTGTAGTAGATATCCCATTTACATTTCGTTTCGCGGCATTTGAACCTAGCTTTAGTGCATACTCACCTGCCGCTTCACCGGCCCAAGAACCCGATGACATTGCCCAAGCAGCATTATGACTTCCTCCACCCGTAAATCCACCGCAAATAAATTCTCGTGTCGCCGCATCTCCAGCCGCATATAATCCTGGCACTTTTGTCTCACAATTCTCATTGATAAGATGGATGCCGCCCGTCCCACGAACCGTTCCTTCTAATCTTAAGGTTACTGGAAATCGGTCCGTGAATGGATTAATACTCAACCTGTCAAAAGGAACGAAGAAATTTGGCTGTGCTTTTCGCATCCATTTCTGCATTTCTTCATCTGCTTTATCGAGCCTTGCATACACGGGCTGTGTTTGCAGTGTCTTCGCGATCACGGAACGACCTCTTTGGGAACCAGCTCCTTCAATGACTGAACCATCCTGATAGTAAAATGTTGCCCATGTATACAATGCTGTTTTTGTTACCGATGAAAATGCCGGAGCAATGGCATAGGCATTTGAAAATTCCATTCCAGACAGATTGGCCCCTGCTTCTGCGGCAAGTAAATAGCCATCACCGGTTAAAACATTGGTCCCCAATGCCCTGCTTAGAAAGGCACATCCTCCAGAGGCGATAACAACGGCTCCAGCCTTTACTTTCCAGCGTTCACCTGTTTCACTAAAAACCCCGGCTGCCCCTCCCACACCGTATTCATCTGCCAGAAGTTCAAGTGCAGGGCTATGATCCCAAACTTTCACCCCTGCTTTTTTCACCTGTTTCCGCATCAACCGCATATAATCTGGCCCCTGCAAACTCCTCCGATGCTTATATCCGTTATCATCAAGTGGGAAAGGATATCCCCATGTATCTAACTGGTGGATATTGCTATACGTTCGGTTCAATACGTTTTTCATCCAATTTCGATCCTGTAAATATCCCCCAAGTGCTTCCCTGCTTTTCATTGCCTTTTCTTGCTCCTCCGGGGTTGGATTCACATACCAAACTCCTGTCCCCGAAGGTGCCGTCGCGCCACTTGTTCCACAATATCCTTTATCAACGAGAATGACCCTTGCTCCCTTGGAGGCTGCATTTATGGCTGCCCATGTCCCTGATGGTCCACCACCAATTACTAATACATCCGTTTCTACTTCGCGTTCACCCTTTTGTTGTAATTCTAAGTGTTTACTCATGAATACGAACCTCCTTTAATAGCTAATAATTTTGAAATCCCCAAGCATCAGATGGTACGAACTTTTTTCGGCAACGGTTCCTGTAAGTGAGACGCTTTTCCTCCCATGACACGGTCAAGAATGAGCCTCTCAAAATAGACAAATTTGCTATCCTTTATGCGTGGACGGTCGAGTGTAATCGAAATATTCATCGTTACTTCTCCCTCTTCTATCAAAAGGACCCGGTCAGCTAAGGAAACAGCCTCACTCACATCATGGGTAACCAGAATGGCCGTAAACTTTTGTTCTAACCACAACTTTTCTATCAATTGCTGCATTTCGATTCTGGTTAATGCATCTAGTGCACCAAGTGGTTCATCCAGCAGCAACAACCTTGGTTCCCCCGCTAAAGCTCGGGCTAACGCAATTCGCTGCCGCTGACCTCCCGAGAGTACAATTGGCCATTCGTCAGCCCGATGTTTTAGCCCTACTAACGACAAAGCTGCTTTTGCTTCTTCTTTAGACCGAGATTTCGTTCCAATCTGAACATTGGTCAGAACCTTCTTCCATGGCAGTAAGCGTGCGTCCTGAAACATGATTCTTGAGTCGGCATGATTTCGTTTCACGACCTCTTCATCTGTACGGACTAGTCCAGTACTAACGGGTTCTAGTCCAGCGATTAGTCTAAGTAAGGTACTTTTTCCGCATCCGCTTTTTCCCACAATGGCTACAAACTCACCTGATTTGATAGAAAGATTCACCTCTTTCAATATCTTGTTTTTACCAAATGACTTTTCAACATTTATGAGTTCCAAGCTTAATCCATTCTGGTTTTGGGCCAATTTGTTCACTCTCACTTTCTTTATAAATGCTTTTTCGTAAATATTGTTGTTACACCGATAATTGTGTAAAATTACACTCTATATTTTAAATTTTTATCGACTTTTCTCTTTAATGAGCTAATTTTTGAGTTTTATGAGCGAATTCTGGGGTCTAATGAGCGAATTATTAGCATCAATGAGCGAATTGAGTGTATTAATGAGCGAATTCAAAATCAACCAATCTTTTAACGAGAAATAGTAACCTTAACTATTTTTCACACGATTATAATTGGGGTGCCATTGCAGCCATTGCCGCTCCAAAAACTTTGCAGCAGAATCGGAGAGCTTCCCAAGTATGGCATAGAGTAAGATGCTGACAACGACGATATCCATATGCATAAACTCTCTTGCATTCATTGCCATATAGCCAATCCCTGAGTCTGCTGAGATTGTTTCAGCCACAATGAGTGACAACCACATGATCCCTAGGGCATAGCGGAGACCTACCAAAATGGATGGCAATGCGCCTGGTAGTATCACCATAACAATTAAATGGAGCGATTGAAGGCCATACACTTTCCCCATTTCAATGAGCCCCTTATCAACAGATTTGATTCCATGAAAAGTATTAAGATAGATCGGAAACGCCACACCAAGTGCGACTAGAAACAATTTGGATGATTCGCCAATCCCAAACCACAGAATAACGATCGGGATGAGGGCTAGGTGAGGAATGGTTCTAACCATTTGAATCGAACTATCTAAAAGTCTTTCTGAAGTTCTTGATAACCCATTTACCATGCCAAGGATAAAACCAATGCTGCCGCCGATTATAAATCCAATTAATGCCCTTTTAGCACTTACTCCCATGTTCTCCCATAAAACACCTTCCTTACTTAATTGAATGAATGCCTGTAAAACTTCAAGCGGTGTGGGTAAAATATCTTGGCCAATTAGCCCGATTTGTCCTAACACTTGCCAGGTAACTAGGACAAGGATCGGGACCACCCATGTTGACCACTGTTGACCAATCGAATTTTTTAATCGTTTCATTAAATCAGCCCCTTTAGTTTGTATAAAAAAAGAGACTTCTCATTGTTTACGAGAAGTCTCTATCCGAATAGTAGACTAGTGTATGAATTTTTTAAAACAAAAAGGAGACACAGTAATTTGTGTCTCCAGTTGTCTGGTAACGATTATTCTTTTTTTAACTAGTTTATAGCATGTTGATTGATTGTTTTAATTCCGACAATACTCATCTGATTACTTAATAGGATATTAACATCCACCGATTGATTCTGTCAATGAATTATTTGAAAATTTATAATTTTAATCTCGGATCTATTTTTCACGTAATTTTACACGGTAATGCCGCATTGATCGAGGGATCCCTTTTAGTTCAAGGAATCCGTTATAGATTAAGTGCCGAATTCGGTATTCAATATAAAAATCACCCACCAGTTCGTCCATCTGCTGCATCGTTTCAGCAATCACTTTTCCAGTCCTAATAAAATCTTTGTTTTGCTGCTCTTTATGCAAATGATCAATTGTCTTTAAGATGAGTGCATCAAAATAATCTTCGGGCACACAGGTAACTCGTCCATTCTTCCATAAACGAAGGACCTCCTTCGATTGAGCTAGATGTTGCCATTCTTTTTGGAATTGATTTCGCTCTTGATACGATAAAGGCTGAGCCGAGAGTGCTTGTTCTAGAAGTAGTTTTAATTCCTGGGGATGAAGCATACTGGAGTAGAGCTTCTCGTCCTTATAGTCGATCGATTGACGATGGAATTCTGTCGTATTGATCAAAAAAATGTCATTATCTTTCTCTCTTAAAAAATGAAGCATAAAACGGAGACCCGTTTGTTCATTTCCATTATTGGCAGTCCAAATAAAAATGGGTACAAACTCAGGAATATCCTCTATTTCTAACAGAGTCTTGGAAAAATTATTTTCGAATTCATACTCATCCTGCTCTGCATTTATATTCTCATTCAACCATTCGTGACGAAAGTCTTGCCCTATCTTTTGATCCAACTTCCATAATGGCCCAATTGAGAAAAAATCGTGAAAACCAATCACCGTTTTTGGTCGATCTAACCCAAATCTTAATGCTCCAGCGGTTGATTGGGATGATACAAGATGGACCGCACCCTTTTCCTTATATGAATAGGATTTTTTTTGTCGCTGACTTTGAATTAGACGATTAATTTTTCCCGCCATGAAGTTGATATCGTCCTGGCGGACAAAATAACCTCGGCCAATAAGGGGGAGATTCGCCTCATGATTAAAGCTCTCAAATTCATCCGCATGATGGAGCTCATACGTTTCCCATCCTCCCTGCTCCGATAAATCAGATACCGTTACGTATTCTTCGCCTTCTATCTTATAAACAAAAACGATATTTGGCTCCGTGAAAAAATAAAGATATGGATAATTCTCTCTTGATTTCATCCGGTCCCGTCCCTTCATTTGAATTAAAAGGCTGTTTTTATAAAGGATGTTATAATTAACCATGTTCAATCTTCTTAAAAGTCATAAAAGGATCTAAAATCACACTTTATTAGTGAGTTCATCTGATATATCAGCGAATCCAGAAGTGCTAACTAAAAAATACAGCCCCCCTCTCTAGATTTCAATTAACCTACTTAAAACCCCTTTTTTATCGGAAAAAGATAGATGTATTAGCATAAAAAGCAGAATGATGATTAATCATTCTGCTTTTTAGATCGGTATGAAATTACATATTAAAGAGATCAATTTCAAGTACAGTTCTCTGAACAGTTAGCTTTCCCTCTGTTGAAATTCAGACACTTTATTCCCCTTCGCAAATGGCCAAGCAAACACTTTCTGGCCCTCAGTGCTGCCGCCAAATTTAAATACGATAATCCCGCCGACGATGACCAGCACGCCAATCAACTGATTGAGAGTAAATGGAACTTTATTGAGACCTAACCAGCCTAATGAGTCCCCGAGTAAAGCAAACAACAACTGTGATGTTAACGCGATCGCAATGGCGTAAGTTGGTCCGAGCCTCTTAATTCCTTGAACGAGACAAACAACCACTCCTACTCCGATCATACCGCTAAACCAGTACCACGTTTTCATATTTTCCAAGTGGAATAACTTTCCTCCCTCAAAGATGAGGCCGAACGTTAGTGAAGCAAGGAAACCCATCCCTAATACTAGGGTAGTCGTTGGCCATGACCCCGCCCGTTCATTGACCTTACTATTGAAAATATTTTGCAAGGCTACCAGTGAACCGGCAATAATTGCAAATAATAATCCTAGAATCATCCGTTTTCTCTCCCTTGTGTTGATTTTTTTCAAAGTTATTCGTAAATATTATCGCCTGCGAGGTCTTTCAATCCATTCCTGTCCTTAACTAAAATGGAACCTCGATTCCGTTCAATCAGGCCCTCTTCACAAAATTGTGTGATGACTCGATTTAAATGACGATAACTCGTTCCTATTAAATTGGCCGCATCCTTAATGCTGATACTAAGTTGGTCTTTATCATGCTCATCAGTTTCATCAGGGGAAACCGACAATAGGTAACTAGCCAAACGGACTTCGACTGGATACATAATATTAAAGGTCATTGAATTGTTTTTTAACTGAAACTTCTTCGTGATAATATCTAATAAAAATTGCAGGAATGGCGCGTGGTCACTTCCATATTTCTTCAACCAGCGATGATGAATCCCTATCATCCAAACCGGTGATACGGCCTCCACTGTGTTAATAATATCAATGCCGCGAACATACTCAATATCCCCGATCACTTCAATTGGTTTCTTAAAAGAAAGAATGAGTGTTTTACCTTCTGATGAACTGATATAGATTTTGACCTTTCCCTTAACAAGGACATATAAATACTGCGAAGTTTCACCTTGGGAACAGATTAATTCCCCTTGGTCAAAGCTGTACAACGACAAATGCGGAATCAATGGTTCATGAAATATCGAATCTAGTTGGTATGTTTGGATATATGCGAGCAATTGCTCCTGATCCTTTTGTTCCCTCACTCGGTTTCACCTCTGTTTTCATCTTCAACATGCTTGTCTTAAGACCTTAAGATGACTACACCAGCGATCATCATCCCGATACCAATAAACTGTGGCAGTTTCATCTTCTGCTTTTCCAGGCCGAACCATCCGCTACTATCGATAATAAAAGTTAATGTTAACTGTGAAATCAGGATGGCCGATATACTAAGTGTTACACCGATTTCCTCAATGGATCTGACATTACTGAAGATGACAATCGCTGCAAAGGCGCCACCCATCAAATATAATGGTTTCACTTGTTTGAAGCCTTGCCATTTAGCGTCCCGAACGAACATTAAAATTATAAAAGCCATTACAAATCCCGTAAACTGGGTAATGGTTGCTGCTTGCCATGTGCCTATATCTTTACTAATACTTGTATTAGCAATTCCTTGCAGGGTAATAAATGCCCCGCCTAAAAATGCAAAGATAATTCCCTTCATGCTCTCTTCTCCCCTAATTTTTATTTCTGTCTATATTAAAAGGTATCTCTAGCTTGTTTGAATAGGACATATGTCCTCAACTGTTAAAATTGTATTAAAGACCTAACATAAAAAGACCGCCAGATGACGATCTTTAATTGTCCATACTTATTTTGGCTTTTTTTGGGCTTGTCTTACTACTTTTTCAAGTCCATTTTCTCCTGCAAATTCTTGATCATTTGGTTGAGCATTTTTATTGTTCTTCAATTGGTTATTCTTATTTTTAGCCATTCCTTCACCACCCTTGAAGTGTTTCCTTACGCTTTTCTTAAAGGAGGACAACTGCATAATCAGCATCCACCATTTTAGTTTGCTAACTTTTTTGCGGGCTATGCGATTGGATTCACGATTTTTCTTTTGCCTCTTACCGTATAGTTCCACTTTTTATTGAGACGATATGGAATGGAGGTGATTGTGTTAATGCATAAGGATAAAAATAACATACCTAATAAAATTAAATACAGTATCTGGGATACTAGAACCGAAGAAAGTCTCGACACAATGAAAGAGGAATTTGCTGAGGCTATAGAGGAAACAAAAATGCAATCAAAAACAACAAACCAAAAAGAATAGAAGAAGCTGCCGGACTTGGTTGCTTCTTTTTACAGCAAAAAAATAGGCAACCTTGGCCTAGGTTGCCTAAAAATCATTTATTCCACTGTCAGCCAGGTTTGTGACCATTTTTCAAGTTCTTCCACGATCGGTTTTAAAGAGAGTCCCTTTTCTGTAAGAGAATACTCAATCCGGACGGGTGTTTCCGGAAACACCTCTCGTTTCACAATCCCCTGACCTTCTAAGTCCTTGAGCCGCTCGGAAAGGACTCTTCCGCTGATCCCCATAGAAGATTCCATGCTGCAGAATCGTTTTGGACCTGATAGCAGTTGATAAATAACTAATCCTGTCCAACGCTGGCTTAACATCCCCATCGCTTTTTCAAATCGAGGACAAATGACTGATTCATCCATTGACCTTCCCCCCTCTTTGCCTTTGCAATAAACAACATAATTACCTTGCAAAATAAATTTATTTGACACAATCGAGTTTTAAAAATATAATTACTTACATAAAGTAACTAACTAACGAATAATTATTAACTATTAATATTCTACTTTAACCAATTATGGTTCGTCAATACATCATATAGAATAAGGTGGTTTTCAAACATGAACCTTGAGGCAGATGTTTGCATTGTAGGTGCAGGTCCCGGCGGCGCTTTACTAGGATATTTGCTTGCGAAAAAAGGAATTTCAACAATCGTACTCGAACGCCACAAAGGGATTGACAAGGAATTCCGTGGTGAACATCTCAATCAGGACGGAGAACGAGTATTAAAAAAATATGGTCTTTATGACCAAGTAGAAGCTGCTGGATTGTTATTAATGGAACGAGTGGAATATTGGCAGGACGGAAATGTACTAAAGACCATTACACCTGGTGCTGGGGAGCAGCATGTCGGCATCCATGTCCCGCAAAAGAATTTGTTAAGCGTGTTAATTCAGGCATCTGAACCTTATCAGAATTTCAAACTGATGATGGGGACAAAGGTGACGGATTTAATGTTTAATGATACGGGGTGTGTAACTGGTTTAAAAGCAATAAATGGCGAGCAAGAAGTAACGATAAACAGCAAGATTGTTGTTGGTGCTGATGGAAGGTTCTCAACAGTAAGGAAACTGGCTGAGATGCCATTTACAAAGAAAACACATGGATACGATTTGTTATGGGCGAAAATTCAAAGCCCAGCCAATTGGGAGCCAACTATTAAAAACGCTTTGGTGAATGGAAATCAACTGGCTTTGTTTACTCAGGCAGGCGGTTTCATCCAAATAGGCTGGAACATTGAAGAGGATTCTTATCCGTCATTAAAAAAGCAATCATGTGAACCTTTTATCAAACAAGTGACAGAGGCATTTCCAGAGTTAACCGAAACCATCCGTACACAGATCCAGTCATGGGACGATTTTATTTTATTAAAAGTGCAAAGTTCATATTCTCCAACATGGGTAAAGGACGGATTGGTGATCATGGGCGATGCCTCACATACGATGAGCCCAACTGGTGCATTTGGGATCAATTGTTCCCTATTAGATGCAGATGTATTAGCCGATGTGCTGAGCGAAGCACTCGACAAACAGAGCCATAGTGCGGCACAATTAAAAAGATTCGAACATGAACGACGGGATCATACAGAAAAGCTACAACAGCAGCAACGGGAGAAAGAGAAAACCTATCGGGATAATTTTGCCGTACCTGTCCTTTCTTAGCAGAAATTGGAGTCGGAATAAATCTATGAAAATATAGATTGGGGGAATTCATAGTGGAACAAATTCAATTAAAAGCAGATACTCTCGCTTTTTTAGAGGATAAAATAAAATTAGTTAAAAAAGGTGATGAAGCGATTTATCTAGTAGGACCGATCAAGCTTCCGGTCAATTTATACGGGGAAACGGTTGAATTTAAGTGGTACAGCTGGCTGAAGAGTGAAAATGTGACAGAAGATTTCCAGCAAGTCATTGATCAATTAAGTTCAGCAAATTTAGCTGAATTTCAACAGTCCAGCGTCCTCGTTTATGGGGATTTTGAATATGGAGAGGATGCACTAATCAGAATGCATTCGATTTGTCATACTGGAGATATTTTTGGAAGCAAGCGCTGTGATTGTGGTTTTCAACTGAAACAATCGATGAAAATGATTGCCGAGCATGGAGCAGGAGCGTTATTTTATTTAGCCAACCATGAAGGCCGAGGAATAGGCTTATTTAGCAAGGCAATGGCCTATATTCTGCAAGAAAATGGCTATGATACAGTCGAGGCAAATGAAGGACTTGGTTTTCAAGATGATTCACGGAATTACGAGGATGCCATTGAAGTGCTTAAAGCACTACGAACCAAACCTGTCACCCTCATCACGAACAATCCGAAAAAGCTTAAAGCCCTAAAAGCAGCAGGTGCGCCTGTCTCTGGACGAACTCCTCTTTGGGGGGACATCTCCGAGTACAATGAAAAATACCTACAAACAAAAGTAAAAAAATCTGGCCATATGGCGTAGAAGAATAAATACTCAAAGTTATTGACATTTCATGACAATTGTTTTAAAGTAACAGAGGCAAATCAAATAACAAAATTCATTTGTTTGTGGACTTTTCTAGAGGATATCTCTATTTTCGCCACACAGTTCTCACGTGAGAGCTGTGTGGCTTTTTTGTTGTTTGGAAACTGGACCAAGAGATCAAAAAAATCTAAAAGGGGTAGAAAATATGAAAACTTGGCATTATGCATTGATTGTTTTTTTAGGAGGATGCTGTTACGGTGTATTATCGACCTTTGTTAAGCTTGCTTACTCAGCTGGGTTTACTGTAAAAGAAGTTACAGGAAGCCAGTTTATACTTGGGACGTTGCTCATCTGGATCGTCGCTCTTTTTTCGAAAAAGAAAAAACTTACGCTTCCGAACATAGGTAAATTACTCTTAGCAGGAATTCCTGTTGGGTTAACGGGCGTGTTTTATTATCAGTCCTTGCAAACCCTTGATGCTTCACTTGCGATTATCTTTTTATTTCAATTTGTATGGATTGGCACTTTTATTGAATGGATTATTTATAAAAAAATACCTAACACGGGGAAAATGGTTTCGATTGGGATTCTAATCATTGGCTCTATTCTTGCTGCCGGTATTATTACCGGTGGCGGCGTAGAACTATCCTTGAAAGGAACAGCGTGGGGACTGCTTTCTGCAATTTCATATACCGCTTTCATCTTTCTCAGCAGTTCTGTGGGAGAGGATACACCGCCAGTACAGAAAAGTGCACTCATGTCCACTGGCGGATTAATCACAGTTTTATTGGTTTTTCAGCCAACAAATTTACTTCATTTACCCGTAATGATTGGAGTAGCTCCTTTTGGATTGTTCCTAGGATTACTTGGCGTCGCCTTGCCACCGCTTTTATTTTCTATAGGAATGAAGCATGTCGGACCAAGCCTTGGAACCATCTTGACAGCCTCTGAGCTACCGATTGCTGTGATCTTGTCCGCTATGGTTCTAGCCGAGAATGTTAACTTGTCACAATGGCTTGGTGTTGTCCTCATTTTAGGCGGTATTGTTGCAGCGAACATAAAATGGCCTAAAACTCAAATGAAGTCAGCTACATTAGAAAGTACATCGGTGTTACAAGAATAGCAAGGGGGCCGTCATGATGGCCCCTTTTTTAGTAATAAGATGGTCTTTTTAAAGAGCATTTACTTGCAGCTACCTGTAAATTGGGAGCGTAGAAGCTTAGCTTTTTTATAAAATAACAAGTTTCTGGAAAATGATGCTCTAAAAATCGTAAGGTAGTTTTATTAAGTAATTTATTTTCCTTATATTTAATCACCATATCGTAGACAAACTGGCTCATTTCTAGGGTTGTTTTTCCCACTTCATTAGCAAATTCAGTTTGACGGGCGAATCCTGGCTCTTTGAACCGCAAATAACCCCTCAAATGATGATTTTGAACCATAAATGCTTGATATTTGTTGATATACATTTCCGCTTGAGTGCTGGCCATGATTTCAATAGGATCAATGATATTCTTAAAAAGAACGGCGTGACCCAGTTGATCCTCAAGCCATAAATCCATCAGATCTTCTAATGGAAGCGGTACAGGCTCCTTTCCATACACCAACAGACTTAAAAATCGCAGATATTCTTGATTTTCTGCTAACGTTCCGTTCAGGTAGGTTGGTGATAAATTTAAATTCACCTTATTATCGATTCTAAGCGCCTGTAGTTTCCCTTCAAATTCGAAATATCCTTTTGCGACAGGCCATACCCTCTGGGAAAAATAAATCATGGCTTCATCTGTATAATTAACCGAACTTGGAATGTTGTTTAATGATGCAATCAAATCCCCAAATAAATTAATATACTGTTGCGCGGTGTTAACATATTCAGTTTCGCTAACAGAAAGATTGTCTCTCACAAAATAGGCATGATCTTGTAAAACTTCTAACCAAAATAATTGTTCATCCCATAAAGAAATCACATTTCTTTGCATTTGCTCTCCCCCCTCTATCCCATATATATATATATATGGGTTAGAGGTCTATGAAAGAATATTTTCATAATGGAAAATTAATAGTTCATAAGCTTTGGGGATTATTTTACACCATTGTTGTATTTGGCAATTAAAAAATGCTGTTTATAGCAGTATGTTTTTTGAAACTCCTTGTAAACACCCGAATCTCAATAAAAAAAGAACTCTTTACAACAATTGAATTGTCATCAGAGTTCTTTTTGAATATAGATAATCAAACGATTGATTTCGCCAACCTTATACTACTTTTTTGCAGAAAGAGTAATACACTTTTAGACTAAGAATGCACCCAACGCCACCATTGCTTTCTTCAAAGCTTGTTCATAGGCTTTATCCTTACCAACCACTGTACGAAAATCTGCAACATCTCGAACAGTGGAACGCCCTTCAATTTCATACCCATTGTTAAAAATGAGAAGACAAATGGTTGATTTATCACTCATTCGATGGAACTTTTTCTCTAAGAGCATTTCTTCTAATTTTATACGTTTTTCATCCTTAATAGGGTGTGTTCGAGAATACGGGATGATGATATGGTCATACATATGGTGGTTCCTACAAGTTACAATAAGAATTTTTTCCCCCTTATGCTCCACTTGATTGATCTCTCCGCATTTTGGACAAATACTATCTATGAACATATTTACCATTCTCCGCACTCCCTTTACATTATTTATTAATAGACAAAACTCAGCTTGAACAGAGGTTGTATTATTTTATATATTTTCGTTTTCTTTTAAAAATTCCTTCTAAAATATAAAGGTACTTTAAATTTAATCAAATTTTAATTTTCAATGATTGAGTGAACTTCTAGCAAGTAGAGTAAGCTCAATCTTTACCTAAATCATTGCCGATTTCTTAAATAATTTTAGAAATTGAAAAGAAGCGTCTGAAATACTTGCAAACGCCTCTTCGGGGTATATCTAGGGTTAAGTGATAACCTCTTATTGATATCAATATTTTAATATTACTAAAGTATTATAGATCGATGTAATAGAATACTTGGGAAAATCCGTTCTAAAAACCACCCATGCCCATGCTCATGCCTGGGGAACCGCCCATGCCCATGCCTGGGAAACCGCCCATGCCCATGCC
>NZ_JBALSN010000234.1:0-9324 GCF_036966985.1 Neobacillus drentensis | reverse complement strand
ATTCTGCATAAAGTTCTACAATTCCTTTGATAACAGTGGTTTTTCCTGTCCCTGGTCCTCCAGTTAGAATCAACATTGGCGACATTAACGCAGTTTGGATGGCCTCACGCTGTGTTGGTGCATATTGCACACCCAGTCGTTCCTCTAAACTTCCTAATGAGAGAAGGAATTCAGACTCCGGAAATTGGTCCTTATATTCTGTTTGTGCAAGGATCCGCTGTATGTTCGTTACCAGCCCTTTCTCGGCAAAATACAAGGATGGCAAGTACACACGCTTCTCTTCACCAACTAATTTACCCTCTTCTTGAAGCTTGATGACTTCATTTGAAATATCTATGTATTCAATTTGATCACGTTTGTTCTCTTCTAAAAGTGCTTTTACTTGTTCTAATAAATCCTCAGCATGTATGTATACATGACCCGTCTGCATGCTTTCATTTTCAAGGATGTAGAGGCAGGCTGCTTTAATCCGGTCAGGATGATTTCCTGTTATGCCAAGTTGGTAACCTAGCTCATCAGCTCGGCCAAAACCGATTCCTTCAATATCTTCCACTAATTTGTAGGGATTCTTTTGCATAATCTCAAGCGTCTGATCTTTATAGGCTTGATAAATCCGCATGGAGATCTGAGGTCCAAAGCCGTATTGGTTTAAAGCCACCATGACTTGCTCTAATCCTTGATGCTCCATAAGTGTATCGTAGAGCATTTTTGCTTTTTCAGGAGGGAGTTTTGGAATGGAATCAAGCAAGGACGGCTGGTTGAGAATCTTTGAGATGGCATCTTCTCCTAAGATTTCAACAATGTTTTCAGCAGTTTTTTTCCCAATACCTTTAAACATCTCTCCCGATAAATAATTTATGACCCCTTGTTTTGATTGGGGCATGTCTTTGCGGAAATGATTGGTATGAAATTGCAGACCAAACTTGGGATGATCCTTAAATTCACCGAAAAAGATATAGGTCTCCTGTTCATGGATTTTTGGAAAATAACCAGTGACCACAGCTTCTTTGTCCTCATATGGATGGTTTGTTTCATCGACTCTTATTCGCAAAACCGTATAAAGGTTTTGTTCATTGTGAAAAATGGTGACAATCGGTCTGCCCTTTACAAATTTCCCCTGTTCAGCGAATAAATCCAATGTGTCTTGCTTTTCCATTTGGCTCCCTCCCTTCTCAAAAAAAATTGATTATTATTGGTTACTTTCTAATAATTTTTTCGCGTGACCTGCCAGCAGATGGTCTGGCTGAATGTCTAGTGCTTTATTTAACATTTCTAATGCTTTGGTTGGATTGTCTTGAAAAGCGTAGGAGACACCTAAATTATAAAAGGCATCGGAATGAGTTGGATCCAATTCGATACATTTTTCAAATTGAATGACAGCCTCAGCGATTAATTCTAACTGTGCCAGGCATAATCCGTATTGAAAACGAGCTTCTGCATCGTTCTCATTTAACTCCACACTTCTTTGTAAGTAAGGGAGTGCAAATTTCCCCTGATCCAACTGAACAAGCGTCAGCCCTAACATGAAATAATTATCACTGGATTGCAGACCTTTTTTCATGGCCGTCTCAAACATATTCTTAGCTTCGTTAAATAGGTCTTTGCTAAATAACAAAGTTCCAATACTATAATAAGCCGCCGCAGCGTTTTCATCTATTTCAATTGCTTTTTGATAAAAGTTAAGAGCCTTTTCGTCGTCCCCAACCGCTGAAAGTACATTCCCGAAATTAATATAGGCAACCGGGTCGTTTGGGTTTTCTTGAATGGCTTCATTAAAGGACTTTGCCGCTTCTTCCAGATTGCCTTCCTGCATGTATTGAACACCTAATTGGTTTTTATCCATTATTACCACTCCAATCTAAGAGAAAGTATATCATATTTTTTAAAAAAATAACCTGAACAAAAAAACCTGACTCCGTTTATAGGAATCAGGTTAAATCTATCCAACATATGTTAAACGTTGGCCATTTTTAAAAACTTGATCAATGGTTCCTCCGCCGAGACATTCATCACCATTGTAAAACACAACAGCTTGTCCTGGCGTGATCGCGCGAATTGGTTCGTCGAAAATAACTTCCACTTGATTATCTTCCAAGAGACGAACGGTTACGTGATTGTCTTCCTGGCGATAGCGGAATTTTGCAGTACATTTGAATTCAGTTGATTTTTCCCTGTCAGATACCCAGCTGACACCTACAGCCGTAATCGAGTCTGAATAGAGTTTTTCATTATGAAAACCTTGGCCGACATAAAGGACATTTCTTTCTAAATCCTTACCAATCGCAAACCATGGTTCACCAGAACCGCCAATCCCTAGACCATGACGCTGACCAATTGTGTGATACATTAAGCCTTCGTGTTTACCTTTTACTTCACCTGCGAATGTCTCCATGTTCCCTGGCTGAGCCGGTAAATATTGACCTAAGAACTCTTTAAAATTCCGTTCACCAATAAAACAAATCCCCGTGCTATCTTTTTTCGTAGCGGTAGCAAGGTTTGCTTCCCTAGCAATTTCCCGGACTCTTGGTTTTTCTAGATTTCCAATAGGGAACATTACTTTACTTAATTGTTCCTGGGTCAATTGGTTCAAGAAATACGTTTGATCCTTATTTTCATCCAGACCGCGGAGCATTTTATATTCCCCATCCCGATACTCAACTTGAGCATAGTGACCGGTAGCTAAATAGTCCGCCCCTAAATTCATTGCATGTTCAAGGAAGGCTTTAAATTTAATTTCCTTATTGCACATAACATCCGGATTAGGGGTCCGTCCTGCTTTATATTCTTCAAGGAAATAGGTAAATACCTTATCCCAATATTGTTTTTCAAAATTAACTGCATAATACGGAATGCCGATTTGGTTACAAACACGTATAACATCTTCATAGTCTTCTGTTGCTGTACAAAAACCGGTATCATCCGTGTCATCCCAGTTTTTCATAAAAATTCCAATGACATCGTAGCCTTGCTGCTTCAACAAAAGTGCTGCTACAGAAGAATCTACCCCACCAGACATTCCGACTACCACTCTTGTGTTTTTCGGATCTTTTGTTTCCAATGAACTTCACCTCTCTATTGCCAAAAAGCTTTTACTAAATTTATTTTTTCAAACGTTTAACAATTCTTGCTGTTTCTTCTGCTGCCTTAACAACGTCTTCAATGGTTGTATTATAGCCAAAGCTGAAACGAATCGAATTAGTCAATCGTTCTGAGTTTTTACCAAACATGGCAACAAGCACGTGGGAAGGTTCAATTGAGCCTGCTGTACAAGCTGAACCGCTCGATACAGCAATTCCAGCTAAATCAAGATTGACCAGCATTGCTTCCACACTTGTCCCAGGAAAGCTTAAGTTTAATACATGAGGTAAAGAATTTTCAAGTAATCCGTTTATGTCAAATTTTACATCCAGCTCTCGCAGCTTATCGATCAACGTACTTTTCAGTTCAAGGAATTGTTTGCGCTTAGCCTCTCGATTTTCATTTGATATTAAAACAGCCTCATGAAAACCAACAATCGCGGCAATATTTTCAGTCCCTGCCCGTCTTTTTCTCTCCTGCTCACCGCCGAAGGAACGTGGAGAAAGCTTTATATTTGATCTTGAATAAAGGAAGCCTACTCCTTTTGGTCCATTTATTTTATGGCCAGAGACAGATAATAAATCAATGAAGCTATGATTGACATCAATATCTTCAACGCCATATGCTTGGACAGCATCTGTATGGAAGATTGCTTGATGCTCCTTTAATAACAGTCCAATTTCTGAAATTGGTTGAAGTGTTCCCACTTCGTTGTTACCATACATAATCGACACCAATATAGTATCTTCTCTTAAGGCTGCTTGCAGCTCAGCCAGCGAAATTTGCCCATTTTCGTCCACTGGTAAGTAAGTAACCTCAAAACCCATTTTTTCTAACTTATGACAAGCATGAAGAACCGCATGGTGCTCTACTTCAGTGGTAATAATGTGTTTACCCTTATGCTGATACGTTTCAGCGACTCCAAATAACGCCATATTATCTGCTTCTGTTCCGCCACTTGTAAAAATAATCTCGGTTTCCTTTGCGCCAATGCTGCCTGCTAGCACCGATCGTGCCTGATCAATCAGGTGACGAGCTTCCCTCCCATAAGAATGGATACTTGAAGGATTCCCGAAAGTTGATTGCATAACCTCAAGCATTTTTTCAATAACCATGGGATGCATAGGCGATGTTGCCGCATGGTCGAGATAGATTCGTTCCACATTTACACCTTCTATCAAAATAATTCTCAATGTTACTTTTTTACCCTAAATATAAAACATATATCCTTCTGGCGTTTCGTCATTACTATGATTTGCTAAATCCTCTAAGGTAGTATTGTCCAAAACGTCCTTTATGGCATCCCGAATTCGAATCCACAATTCCCGCTTAGCAGGTTCTTCATCTTCAATCCCTTCAACCGGTGCAATCGGCCCTTCAAGGACACGGATCACATCACCAGCAGTAATTTTGGATGGGATGTTAGTTAGGATATAGCCGCCGTATGCACCACGAATGCTTTTTACTAAACCTGCATTACGCAATGGGGCAATTAATTGTTCTAAATAATGTTCGGATAAATCATTCGCTTGTGCAATTGTTTTTAATGATGTTGGACCCTCGCCGTGCTTTTTGGCAAGTTCAATCATAATCGTTAAACCATAGCGACCTTTTGTTGAAATTTTCATATCGCACCTCTATTCTTATCTATAAAATATCAATTAAAATCCTTAGTAATTTGATAGGCATTAAAATTATATCATATTCTACTTTAATATGCTTTTTCAATGGAAAATGGTAAAGTAAGGCTATATATAGTTAGATTGTATTAAATTTTGGAGAGATGTAACATGCAGCAAAAGCCTTTAGCATTTAGGATGCGGCCTAGAACAATTGAAGAAGTTGTCGGGCAGCAGCATTTGGTTGGGGATGGAAAAATCATATCAAGAATGGTGAAAGCGAAACAACTGACCTCGATGATTTTATATGGTCCGCCCGGTATAGGCAAAACATCCATTGCCAGTGCGATTGCCGGCAGCACCAAATATGCCTTCCGCACACTTAATGCTGTCACGAATAATAAAAAAGATATGGAAATTGTTGCAGCGGAGGCAAAAATGTCTGGAAAAGTCATTTTGCTTCTTGATGAAGTCCATCGTTTAGATAAAGGGAAGCAGGATTTTTTATTACCATACTTAGAAAACGGGATGATAGTTTTAATTGGTGCTACCACGAGTAATCCTTATCATGCCATCAACCCAGCAATCCGGAGCCGCTGTCAGATCTTCGAGTTAAAACCACCCACACCAGATGAAGTAAAATTGGCCTTACATCGTGCCCTCGAGGATGAGGAACGCGGGTTCGGAAAGATAAAGGTAGAAATCGCCGAAGAAGCCTTGCTGCATTTTGCCCAAGGATCCAATGGGGACGTAAGAAGTTCACTAAATGCCTTAGAATTAGCTGTATTGTCAACGGATACAGATGAAAATGGCATCATTCATATCGATGTAGAAACAGCAGAAGAATGTTTGCAAAAAAAGAGCCTTGTTGCCGATAAAGACGGAGATGGGCATTATGATGTCCTATCAGCCTTTCAAAAGTCGATCCGCGGAAGCGACGTTAACGCTGCACTCCATTATCTTGGCCGATTAATCGAAGCAGGGGATATGCCAAGTATCAGCCGAAGATTAATTGTGATTGCCTATGAAGATGTCGGGTTAGCTAATCCACCAGTTGGTGCACGCACATTAGCTGCGATTGAAACGGCTGAGAGAATTGGCTTTCCTGAGGCAAGAATCCCACTTGCAAATGCGGTGATTGAATTATGTCTGTCACCAAAATCGAACTCGGCAGTTTTGGCTATTCAGGCTGCACTCGAAGATATCCAAAAAGGCATCGTTGGCGAAGTACCTGACCATCTAAAGGATGCTCATTATAAAGGAGCAAAGGAACTTGGCAGAGGAATCGACTACAAGTACCCACATGACTATGAGAACGGCTGGGTCCCGCAGCAATATCTACCCGATAGGTTAAAACACAAACAATACTACCAACCAAAGAAAACAGGAAAATTCGAACAGGCCCTCGCCATCGTATACGAAAAGTTAACAAGGAAAAAATAAGGTGTCAGGCACCATGTGAATTCTTCACATGGTGCCTGACACCCCTTTCTATTTTATGAGGCCACATCCCGTTTCTTGAAGACTGTGAAGGCTAAGAGTTGGAATACGGCGAAGTAGATGAGCAGCATGATGATTGAGAATGTCATCGACATCCCTTCGACCATTGGTGTCCCTTCTACATATTGCATAAGGTTTGTGTTGGCAAACAAGATGTATTTAGCCCAGCTAAATTTAAGGGACAATAGGACAGTAAATTGAGCCCCTGTGAACAATAAAAACAATGATAAGCCGATAGCTAAGGAACTATTTCTGAATACAGATGAAATCATGAAGGCCATCGTCGCTAACATAATCGTATCAATCGAACTTAATCCGTAATAGATCATTAAATGGATAATAATAGGTTGTTCCGTTACTTGGCCATTGGAATAATTCAAATATGGTACAGCATGGTCTGGCATTCCAAAAAGAAGTGCCCCTAGCAAAGCCGAGAAAACAAATAAAATGCCGAGCATTAATAATGCGAACAATAATACAGTCAAATATTTCGAGATCAATATCTTGCTGCGGTTAATCGGTCGTATTAATAACAATTTGATGGTTCCCCAGTTGAATTCACTGGCGACAATTCCTGCTGAAATAATAATTGTAAATAATCCAGGCAGGATAATCAGCTGGGACGCATCTTTTACAAATGTCCAGACATTATATTTTTCATTAAAGGGGATATGATGCTTGATGCGGTAATCATTTATTGCGATTTCCTCTTTATAAAATTGCTTCTCCAGCTTTGAAGTGCTTTGTTTCATCTGCTTCTTTAGGGCTTCATTTTCCTGCACTAATGTCTGTTCCCAATTTTTATCGAGGTTGAAATCCTTTTCTTGATATTTGTGAAAGATGCCAAAGATAGCAGTAATGACTACAAGGATGGCAATCATTACATAGGTCCCAGGCCGTTTAAAAATTTTCATCCATTCATTTTTAATTAAGTTAACCACGGCTTGGCCCCCCTTTTTCAGTTGTCAATTCAAGGAAACGATCTTCTAACGTCTTCGCAATTTCTTTGATCGCAAAAACTTGAATATCTTCTGATACGAATTGTTTAATTAGAATCGGAATTTTTTGTTTTGGAAGTTCAACAGTTATTCCATTCCTTGAAAGGTTTGCTCGAACATTGGGAAAATGAGCTTCAATCAGGTTCAAGGCTTTATCCGCCGGGACTACTTCTAGTTCATAGGTCGTTTCAGAAGCGCCGTGGACAAGTTCCTGGACAAGCTGCACATCAATTAAGCGGCCATTTTGGATAATGCCAATCCGGTCACACATCATTTCCATTTCTGAAAGCAGATGACTTGAAACAATCACAGCGAGATTTTTTTCACGTGCTAAGAGACGGACATAGTCGCGGATCTCTCGGATGCCAGCAGGATCTAATCCATTTGTTGGTTCGTCCAAAATTAATACTTGAGGATCATGTAAGAGACACTGAGCCAATCCTAGTCTTTGGCGCATTCCAAGAGAATATGTTTTTACCTTATCGTGGATCCGATCAGTTAATCCTACTAGTTCTACTATTTCGGCAATCTTTTCTTTGGAAATACCATTTGCCATTCTTGCATAGTGAATTAAATTTTGGTAACCCGTCAAGAATTTATACATTTCTGGGTTCTCCACAATTGCACCGATATGACGAACAGCCTCTTCAAAATTAGTCCTTATACTGGAACCTCCAACCTCAATGTCTCCGGATGTAATCGCCATTAATCCTACAATCATTCGAATCGTTGTTGTTTTTCCGGCGCCATTTGGACCTAAAAAGCCAAATACCTCTCCTTTATTTACCTGAAAGCTTATATTATCTATGATCGTTCGTCCTTTAATGACTTTCGTTACGTTTTTCAACTCGACAATTTTTTCCAAACTCTCTCTCCTCTCTATGTATTCTCACACTAGTTTATCTTATTCTAGAAAAATTTACCTCCTATATGATATTAGCAAAAATGGTTTCGCTAAATTTTAACAAAATATACATATTCCTTTCTCTGTCTGTTGCCTATTTTTTGTAAGATAATATTAGGTTCTAATAAATAAGAGGAAGTGGATTATGGCCTTAAAGTCTCGTTCTGAGTCAGTTGTATTAAAAATCATGAGATCTTTAAACACGCGAAGCAATTTATCTACAAAAGAAAAGAAATACTATTTTAAGCTTGAAAAGGGCTATCAAGGTGAATTAATGTTTGATAAGTTAACTGAAAAGCTTCAAAGTGATATGTTAGTAATAAACGATTTATGCTTTGAGTTTAATGATAATATTTTTCAAATTGATACTTTAATCATTGCTCAATCTACAATTTATCCATTCGAAGTAAAAATTACTCCGGAGATTATTTTTACGATTTTGAAGGGTTCCATAAAATATCCGGGCCTGATATCACTAATCCCTTAGATCAGATAGGACGTAGTAAATTATTACTCCGTCAATTGCTAAAAAGTCTCGGCTATAATATACCTATTGAACCATCTGTCATTTTTATAAACCCCGAATTTACCTTATACCAGGCCCCTCTAAACCAGCCGATTATATACCCAACACAGATTAATGCCTATATGAAAGAATTCGACAGGACCCCTTCAAAACTGAATGAAAGGCACAAAAAGTTAGCGGATCGATTAATATCTTTGCATTCAAACAAATCACCTTATATCACCCGGGTACCTATTTATGAATATCGAAGCGTAAGTAAGGGGGTTATTTGTTCAAAGTGTAACTGTTTTATGGCACCTGGTGGAGATAAGGTATTAGCGTGCATTAAATGCGGGGATATAGAAACAATTGAGTCAGCAGTAATACGCAGCGTGGCGGAATTAATGTTTCTTTTCCCTGATATAAAAATTACTACTGGATTGGTATTTGAATGGTGTGGGGCAATTTTATCTAAGAAAATTATTAGAAGAATCTTGATGGAAAATTTTAATGCAGTAGGATATGGCCGTTGGTTCTATTTTGAATAAATTGTTATTTTAATAAAAGTATTACTCGACGCCTCTTTATTTTTTAGATTGGTTCCTAGGCACTTTAAAACGAAAATACTAATTGCTTCTTTGGTTGTGGTAACGTATTTTCATCCTACGTTACCTTCACTATCTCATTTGAATAGGTTCGGTCTCGTAGAACCTTTCTACG
>NZ_JBALSN010000233.1:0-6864 GCF_036966985.1 Neobacillus drentensis | reverse complement strand
GGTGATATTTCTTGTACCCGTGGTTGTATTACCTGAATTATCCTCTACTGAATAAGTTAAGGTATACATACCTAGGTGTGTAGTATCGACGCTTCCTGTTGTAATAATTTTCCCTGTTAAATCACCATCCACATTATCTATTGCTGTTACACCATTAAAAGAATCAAAATTCGAGCCAATATTAATGGATATATCTTCTAAACCATAGATAACAGGCTTTACATTATCAATAACGGTGATATTTCTTGTACCTGTGGTTGTATTACCTGAATTATCCTCTACTGAATAAGTTAAGGTATACATACCTGGGCGTGTAATATCGACGGTTCCTGTTACAATAATTTTTCCTGTAATATCACCATCTGCATTATCCATTGCTGTTACACCATAAATAGGATTGAAATTCGAGGTAATATTTATAGATTTATCTTCTATTCCAGATATCACAGGATTTATATCATCCACTACTGTAACGTTTCTTGAAACAGATGTTTTATTTCCCATAATATCTTCTATAGTATAAGTCAAGGTATATCTACCTGGTTTTGTATTATCAACATATCCGGATACAATAACCTTATTTGTTATATCCCCATCCACATTATCATTTGCAAATACTCCTAACATAGGATCAAATATTGAATTCATTTTTATTGTAGTATCTGTTGCGCCTGAAATGACAGGTTTGACAAGATCTAAATATGGCGTATTTGGGTCTGGTGATTTTAAATATGGTTTGAAGTTTATATATGTCCCTATTCGCGGGTCGTCAATTTTATCATTGATCATTTTCTCTATTAATGTTTCATCTGTCGTTCCCCAATAGTTATTTGTAGCAATCATTTTAGAATCTGATGGGGCCTGATTATCTATAATCAAAGCCGTAGTATATTGATCTTTAGGCGTTAAAATAGAATTATATGAAACGGTGATTTCCGTATTGTACACACTCTTATAATTTCGAACTGCGTATTGTTTATAATGATAAAAAACATTATTTAATATATTTATTTTTACCCCAGTGAATGTAGAAATACCAATTCCATAAGTATCATTAAATATATTTCGTTCAATAGATACATCACTCTGTGGTTCAGAAATGTAAACTGGTGCATCTAAATTAAATAGCTTTGAATCTCTTAATATTAAATTTCCATAACTAGAATAGATATACGGATTCAAGCTACCATTAGAAATGTCAGCATTTTCAATATGGATAAGAAATCGCTCATAATAAGATGAATATGCTGGTGGCTGAATATTTACATTATTTAACTTTATTTTTGAATCCAGGCGGCCAACTGCTTCAAGATTCCCATAAACTATTAAATTACGACCGTTGCCTTCAATTGTTACCCCAGGCTCTACCGTCAATGTAACCCCATTAGCAATGTGAATATTACCTGATAATGAATAGGGAGAACCTGCTGCAGTCCATGTTGTATCTTGATCAATAAGTCCACTAACGTTTGTTCCTAAATTTGCATGTGCTGTTGTATTTGGTGGGACACACAATAGTATTACCATAAAAGATAATACTATTGATATAAATCGGTTTTTCATGTATTAGTTCCTCCTGAAGATTAATATTTTATTCAAGTTAAATATAACATTTCTTCTCATTCTTAAGTTCGTGAAATAGGACAAATTTCTTAGTTTGACACAAAAATAAGATAGAGGAAGTAGCAATGAGCACTTTGTAGTTCACGGGGGAGGTTAACTTTAGATTAGCAGCCGCAATATTATAACAGTAATGGAGTCGTTTATCTTGCATAATATCATAGGTAATTCGCAGATTTGTTTCGACTTCAACCTGTAGCGTTTTTCTAAAATTGTCGAAGGAATTTTATAGAAATAACAGCCCGAAATTGTTACTATTTTCCTAGGGAGAGGGGTGGGACTCGTGAAACATAAAAAGATAATTGGGCTACTGTTGTTAATTGGTTTGTTAATTTCATTGGTTACTCCAGCGTATGCATCCGTGCACGTTAATGGATATTTTCGAAAAGACGGAACGTATGTACAACCACATTATCGAAGCAATCCTGACGGGAATTTCAACAATAACTGGTCAACAAAAGGAAATATTAATCCTTATACGGGTCAGGAAGGAACAAAGACGGAACACGATTATTCTAGCGCAGGCAATTTTGATGTGGAAGTCCCAGACTTTTCGTCTACATCTGATACTAATGCTGAGTTTGAAAAACAACAAGAAGAACTTTATAAGGAGAATGATAGACTATTAAAACAGCTGGATGAGGTTGGAAAAAATTATACTCCTCCTAATATTGATACTAGTACAAACACAAATGTAGATTCTGACGCACCAAATTCAACTAATAATAATGAATCTGATTATCAAACAACTAAGGAAGGGAGAGAAGAAAATAAGAAAAAAGATTCTGAGATTCATAAAAAAGCGTCACATTCGGAACCATCTTTTTGGCATGAATTAATTAGCTTTTTAAAAGACCTATTTTAAATATCAAACGTCTACGGAAATTAGTAGACGTTTTGCTTTTTTGTATTGGTATTTTGGGAGCAAACCACCTCTGATGGAGCTCCTTTTAAATATCAGTAAAACCAGTGTCACGACCCATTACAGCAAATATTTTTTTGGAGGAAAGGGAATTTTGTGTCTTTGTAGAATTAATAACGGGACTAATATACTAAACTAGTAATGCTATTGTTCTCCAGCAAAGTAATAATTCTGCAAGCTAAGATGAGACATCACTATGGCATAACATTTTACGAACATAGTAGGATGTCAAAAGTTGAAAGAAAACAATTGGTTGAGGAATTCCAGAGAGCTGTAGGAAAGTAAAAAGCAGGGCAGCCTACTATCTATCTACTAAAAATATCGATAATCAAATAGAGTCGGTAAAACATGCCCTTCACCGGCCCTTTTAACCACGTAATATCCCATGCCCAAACCTGGTTTGGAGCTTTGGCTAAATGGCTTTCTGAAAGTATGGGGTTTGAGTGGCTATGGGGTTAGGCCCCCATCAAGCTCTGGTAAGCGTAGAATAAACTTGAAGAGAAAACCCTTTCACACCATGTGGAGGGCTAGTTCTACTCTTCTTCTTTATTTTTGATTACGGTCATGAGAATGTACCACTTCTGCATGTTTTTTACCAGCAAAGTTAGGATATATTTTTTGCTTCAATTAACAACTATCTGATTTTTAATATTATTTTCCCTTTCGCCCTTCCTGACTCCGCATATTCCATGCCTTCTTGAGCATCTTCAAAAGGAAAAACTCTATCAATTATTGGTTTGATTTTACCAGTCTCAATAAAGTTTGCGATTATACGTAATTGCTCTCCACTTGGCTTCATAAACAAAAACGTATATTGAACATTATGCTTTTTTTCAAGCGCAGTAAGTTTATGACTTGCTGCTGAAAACAACAACGTTTTTAAAAATCCGGAACCATATTCTTTACCAAAACGAGCATTCGGTAATCCCGAAACGGACACAATTTTTCCTCCGCTTTTTATCACTTCGAATGATTTATTGAGTATCTCGCCCCCAAGTGTATCAAATACGGCATCATAGTTTTTCAGTATCTCTTCAAATTTTTCTGTCTTGTAATTAATAATTTCATCTGCACCAAGAGACTTTACTAAATTCACACCAGCTTCACTGGCAGTTGTTGCAACAGTGGCCCCCATTAATTTGGCCAGTTGAATAGCAAAGGTACCGACACCACCTGCCCCAGCCTGAATTAAAATTTTTTGTCCCATTTGTAATTGTAAAATGTCTATTAGGGCTTGATAGGAGGTTAACCCAACCAGCGGGATCGATGCGGCTTCTTCAAAGCTTAAATTTTTAGGTTTTAAGGCGATGTCATCTTCATGAATAGCGATATATTCAGCAAAAGTACCGATTTTACTCTTACGTGGACGTGCATATATTTCGTCCCCAACTTTAAAACGAGTCACTTTTGCGCCAACCTTTGCAACGACACCAGAAAAGTCATTCCCTAAGATAAGAGGCATTTTATATTTAACTAACAATTTCACCTTCCCATCGCGTATCTTAAAATCAACAGGATTAATACTAGCTGCATGAATTTCTGCGAGTACTTCATATTCACCAATTTCAGGTGTGGGTATTTCTGCCAAACGCATTGGAACTTTCCCATACCGATCAATAACCATTGCTCTCATAGCTTATACCTCCAAATAATGAGTGTTTATATTCCATCATTTCAATAAAAGTTCTGCATGAACGTTTCAATATCCGACACTAGGTTTTTTAATAAACCTAATTCTGTACGTACATTTATATAATAAAAGTTTTTTGTCCCTTCTTTACGCATTAAAATGACACCGGCATCGCGCAAAATCTTAAGATGATGTGACACAGCAGGTCGAGAAAGATGTGTTTGTTCAGTGATTTCACCTACACGCAGTCCTGTTTGACAATCTGTTCCCATTAAAACTAACAAGATCGATTGACGTGTTTCATCACCAATCGCTAATAGTACTTTTTGACAATTAACAAAATCCTCTTTGATCATATTTAGTTGGTCCTGTTTATTCATTCAGTTGAATACCTCCAACAATCAGTTTAATGGTTTAAGTTGATGAACCATATTGCCGAATACAACTATATACTATAGTTATGTTAGGTGCAATATTGAGAAAGCAAATCGAGACGAATACATCTTAGAGGGGAAGTATCATTAACTTTTAATGTTCAGCAATTTGAGAGAGGGGACTAGGTTTGATGGTTGCTCTAGGAATTAAAGCAACTTTAGTATTCCACTTGATCCGTAAAAATAAATAAACACTAGATAAGTAATATAGAGCTCTTCCAAAAGGAGAAAACCCTGAATCGTATAGTCTGAGATCGGTGTTACGGGGACAATTGTTAGTTTTTGTAGCGGCATATGAAAAGCACCTCCCTAAATAGATATTTTGATCATACCAGGAGGCGCTGAGTGTTTATATGCGTTGTTTGTTGGGGTCTTACTAAGGTATAAATAAAATATGCATGTCTTTATGTACTAATTGCGTATTTTGGCTCTTTTACACTCATAAGAGATGCGAGAATTTTTTGATTACCAAATACAATGTGAGTTCTTTTTTAGAAAGCACTGTAGCTTTGGGGTCAGACCCTTAGTCAACTAGAAACATTGCAGTGTAAATTGAACTTTATCGAATTGCTTATTAACTAATGAGGTCTTATCTATACAGAAATAGATAATTCCTGAATCTCCCCAAAGCAATTCCATATCTTCTTCATCTGAATCAATTTGTAGGAGAAGAACAGCTTCTTCCGGGTTAAGATTAAATTCATCAAATACATCATTTTGGATACTGAGTGGATACCCTAACATGTAGTGAGCCGGTTCGTAATTTCCTTCGTCATTACTTGGCTGAATAAGTTCATGCCTCATTTCAGAGTAGTTTTCTTCATCCTCTTCACTTAACTCAATATCTTCTGGATACTCTGGGAGTGTCAGTCTATTTACGAATGTAACTTTAAAAACAGGTAAAGGGAAGTAGTCTTCGGTCACTTCCGGGTACTCTTTTCTTCTTAACTCTTTTTCGTTCCCATCAAAGTATAAAACTTTAAAACAACCTTCGTCCTCTTCAAAACCCCATGGCTGTTCTATTACATCATAAAATATATAAAGGATTCCATTACTCGGAAGAATATTTTCCTTGTCATATGGCTTTAGTTCCTTTAAGTTAAATTGTCCTAAAAAAGAGTGATAACCATTCTTGTATTTAGGAAACTCCCAATCTTGCGGCAAATCCGGTAGACCACCAAGTTTAGAGGATCCTAACGGAATTTGTTCCGACTTTACTTTGTTTTTAATGACTTTAATTGATTGTTTTGCGGATTTTAAAATATCCGATTTTTTGTGAAGTAGTTCATATTCTTGTAACAGTGAATGTAAATCTTGCATTTTCTTACCTCCTCTTGTTTTCTTTTAACCTAGTGGTTCTTCCCCAAATCTTTTCCATAGAACAGGAAATAGATTTTCTAAATCATCTTCTTCCCAATCAAACTCTATTTCCGTTACATATTGTAGCCCCTTCTTTTCAAGCGCTTCTAATAACTCATTATGTATATCGTCATCCCACTCATTTTTACCCGTCTTTATAAGCGTATAGGCATCTAACCCAACCGAAAGCAATTCTTCATTTTGAGGGAAGCCTTCATCATCAAGGTTATCTTCATTTATGTATTCTGCTAAAAATTCAGGGTCTTTTATTACCTTGTTATATATTTCTTCTCCCTGTCCAATCAGCCATCCTCTAAAATAGTCAAAAGCATCGTCTGAACAGCCGCCCATCAGAACAAATGCTGCTCCCCATAAACGGGATTGATAACTAGCGTTCATTAATTCTTGAAATAAAAATTCAAAGTCTACTACTTCTTCTAATCCTTTTCGGGCTAATTCCTCTGTTAACCATGCCGATTGATCAAATTCTCTAGACTTTTCAATTAATCTCCAAAATTCCTTCTTTTCCAATATAATACACCCTTTTCTTAAGTAATTCTGAGAGTTATTCAATTTAAACTAACGGAATTCCTTTAAAAATAAATATTTATTTTCCAAAAGTCTTAGGCAATCGCAGTTTTTGACATTTTTCTCAGGTATTTAAACTGAAAAGTCTAGGAATGATGCGGCTGAAGTAACTTTTAATTAAACGTTTGTGTAGTTTCGAAAATGTGGGGGATTACTAGAATAATGTAGGGTTATGAAAAAACCATCTGATTTTGTTGAAAGATGTGTTATTTCCTGCGAAATTAACAAATTCTCTTCGACATTCTTCTTAGCTTGTTTGTTGCAGGAATTCATATATATCAGTACTTGCAGAAGTTTTAACCAAACGTTTG
>NZ_JBALSN010000232.1:0-6067 GCF_036966985.1 Neobacillus drentensis | reverse complement strand
ACTCGCGGATAAAGTGGATTTATTCTCGGATAAGAGCAGATACTCTCGGATAAAGTAGATTTACTCTCGGATAACTCCAAATTACTCTCGATATGACGATTTCCCTTATCGATTTTGGTATGGAACGTTTTTTAGGTTATCATCATAGATAATATTAGCCTTTATATGGAGTTGATTTATTTGAAAAAGACAACCGTTGACGAGGTTTTACAGCAGGGAATCTATGGACCGCTAGAAACAAAACCAGATGAGCGGCGGAAATTCTTAGGTACACTCCGAGAGCGGATTGTCGTAGCTCTGACAAAAAGCCAAGTGAGAGAAGCAAACGTATATCCTCAAGTTGAGAAGCAGATGAAAGAAAAGCCGCAGACCCATCTTTTCTTAAATGGAAATATGAGTTATGAAACCCTTTCAAAATATGTAAAACTGGCCACAAAATATAAGATTGAACATACCCTTGTGACTAATAAAGACCACGACTCGGAAATCGGCTTAGTATTAGCCATGGATCACGCGATTGATAAGGAAGATATATATATCACCAACAAGGAACCAAAAGCGGTCAAGAAGGAAGGAAAAAAGAGTAAGGGATTTTTTTCAAAACTATTTAACCGATAAAAACATGGTCCTCATGAGGTATTCATGAGGACAAATATCGTCAAACTGTCTTTAATACTTATCTGTTTCTCTCAACTGCCACTTCCACTGTAGCATGCAGCTCAATCCCCACATTCCCCTGAATCGCACGGCTAATCATGCAAGATGTCTCCGCCTTTTTAGCCAGTCTCTTAGCCATTTCCACTTCTTTATCAGATGCTCCTGGTTGCAAGACAATCAAAGGTCGATGAATAATCCTTTTATAGGTAAAAACCCCCTTGGTAACATCGACAATTCCCTCAGACTCCATCGTTAGGCTTTCCTTCTCTAAACCGCTCCGTTCCATCATCGCCGCAAGGGTGATAATGTAGCATGTCGCGGCAGCGCCCAGCAGCATCTCGTCGGGATTGGTGCCGATACCTGGTCCATTCATTTCTGGTGGGATAGAGATCTTCGTGACCAAATTCCCTGCCTCAATCTCCCCAACATCGTTCCGTAAACCCGGCCAGTTTGCCTTTAAGTGAAAAACATGTTCAGCCATTCTAAATTCCTCCAATTCCAGTTTTGGTCCCACGACTCTTAAGAAATATGGTAAGGTTATTTTTGATATGTAATAAATGGAGCAGTGATGAATGAAAATTATTTATAAAATGACCCTTTTCCTAATTCTTTGTTTATATTTAGCGATTCTTTCGAAATTCATTTTGTTTAAATACATCCCGTTATCTGAGATTATTAATCATTTCAACTTTACGTATGATGAATATCATTGGCGGTCGAATAATTTCGTCCCTTTTAAAACGATTAATTTTTACCTGTTCTTAGCGGATATCAATTTATATATTCGGATTGAAAACCTAGCAGGGAATATCATCGGCTTTATGCCGTTTGGATTTATCTTACCATTGCTGGCGAAGAAGTTTCAAAAACTTAGCGCCGTCACCCTTACCACCTTTGGCTTAAGTCTGGCATTTGAACTGCTGCAGCTGATATTTGAATTCGGAAGCTTTGATGTAGATGATTTAATATTAAATACGCTGGGTGGAATCCTAGGACTTTTGCCTATTAAACTTGTTCTTCTGTTGAGCCGTTTTAAAAAGAAGACTATGACCGAAAATATCAATTAATAAAAAAACCACCGATGAATCCTCAAAACGATTCACCCGTGGTTTTTTCTTCACCCGTAACTGGGACGCTGTCTGCTAACATTTGAATATTTTTCGTTACCTTTGTGCTATAGGTAAAATCACCATAGCAGTACGGGTAGCGAAAATTATTTTTATTGCCGCCACACGTATAAATGGTCGGCTTTTCTTTTACCCGCTGGAGAGAAAATTCCTTCGCTAACGCCTCACTATGCTTCCCGCTATGGGCTGCAACAAAGTCAATATAGCCAATTCCCATGTTGTAAGATTGAATAACGGTCTGGAAATCTACTTTTTTCTTATTCCCATAACTGAGGACGCGCTGAAAATGTTTCACACCAACCTGAATACTTTTTTGTGGATCTGTAATTGTATTTCTCGCCAAACCTGCCGATTCTGACGCCTGCATAGGGTCCCCGCCTTTGCCGCGGCTTTCCTGCTGCATTAAAGCGACAACTACTGTGGTATGACCTTCGAGATGATATTTCGCTAATTCATCATGTATGAGGGGTTGATATTTTTTTACATCAGCAAATGGATCCTTTTCTACAAGAAGAGGGGAGCCTTGTTTTTGAAAATAATTTTGGAACATGGCTAACGCGCAAAAAAGGATGAACAGCTCAAAAAAGGTTTTGAATTTCTTCCGTTTACGTTTTTTCATTCAGAAGCCCTCCCATCCATGACCATTATAAGGGAAGTTGCCAAGAATGTCTGTGATAAACTTATTAGAAAAAAATTGTAGTAATAAGAGAAAAATAGATTGAAATTTCAGGAATTATGAACAAAAATCAATTCACTTGCCCATACTGATGATGGAATCATTGCGGTAAAGCGGAAAAGTTTGGTATCATCATTAGTATTGATATGACAAGATTGAAGGGATAGGGGGTTATACTATGTCACGAATTTCAAAGGATCAGGTTAAGCATGTAGCCAATCTGGCAAGATTGGCCATAACCGAAGAAGAAACAGAAAAGTTTACAAAGCAGCTCGATGCAATTATTACCTTTGCTGAGCAGTTAAATGAATTGGATACGGAAAATGTGGAGCCTACATACCATGTACTGGATATGAAAAATGTCTTGCGTGAAGATAAATCCAAACCTGGATTATCGCGTGAAGAGGTACTAAAAAATGCACCTCTGCATCAGGACGGCCAGATTAAAGTACCATCGATTATGGGGAAGGAGGATTAAAAGGTGAGTTTATTTGATTATAAAGTTGCAGACCTACATGAACTTTTTACAAAGAAGGAACTAAAAGTATCCGATCTTGTCGATGAATCCTATAAGAGAATTGGACAAGTTGAAGATAAAGTTCAGGCATTTTTAACGTTAGATGAAGAACGAGCACGTCTTTCTGCGAAAGCTTTAGATGAGAAGGTCAATAGTGAAAATGCCAAAGGTTTGCTATTTGGGATGCCGATTGGCTTAAAAGATAACTTAGTTACAAAAGGACTTCGGACAACCTGTGCGAGTAAAATTCTTGAAAGTTTTGATCCGATTTATGATGCGACCGTTGTTCAAAAACTGCAGCAAGTTGAAACAGTGACGATTGGAAAGTTAAATATGGATGAGTTTGCCATGGGGTCTTCCAACGAAAATTCCCATTACCAAACGACACGTAATCCATGGAATCTTGAGAGGGTTCCAGGCGGCTCTTCAGGCGGTTCAGCTGCATCTGTAGCGGCAGGAGAGGTCCTATTTTCACTTGGTTCCGATACAGGTGGTTCCATCCGTCAGCCAGCTTCTTTTTGTGGTGTCGTAGGAATGAAACCAACCTATGGCCGAGTTTCCCGCTTTGGTCTTGTTGCCTTCGCTTCATCCCTTGATCAAATTGGACCAATTACTAGAACCGTGGAGGACAATGCCTACCTGCTTCAAGCAATTTCCGGCCTCGATCCTATGGATTCAACCTCTGCGAATGTGGATGTACCAAACTTTGCGAGTGGTTTAACTGGTGATGTGAAGGGCCTCAAAATTGCTGTACCAAAAGAGTACCTTGGTGAAGGTGTCAGCGAATCAGTAAAACAGTCCGTCTTAAATGCCTTAAAGGTACTCGAAGGTCTTGGGGCAACATGGGAAGAAGTATCCTTGCCGCATTCGAAGTACGCATTGGCTGCTTACTACTTGCTGTCTTCCTCAGAAGCATCAGCAAACCTTGCCCGTTTCGACGGAGTCCGTTACGGCTATCGCTCAAAGGATGCTGAAACATTAATCGATTTATATAAAAAAACCCGTGCAGAAGGCTTCGGTGATGAAGTAAAGCGCCGGATTATGCTTGGTACATTTGCATTAAGTTCAGGGTACTATGATGCTTATTACAAAAAAGCACAACAGGTACGGACATTAATAAAACAAGACTATGAAAATGTTTTTGCTAAATATGATGTGATCGTCGGACCGACAACACCAACTCCTGCATTTAAAATTGGTGAAAAAATCGAGGATCCGTTAACTATGTACATCAATGATATCTTAACGATTCCGTTGAACCTTGCGGGCTTACCAGGAATTTCAGTACCGTGTGGTTTCGATGGCGGGTTACCGTTAGGATTACAAATCATCGGTAAGTATTTTGATGAAACAACGATCTATCGTGTAGCACATGCATTTGAACAGGCAACAGACTTTCATAAAGAAAAGCCTGTATTATAGGGGGTGAAGAGAATGGAATTTGAAACAGTGATTGGACTTGAAGTCCATGTTGAGTTAAAAACAGAATCTAAGATTTTCTCGGCGAGCCCTAACCATTTTGGGGCCGAACCGAATACAAATACAAGTGTCATCGACCTTGGCTACCCAGGTGTATTACCTGTCCTTAATAAAAAAGCAGTAGAATTCGGGATAAAAGCAGCGATGGCAATTAATTGCGAGGTTGCCACCCATACCAAGTTTGACCGGAAGAACTATTTTTACCCGGATAATCCTAAGGCCTATCAGATTTCCCAATTTGATAAGCCAATCGGGGAACATGGCTATATTGATATTGAGGTAAATGGCTATACGAAGCGAATTGGCATTACACGCATTCATTTGGAAGAAGATGCTGGAAAGCTTAACCATGGAAAAGGGTATTCATTATGTGATTACAATCGTCAGGGCACGCCGCTTGTTGAGATTGTTTCTGAACCAGATATCCGTACACCTGATGAGGCTTATGCTTATCTTGAAAAATTAAAATCGATTATTCAATATACGGGCGTTTCCGATTGTAAAATGGAAGAGGGCTCACTCCGTTGTGATGCGAATATTTCGATTCGCCCAGTGGGACAAAAAGAATTCGGAACGAAAACAGAACTGAAAAACCTTAACTCCTTCAATTTCGTCCGTAAAGGTCTTGAATTTGAAGAGAAGCGTCAACGAGAAGTAGTAGCTGCGGGTGGGACAATCGACCAGGAAACACGCCGTTTTGATGAAGCAACGGGGGCTACTCTGTTGATGAGGGTTAAAGAAGGTTCGGATGATTATCGTTACTTCCCTGAGCCGGACTTAATGGATTTGTACATTGATGAGGACTGGAAAGCCCGTATTCGTGCTGAAATTCCAGAGCTGCCTGATCAACGTCAAAAGCGTTATATAGACGAACTTGGACTACCTGTTTACGATGCAAAGGTGCTAACGGTTACGAAAGAAATGGCGGATTTCTTTGAAGCGACCGTGAATGGCGGAGCGGATGCAAAGCTTGCCTCGAACTGGATCATGGGGGATGTTTCTGCCTACTTGAATGCTGAGCAAAAGGAACTTCACCAAGTAGCATTAACTCCAGAAGGTCTAGCAAGCATGATTAAGTTGATCGAAAACGGAACGATTTCTTCGAAAATTGCTAAAACTGTTTTTAAAGAGTTAATTGAAAACGGCGGCGATGCGGAGCAAATTGTGAAGGACAAAGGGCTAGTCCAGATTTCCGATGAGGGCACCCTTCTTAAAATCATTTCAGAGGTGCTGGATGCGAATCCGCAATCAATTGAAGACTTTAAGAATGGGAAAAATAAAGCTGTTGGCTTCTTAGTAGGGCAATTAATGAAAGCAACGAAGGGACAGGCCAATCCTCAAATGGTTAATAAGTTGTTGCAGCAAGAACTTCAAAAGCGTTAATACGAAGGCTGGCAGAGTGCAATCTGCCAGCTTTTTTATTGTATAAGAAATTATTAAATAATTAATTGTGGATAAATTGAAATAGTTCTCTGAATCCAGCTCCAGCGCCCAGCGGCTAGTGTACTTCGCTCTCCGCCCTACGATAAGTCAACATCGAATCGCTTTCGCTCTTCGTGTTTCCTTTATCTCAGTTGGAGCGCTCCAGTCCATACGCCGCTGACCAGGGCG
>NZ_JBALSN010000231.1:9867-10166 GCF_036966985.1 Neobacillus drentensis | reverse complement strand
CCATTACCCTATCGCCCTTAGTAATTCCAAGGTTGCACAAGCCACTTGCAAATTGGTCAGCGTATAGCTTTGTTTCTACATTTGTGAACGTCTTTTCTTTGTAAAATAGAAAAGGATATTCATCAAATTCAGCTATATTTGTTTCAAGCAGATCTTTAAGTTTCATTCCACAACTTCCTCTCCTTTTTGATTTGTCCATAAGAACCTTCCTTGTGGACATTTCACTCATTTTCTTGATGAGTTTTGTCCGTTAGAGCCTTCATTGCGGACATTTTACTCGTTTTCTTAACGAATTTTGT
>NZ_JBALSN010000231.1:0-9845 GCF_036966985.1 Neobacillus drentensis | reverse complement strand
TTAGAGCCTTCATTACTATTGCTAGATCGAACGATAAATGACAAGTGAACCTTTTTGCTGATAACTCACCTGCTGTCTTTCTTCAAGTAAGTCCAAGTGGCCTTGAATTTGTGATAGTCCTAAGAGATTAACGTCACCCGGAATAGGTGGTTCGATAAAGGCATTCACAGAAAATGCCTTTAATAGGTGATCGCCGGCAAAGGTATCACCAGTTACCTGGCTCCATAGTAAAATATCAGATTGGCTGTGGCCGGGAACGTGAACCACTTCAAACTCCATCCCACCTAATGGAATAGAATCACCTTCGTTAACAAAGGTAACATTTCGCCACTTTTCCTCTTTGAATGGACGTTCGATGATGTGCTTTAATGGGTCGGCACCACAGCTGGTTAAAAACTGATGAAAAAATGCCTGCACACGTTGATACTCGTCCATACCAAAATTAATGGAACCTCTCGCCTGTTCATGAACATAGATTGGCACATCTATTTCTTCCAAAATGTAAGGAATTGCCCCCGCATGGTCGATATGGATGTGGGTCAGGACAATCTGATCAATATCCTTCAATGTAACGCCGTGCGTATGTAGTTTACTTTTAAGTTGCTGAAATGACACTTTACCCGGGTTACCCGTGTCGATTAAGGTAACAGAATCACCAATCGCCAAAAACGCATTGACCGTGCCCTCGGCAAAATGGGTTTCTAATTCAATTGGAACAATTCTAAACAATTTGAACCCCCTCCTTTCTCAAATATTATTTAACTATCACTTTTGGCAGGAGTAATGACCTGCGCACTATCAAAACTATATTTCTCTTACGCTAGAAATATGAATACGTTTTCCCTTATAGTCTAATTTTTTATTTTTTTCAAAAAATGATTCAAACAAAGGAACCCCCCTGAAAAAATACGTAATTGAATTTACGCAATATTAACAAGGGGGTCTTCACCAGTAGAGGCTGTTATTTCTTCAACTTAATAGGGACTACTTTTCCATCTTCAATAGCAGCCACTTCTAATTCTCCATCAAAGCCGCCTCCGGCAAACTTTGTAAAATCATAAATTTTGACATTATCAGGAATATTTTCAACTCCTGATTGCATTTGTGCTTGGATTTTTTCTGCGTCATCGACGGATCCAGCTGCCTTCATCGCTTCCGCAAAAATATAAGTTGCAATGTAATTTAGACCCGCTTCGGAGCCTGGGGTTTCCCCATATTTCTCCTTATATTTCTCTGCGAAATCAGGAATCGCAGGGCTGCTAGATTCAACTAATGGCATAACACCAATCGAACCATTTAAAGCATCATAGGAACCGGTAACCGCTTTCATCTCATCGAATTTTGCTTGGTCCATGACAATAAATCCTCCCTTAAAGCCTAGCTCTCTCGCTTGTTTCGCAACTTTTGCCGTAGGTTCAGAGGCACCGCCGATAAATAATACATCTGGCTTCTTCTTCAAAGCGTTTGTCACAATGGTAAAGAAGTCTGTCTCTTTGGCGAAATCGATGGACGAATTGTAAACAACCTTACCACCTTCTTTTTCCCAATGTGCTTTTAGTTTGTCAGACCAATCCTTGCCATATTGCGAAGCGGTTGGAAGGAAGGCAATCTTATGCCCGAACTTTTCCATTTCATAAGTCGTAAAAGGTTCTAAGTAACCATCATAACGAGGGGGAATCCGAACAGTCAGGTTATTTCCTACCTCAGAAACTTTTGGTTCACTCGTATAGGCACCAATGATGAATTTATCTTGTTGGTTGAATACTTGAAGGGCGAACACGCCGCCACTATGGGGTGTAAAAATAATTGGGGTTTTATTTTCCTGAATTAAACGCTTAGCATTTGCCCCCGCCTCATTCGGTAAGTATTTATCGTCTAATGACACGATATTTAGGTTATATTTTTTCCCGCCGACTTCAATACCGCCTGCACTGTTAATTTCCTCGGCAGCCATCTTCACGCCATTTAAGGTTCTCTCACCATAGAACGCTGCTGGCCCGCTTAATGGACCAGTATAGCCAATGTTAACAGTCCCAACTCCATCTTTACTTCCACCTGCTGCTGGCTTGGTGTTAGCAGGTTTTTCTGATGTGCTATTACATGCTGTCAAACTAAAGATCATGACAAAGACAAAACCGATCATTAATAGAGACTTCATTCGTTGCATTCATTTTCCCCCTTTTGTTTACCTGAATTTCTAGTGACTTAAAGTGATGAATCGACCGTTCATCACCCCCTTTAAAAGCATGCTTAGTCATGCCCCTATGTAGGCCTTCCTTACTTCATCGTTAGCAAATAACTCCTGGGATGTGCCTTGAAGAACGATGGAGCCATTTTCAAAAACATACCCTTTATCTGCGATCTTTAAGGCAGCATTCGCATTTTGTTCTGCTAACAATATCGTCGTTCCTTCTTTATTGATTTTCTGAATTACTGCAAACATTTGCTCCACAATGAGCGGGGCAAGTCCTACCGATGGTTCATCGAGGAGCATCAGTTTAGGCCTGGACATTAATGCCCTGCCGATAGCCAACATTTGCTGCTGTCCGCCGCTTAGAGAACCGGCAGCATCATTTCTTTTCTCCTTTAAGATGGGAAAAAGTTCGTATACATGCTCAAGCGCCTGTTTAATTTCTTCTTTATGGCGCCGATGTATATACGCACCCATTCGCAGGTTCTCCTCAACAGACATGGCCGGAAAAAGCTTTCGTCCTTCTGGGCATTGACCGATACCGAATTGGACAATTTGATCGGATGATCGCTTGTTTAGTTTTTTTCCTTGAAAAATGATTTCACCAGCCGCAGGCTTGCTTAATCCGCTGATCGTACGAAAGGTGGTACTTTTTCCAGCGCCATTTGAACCTAATAAGACAACGATTTCCCCTTCGTTTACTTTGATATTCACGTCATGTATGGCGGTAAAGCTTCCATANNTCTTTAAATTAAGCAATCGCACTCCCTCCCAAATAGGCCTTTATGACTAACTCGTTATTTCGAATTTCATCTGGACTTCCTTCGGCAATCTTTTCGCCGTAATTCAAGACCATGATTTTATCAGCCATTTTCATAATCATTTGCATCTTGTGCTCGATTAAACACACGGTGATCCCTGTAGAGACCATCTTTTTCATTAATTCCGCCAGGCCTTCTGTTTCATCAGGATTCACCCCGGCTGCGGGTTCATCAAGAAAGACAATTTCCGGGTCAGTGGCAAGAGCTAATGCAAAGGCAGTTCGTTTTTTCTCTTCCTGCGTTAAACTACCAACCAGTTTACTGGCTACATTTTTTAAATCCACAAATTCGAGGACTTCCATTGCTTTTTCACGGCATTGTGCCTCTTCCGATTTAAGTCGTGGTGTCCTGAAGATTGCATCAAGCAAGGTTGATTTTGTTCGCAACCGATGCCCAACGATGACATTGTCCAAAACGGTTGATTGCTCAAACAGATTCGTTGTTTGAAACGTCCGGGCCACTCCCAGCTTGGCAATTTTATCTGAAGATAAGGTGGTAATATCACGCCCATTAAAAATGACAGAACCTGAGCTCGGACGATGAAAGCCGCTAATTAAATTAAAAAATGTCGATTTCCCTGCCCCATTAGGACCAATGATGGCATTGATTTTTCCTTTTTCAATCGCAAAATCGACATTGTTGACAGCCACTAAACCACCGAATCTTTTTGTTAAATTCTTCGTTTCCAAAAAAATCATTTCTACCCCTCCTTTACTTGCTTGTCAGGGCGTATTTCAGCCTTGATTGCGGTATTTCCACTAATATTTGTCTGATGCTGTTCCTTTTTCGCTTTCATTCTTGTAAACGCACTCGAAACAGCTCCGACAATACCGCGTGGGTAAAAAATAACCAACAAGGTTAAAACAGGACCAAAGATGAGCATCCGGTACTCTTGGAAGCCTTGCAGTTGCTGTGAAAGCCAAACAATCAGCAGTGTCCCGACAAGCGGACCACTTAAGGTCCCAATCCCGCCGATTAATAAATAGGTTAGTAAATCAAAGGTAATCGAAATCGAACCAATATCAGGACCAATAAAACGAACAAAAGAGGCGTAAAGGGCCCCAGAAAGACCAGCAAAGAGGGTCGATAGGACAAAGACTGTTAATTTATTTTTCATCGTAGAAATCCCAATCGTTTTCGCTAGATCCTCACTATTACGGATGGCAATATAGGTTCTGCCTGATAAGGAATGCACAATTCGATACATGACCAAGACCACAAGCAGTAAGAAAAACAAGACAAGATAATAATGGGAGATTTCAGATTCAAAATTGATCGGACCAATCCCTGCAGGAGCCGGAATCCCAATCAGCCCACGTACCCCCTCTGTTAAGCTGTCCCATTTATCGATAACTAGATAAAGTATATAGCCCAAACACAAGGTATAAATGGCGAAAAAATGTTCCTTCGTTCGAAAGGCGATGATGCCCACAACCAGTCCGATCAAACTAGTAATTAATAAGGTTAATAGAAAGGCAAGCCAGAAATTCATCTGTGCTTTTACGGTTAAGATCCCTAATGAATAGGCGCCAATCGCAAAGAAACCTGCATGTGCTAAGGACAGATAACCGGTATAGCCCGCAAGTAAATTTAGCCCGTACACACCAATCATCCAGATAAACGAAAGCGTCATAACGTGAACAAAATAGGTGTTTGAGGTCATTAAAGGAAATACGACAGCTAGTAATATTAATAGAGAAATGACATTTCTTTGATTAACTACCTTTGGCATCAATTATGGCCCCCCTTTGAAAACAATCCGGTTGGCTTCACTGTTAAAATAAGCACAAGCAGGACGAAAGCAATAATGTCCTTATAGTCGTTTGAAACATAGGTCGCCCCTAAACTCTCGCTAAATCCTAAAATATACCCGCCAACAATAGCTCCAGGAATACTTCCCATCCCGCCAAGGATAATGATGACAAACGCTTTTAAAATAACAAGTTGTCCCATCCCTGGGAATACTAGATTAATAGGTGCAGAGAGGGAGCTGGCAATCGCCGCAAGCCCACCAGAAATCATAAAGGTGAGCATAGCCACCTTGTTCGTGTTAATCCCAACGAGGTTAGCACCTTCACGATTTTGCGATATCGCAATAATTGTTGCGCCTGTATAGGTCTTTTTTAAGAAGAGGTATAAAAGGACCATGACAACTAGAGCCGCAATAACGATGAGGATTCGCTGCATTGTAAACGTTAACCCTAGGATCTGGACGACCTCTCCGTATGGCGTTGGCATCGACTGGTATTCAGCACCCCAATAAAATTGGGCGAAGGCTTCTAAGAATAAGAGAATTCCAATTGCAGCTATCTTATCGTGGATGGGCGGTGCTTCTCTAAGCGGGTGAAAAACAAATCTTTCCATCAAGACGCCAATGAGACCAACAACAATAATCGAAACGAAAATCGCTATCCAATAATGAAGTCCAAACTTGGTCATCATCGTTAAGGTTATGTATCCACCCATCATGTATAAGGCTCCATGTGCAAAATTTGGAATGTGCAGAATCCCATAAACGAGTGTTAATCCTAGGGCAACAAGGGCGTAAACGCTGCCGATCGTTAAACCATTAAATACCTGCTGAATAAGGATCTCCATAGTCTCCCCCTTTAATTGATAAAGATTTTTTAAACAGTGGGCTTACCAATTGGTTCGCTCCCCTTGTTGAGAAAAGTTTACTGAACCTGATTTGAGACTTTCACTTTTTCTTCTTCCTGAAGCGTGCGCCATAATATTTTGCCGCTTGATGTCATTGGGAGTTGTTTTCGGAATTCAATCAATCTTGGGTATTTATAGGCAGCCATATGCTGTTTCGACCACTCGATGATTTCCTCAGCATTGACATTTCCTTCAAAACCTTCATTTAAAATGACAAATGCTTTAACCGTTTCGCCCCGTCTAGGATCAGGCACGCCGACGACACATGCCTGTTGTATGGCCGGATGATTATAAAGGTAGGATTCAACCTCAGTTGGCCAAACCTTATAGCCTGAAGCATTGATCATTCGTTTAACACGGTCGACAATGAAGTAGTAGCCTTCTTCGTCAAAGCGGCCGATATCACCCGTCCGGAAGAATTTTTTCCCATCAATATCAATAAAGGAACTTCTATTTTCGTCATCTCGGTTATAATAGCCGACCATCACCTGCGGTCCGTTTACGATAATTTCGCCGACTTCCCCGGCACCTAGTTCTTTTCCAGTTGCAGGTTCGATGATTCTAGCATCGACATCAAAGGATGGAATACCAAGGCATTGCATTTTCGGGCGTTCGGCTGGATTGAAATGGGTCTGTGCAATCGTTTCCGATAGACCATAGCCCTCGACAAAACGCAAACCCGTAAGATTAAATAATTTTTCACCAACAGCTTCGGGTAAGGCTGCTCCTCCTCCGGAAATCGAAGTTAACGAGGCAATATCCTCTCCATTCAGTTTTGGATTGGCAAGGAAATCAACAATCATAGTGGCAATCGTCACCCAGTGGGTACAATTTAATGTTTTTATCATCTCCACTGCCAGGTCTCGATTCCATCTTGTCAAGATGACCATCATACTTCCACTGTAGATTGGCATATGCATACTGTGGACCATCCCTGTTACGTGGAACAGCGGTAAGGACATTAAATGAACAGCATTTGGCGTCGTTAATGACCAGTGATAGGCGCCAACTGTGTTTGCATTAACCGTTCGGTTAGTATGCATACAGCCCTTTGGCAGCCCCGTTGTTCCTGATGTATATGGAAGGCATGCCAGATCATCACCTGTGGCTGTATGTTCTGTTGGTGTAAGGTTTGCCTGAATCGCCTCGTTCCAAAGATAATGACCAACTTCTGAAAAAGGAACTCTCGGACCTTCTACCTCTTTCGGTAACATTCCTTCCAAACCTTCGCCTGCATAATCTGAATAGGCAGCGATAACCAAATTCTCTAATGAAGTTTTCCCTAACAAAGGCTGGATGCGGTCATATAGTTCCTGCCCTGCGATAGCAGTCTTGATTTCACAGTCACGTACATAAAAGTCTAATTCATCAGCAACTAACATTGGATTGATCGGAACAACCACAGCATTAGCTCGTAAAATCGCATAGTAGCCAATCACAAACTGTGGAGAATTCTGCATGAATAGTAAGACCTTTTCACCAGTTTGGACGCCTAGTTTGTGTTGTAGGTATCCGGCTAAGGCGTTTACTTCGGTATCGAGCTGTCCGTACGATAATTTGTAGCCATAGTAGTAAATTGCATCCTGGTCTGGATAACGGCTTGCACTAACTTTAAGGTTGTCATACAGCGATGTGGACGGGACTTTTAAAGATTTTGAGATTTTTGGCCAAAATGGATAATGAAGAGTTAGCAATGGACTTCACTCCTTGTTTAATAGAATGTTAGAGTTTAATGTAAACGCTATCATTTTTATGAAAATCCAGTTACTTTTTTTAATTAGGAGGAGACAATTTTTCTGCCTCCCATTCACACTGGGTACCTAACAACACCACGAATTATTCTCGTTCAATGATTGTAGCTATCCCTTGTCCGCCACCGATACAGGCGGTAATCAGCGCATATTTGCCAGCTGATCGTTTTAGTTCATAGACTGCTTTTGTGACAAGAATGGCGCCAGTTGCTCCAAGGGGATGTCCATGGGCAATGGCTCCACCGTTTACATTTACTTTTTCAAGGTCCATCTCGAGTTCACGATTACAGGCTAACACCTGCGCTGCAAAGGCTTCATTAATTTCAATGACGTCCATATCATTTAACGAATATCCTGACTTTTGGAGGACTTTTTTTACAGCGGGAACAGGTCCTATTCCCATTATGTTCGGATCCACTCCCGCAACGGCAAAGGCGCGAATCACAGCAAGTGGCGTTAGATTTAATTCCTCTGCCTTTTCTCTCGACATAATCACAAGAGCTGATGCCGCATCATTTAAGCCGGAGCTATTGCCTGCGGTAACTGTACCACCATTTAGAAAAGCTGGCTGCAGCTTTGCCAAAGCATTATAGGTTGTTTGGGGGCGCGGGTGTTCATCGGTTTTGAATTGAATAGGTTCTCCCTTTTTTACAGGTATGGAAATGGGAACTATTTGCTCATCGAAACGCCCTTCCTCCATCGCAATCGCCATGCGTTGTTGGCTTTGAAGTGCAAATTGATCCTGTTCTTCTCGTGAAATCTGATATTTTTTCACTAGGTTTTCAGCCGTAATGCCCATTGGCGGATCACCAATTTCTTTTGGTGACAGCTGAGATTTTCTAAAACTTGGCGGTACCGGGCTAAACGGCTTTTCAGGCCGATCCAACAAATACGGAGCACGGCTCATACTTTCTGTCCCGCCGGCAATATAGATATCGCCATCCCCAGCGCGAATCGCTTGAGCAGCAAGATTGATGGCATTGAGTCCTGACCCGCACTGCCTGTCAACGGTTAATCCCGGCAAATCCATCGATAACCCTGTCTGTAAAGCTGTTAATCTAGCAATATTTCCGCCGCCAGACAGAACATTTCCAAAAATTACATCGTCAACCAATTCAGGATTAATGTTTGCGCGTTTAACCGCTTCTTTAATGACTTCTGCTCCCAATACATGGGCAGGAACTCCTGCCAGAGCACTTCCCTGTCTGCCGATCGCGGTTCTTACAGCAGAAACAATGACTGCATCTCTTTTCATTGCTCTTTCACCTCTTGTTTATTATTGAAGTTGAAGTAGATTCGGAAATTTTATCGTTTTTTCGGTTACATAACCGCTATAAGTTCCATTTATTGGAGAAAAAGGGATCCTATCAGCGGATTCTTGTATTCTATTAGCGAATTTCTATCAGAGAATTAATTGATTTATTCAGCGAATTCTCCAGTTCTATCAGCGAATTACTAACTCTACGGCAAATCCTCAGTTTAAGGATCGAATTTTTTGGTTCAAAGAGCGAATTCCTAAGTTTTATGAGCGAATTCTCCACTTCAATGAGCGAATCGCTTACATCGCATGTGCGCCGCCATCGACAACGACGACATCCCCTGTTACAAAATCGGAAGCTGGTGCAGCTAAGAATAAAGCAACGCCTTTAAGGTCATTTTCAGAACCAAATTTTCTTAATGGCGTTCCTTCAAGAATGGCTTCTCCCCCTTGATCCAACAACCCTTTGGACATTTTCGTCGGGAAGAATCCTGGGGCGATTGCATTTACATAAATGCCGCTTGGACCCCACTTGACTGCCAAATCCTTTGTAAATGTAATCACTGCCCCTTTACTGCTGTTATAGCCGATGGCATTCATATACTTTGGATTACTCCCCTTTAAACCAGCTACAGAAGCAATATTAATTATTTTCCCGAATTTTTGTTGGAGCATGACTTTACCGACCGCTTGTGACATTAAGAAGGTACCGGTAACATTGACATCCATCACCTTTTTCCACGCTTCAAGCGGCATTTCTTCGACCGGTGCTCCCCAGGATGCACCACTATTGTTAACGAGAATATCGATTCGCCCAAATCGTTCCATTGTCTGCTCGACGACATTTCTAATATCCTCTGGATTTGTGACATCACATTTTAATGCAAAACTCTCCACACCAAGTCTTTTTAACTCTTCACTTACATCCAAACAGGCTTCCAATTTTCTTGAACAAACCACTACATTTGCGCCAGCTTCCGCAAAGCCTTCAGCAATCTGCTGTCCTAGTCCTCTGCCTCCGCCAGTAACAATGGCAACTTTTCCAGTTAAATCAAACAACTCTTTCACATTCATAGATCGTTCCCCCATTAAAAAAATTTTATTGCTAGCCGAGATCTTTTGGTGAACTGCTTTAAGCTCGACCATAAATACTAACCAGTTGGTAT
>NZ_JBALSN010000230.1:1738-9502 GCF_036966985.1 Neobacillus drentensis | reverse complement strand
AAAATAAAACTATAAATCGAAGGTGTCAGGCACCACTCGTGGACATTTGTCCACGAGTGGTGCCTGACACCTTTTAATTTTGTTCTATTTTTTTTCATAAGTCGGTCTAATTTATCATAAGGCTCGTATATATGTTAGTACAAACTGTCTTAGGGGGGAAATAGTTATGTCTAAAAATAAAGCAAAGATCCTTGTGTCGACTGTGCTGACATCATCAGTTCTACTGTCAGGTTGTGGATTATTCGGGACTGAAACAGAAAAGAAAATCGATCCGCCAAAGAGTGTGACGATCAAGGAGGATACACCAAGTAAGAAAACGAGCGCTACAGAAGCAAGTAAGGAGGCGCAGGCAAATACCGTCAAAACAGAACTATACCTGGTAGATAAAGACGGCTATGTCGTTCCGCAAACATTGGATCTGCCGAAAACCAGTTCGGTCGCTAAACAGGCGCTTGAATATTTAGTGGCAAATGGTCCAGTGACTGATCTACTCCCAAATGATTTCCGGGCGGTTCTCCCAGAGGATACGGAGCTTTCTGTAAATATTGATAAAGATGGCGTTGCAACGGTTAATTTTTCAAAAGAGTTTAAGAATTACCAAGCTGAAGATGAGATGAAAATTCTCCAATCTGTCACTTGGACATTGACGCAGTTTGATAATGTGAAAACTGTGAAACTTAAAATGAATGGACATGATTTGACGGAAATGCCTGTGAACGGAACACCGATAAGCGAAAATCTTTCTAGAGCAACCGGAATCAACCTTGATACAACGAATGTGACGGATATTACAAATACTAAACCTGTAACTGTTTACTATATTGGCGGTGAAGAGGGCTCCTATTATTATGTACCTGTCACACGCCGGGTGAGCAATAGCGAAAAAGATAACTACGTAGCTGTCGTTAATGAATTGATTAAAGGACCAAGTGAAAAATCTCCTCTAGTATCTGAATTCATGTCAGATGTAGAGCTCCTTGAAGCACCAAAATATGAAGATGGAACAGTCACCTTGAACTTTAATGAGAATATTTTTGGAAGCTTTAAAGAAAAGGAAATTTCACAGCATTTATTAGATTCACTAGTGCTGTCCTTAACTGAGCAAGAGGGCGTAGAAAAAGTTGCTATTCAAGTTAAAGGTAAGGAAGACATTAAAAATGATAGCGGGAAGAAATTAACTGAACCTGTAACTCGTCCAGAAAAAGTCAATACAGGTAGTTTTTAAAAAATAATATTTGTTATACTATATAGTGACAATGAAAGAGGTTGGCTTGGATGCCGCCTCTTCTTTATTTGGTATTTAAGAAAAATGAATGTACCAATTCAAAAATAAAAGGAGGTAGTAATGGTGCGTGTTGATGGTAGAGAGCCGTTACAACTAAGACCCATACATATTGAACCCAATTATTTAATGCACCCAGAAGGATCTGTCCTAATCTCTGTAGGGAATACGAAAGTGATTTGTGCAGCGAGCATCGAAGACAGAGTGCCTCACTTTATGAGGGGGGAAGGCAAAGGCTGGATTACTGCCGAGTATTCTATGCTGCCCCGAGCAACAGAAACAAGAAACATTCGCGAATCTTCAAAAGGAAAGGTTTCCGGTCGAACGATGGAAATTCAGCGTCTAATCGGCCGCGCTCTTAGAGCAATTGTCGATTTAAGTGCTCTAGGTGAGAAAACAGTTTGGATTGATTGTGATGTCATCCAGGCCGATGGTGGTACTCGAACAGCCTCGATCACAGGAGCATTTGTTGCGATGGCCATCGCTTTAAATGCCTTTTCCGAGAAAAAGTCCTTCGCTAAATTCCCTATTACAGATTATTTAGCGGCGACAAGTGTCGGGATCCTGCAAAATAATCAAACGGTCCTTGATTTAAACTACGCTGAGGATTCTAAGGCCCAGGTGGATATGAATGTAGTCATGACGGGCAATGGAGAATTTGTTGAACTGCAAGGGACAGGAGAGGAATCGACTTTCTCCTACGAACAACTACAAGGCCTGCTTGGTGCTGCTCAAGAAGGACTAATGGAACTTTTTGAACACCAAAAAGCAGTACTGGGTGAAGAAATTACCCGAAAAATAGAGTCACGAAGACAAAAATGAGAGGCGATCAAAAATGAAAGAAGTCATTATTGCAACTAAAAATCCAGGAAAAGCGAAGGAATTTGAACATATCTTTTCATCACGAGGGATTACGGTTCGCACCTTGCTAGATTATCCTGAAATTCCTGAGGTCGAGGAAACTGGCACAACCTTTGAAGAAAATGCGACTTTGAAAGCGGAGGCGGTCTCCGAGGCACTGGGGAAAATGGTAATTGGCGACGATTCAGGCCTAATAGTAGACGCCCTTGAAGGGAGACCCGGGATTTATTCAGCTCGTTATGCGGGCGAACCAAAAAATGACCAGAACAATACGGATAAAGTACTGTCAGAACTAGCGGATATTCCCGAGGAGAAGCGGACAGCAAGGTTCTACTGTGCCTTGGCAGTATCAGTTCCGGGTCAAGAAACAAAAACGGTGTCAGGCACCTGTGAAGGACGTATTCTTGAAGAGAGAAGAGGTACTAATGGGTTTGGCTATGATCCGGTTTTTTATGTGCCTGAGAAGGGCTTAGCGATGGCCGAGTTATCATCAGAAGAAAAAAATAAGATCAGCCACCGCGCGAATGCCTTGAAAAAGCTAGATGTAGTCTTGGATTCTATTTTAGAAAGTGCGGAGCAGTAATGAGCAAGGTTTTAATTGTTAGTGATAGTCATGGATTAACAAAGGAGCTCCGTGTAATAAGAGAAAGGCATCTGGATGAGGTCGATTTAATGATTCACTGCGGCGATTCAGAACTATCCCCAGATGACCAAGCGATTTCTGGATATTTAACGGTAATGGGAAATTGTGATTTTGGCGGCGGATATCCACTAGAGACAATTTCTGAAGTGGCTGGGCGGAAGTTTTTTATTACCCATGGCCACCGGTATTCGGTTAAGTCCTCTTTGATGAATTTAAAATACAAAGCCGAGGAAGTAAGCGCGAATATCGTCTGTTTTGGACACTCACATGTCCTTGGTGCGGAAGTGATTGATGGAGTCTTATTTTTAAATCCAGGCAGCATCCGTTTGCCAAGGGAACGCTTTGAAAAAACTTATATCATTCTGGAATTGCAGAATGAAAAAATTAAAATGTCGGTGTTTGAAGTAAGTGGCCAGGAGGTTACCGAACTTGCCCGCGAGTTTATACTGTCATAATTAAGAGGGAGAATTCCTCTCTCTTTTTTCTTTTTAAAAAAAATATTAGAAAGTGTGTTGACTTTTTGATATTCCAATAATATAATAAATCTTGTCTTAAACAACTTATATGTCCCAGTAGCTCAGCTGGATAGAGCAACGCCCTTCAAGAAAATAGGAGCCTTTATAGGGAAACAAGAACCTATAAAGTGGACGACACTATATCGGTGAAGCCTTAACAGATTATGCTGATGGTAATACCGAGGAAACTTACGCCTTTCACAAGGAAGAGAAATCTTGAATGACTGACTATGTCAGTGGTAGAGGTTTTAAAAGATAATCATTTTGATTATCGTGAGGTTCCGTAGAGACTACACGTGTCGCACCTGAAATGGTGAAGATATAGTCCAGACCACAAACAGCATTGTTTGGTGACGAAAGTCATAGTGGTAAGCTAAGGCGTGGGTCGGGAGTTCGAATCTCTCCTGGGACGCTATACTACATAATAGAGAAAAAAACTCACTTTTATAAGTGGGTTTTTTTCTGTTTTATTACATATGGAAACAATCCTCATTCATCATTTTGCAAATTGAAGAAGGGTGGAGATTTCAATGAAACACCATACTAAAAGTAAAGGGGACCTAGATGTTTTAAAGGCTCAGGTTGATCTTTATGAAAAGGGTTATATGATTTTACTCCCTCATACAGAGCATGCTCCATTTGATTTAGATGGTTATAAAGATCAGATTTTCAAAAGAGTACAGGTTAAATATAGAAATCTAAATAAAAAAGGAATTTTAGAAGTTAGATTTAGTTCTTCTTATAGTACTAGCCAGGGTGTAATGACCAAGTTCATAGACAAATGTGAAATAGATATTTATTGCGTCTATTGTCCGCAAACGGATGAATGTTATTACTTTAATCCAAAATCCTTTCATAAATCAATTAGTTTAAGGGTTGATACACCAAAGAATAATCAAATGCAAAATGTAAAATTTGCAAAAAACTATCGAGAGGTTCCTTAACAAGAAATTGGTAACTGTACAATTGTACACTTCTGAGCCGAATCATTATTTTTTTTTACCCTTTATTTATGCTAAACTAATTCCCATGACAATCCTAAGGACGGTTTTTTTATGAAAAAGAGGGAACCTGTGAAACGAATAGATAATATAGTCTTTTTTCCCGGACTTGAAAAAAGATTAACCAATAAGGGTCTCGAAAGCCTTGAGAAGAAAAAATTTAACGAAGCGATAAATCTATTGGAGGAAGCAAGAGAATATGACCCTGACAATGATGAAGTCTTGATTGGGCTGGTTCTTGCTTATTTTGAAGCTTCTTCTTTTCAAAAAGCGAAAGAACTCGCCAAGGAAATGCTCCATAAGGGGATTGGTGACTACCTCCAGATGGTGGACCTCTATTTGACAGTACTGATCCAACTCCATGAATATCATGAAATCGTGTCAACCGTCGAAGCACTTTTAGAAGAAAAAGAGATTCCGCCGGAAAAACATGATCATTTCCTAACGATCCTTCAATTCAGCCGAAGAATGGCAGAGAATCGTCAACTAGATCTTGAGGAAATCGAACCAGAGGAAACAGCTTTCCAAGAGTTAAACCTATTTGCAAATGATAATCTAAACGAACAACTGCTCCTCATTTCAAATCTAGCAGAGAAAAATATTCGCCCCTACCTGCATGAAATTGCAGATTATTTAGAAGCGGAAGCAGGTCATCCATTTTTAAAAACCATTCTCTTAACTCTTTTAAAAGAGCAGGAAATTAATAGAGAACTTATTATCAGGAAATTTGGCATGGAAAAGAAAGTTATTCCAACACAACTTCCCGAGGTTAGAGAAGAACCAAGAATGCAAGCGATAAAAGCGCTTGTCGAATCTCATCTGGAAAGCGAAAACCCTGGTCTTTTCGAAAACACGAGCGGAATGGTTGAGCGTAATTTTTTTATAACTTATCCGTTTGAACTAGAGCCGGAAAGTACTCATGCATGGGCCGCAGCTTTCCACCACTTGGCACAAGATTATATGGGGATGGATACGGGAATGGATCTTCTTTCCAGCGAGTACGGTGTATCTGTGAGAGAAATTGAAGAAGCCATCACAAAAATTGAGGTAATTGAGAAAATTTCTTATCCTAATATATAGGCTCGCTGTTGAAAGAAATCAATCCTATGTTATAATGTAGTGGTTGCATTGTGTAAAAAACTATATTTTACATTAAAAAAATAGGAAATTGGCTTTGATAGAAAGTGATTTCCAAACTACTCAAATTCGTTACGAATGATATGAGAATAGATTGTTGGAGGGAAAATGTATGTCAGCAAAATGGGAAAAGTTAGAAGGAAACCGTGGCGTTCTTACTGTTGAAGTAAGTGCGGACAAAGTAAACGAAGGTTTAAACGCGGCATTCCAAAAGGTTGTAAAGCAAGTTAACGTACCAGGTTTCCGTAAAGGAAAAATGCCACGTCAAATGTTCGAAAAGCGTTTTGGTGTCGAATCTCTTTATCAAGATGCATTAGATATTCTTCTTCCTGAAGCATATGGAAGCGCAATTGACGAAACTGGAATCGAGCCAATCGACCGTCCAGACATCGACATCGAGCAAATGGAAAAAGGTAAAGAACTTATCTTCAAAGCTACTGTTCAAGTTAAGCCTGAAGTAACATTAGGCGAATACAAAGGTTTAGAAGTAGAAGCATTTGATACAAACGTAACTGACGAAGATGTTGCTAACGAATTAAAAACTCTTCAAGAGCGCCAAGCTGAGCTTGTTGTAAAAGAAGAAGGCACAGTAGAAAACGGCGATACAGCTGTTCTAGATTTCGAAGGATTCGTTGATGGCGTTGCTTTCGAAGGCGGAAAAGCTGAAAACCATTCACTTGAAATCGGATCTGGATCATTCATCCCAGGTTTTGAAGAGCAATTAGTAGGACTAGCTGCTGGTGAATCTAAAGACGTGGAAGTAACATTCCCTGAAGAATACCATGCAGCTGAACTTGCTGGTAAGCCTGCAGTATTTAAAGTAACTATTCATGAAATTAAAGGAAAAGAACTTCCTGAATTAGATGACGAGTTTGCTAAAGATGTGGATGATGAAGTTGAAACATTAGACGCTCTTAAAGAGAAAATCAAAACTCGTTTAGAAAACAGCAAGAAGCACGAAGCTGAGCACCATTTACGTGATACTGTTGTTGAAAAAGCTGCTGCAAATGCAGAAGTTGAAATTCCAGAAGTTATGGTTACTAACGAAGTTAACCGTATGCTTCAAGAATTCGAACAACGTATACAAATGCAAGGGATGAACCTTGAACTATACTTCCAATTCTCAGGTCAAGACGAAAATGCTTTACGTGAGCAAATGAAGGAAGAAGCTGTAAACCGCGTACGTGTAAACTTAACACTAGAAGCGATTGCTAAGGCTGAAAACCTAGAAGTAACTGACGAAGATGTGAATGCTGAACTTGAAAACATGGCTGGCATGTACAACATGACTGTTGATAGCATTAAACAAGCTTTAGGCGGACTTGAAGGCATCCAATCAGACCTTAAACTTAAAAAAGCAGTAGACTTTCTTGTTGAAAACAAGAAGTAATTAACTTGTTTAATGCAAGGCACGATTTAATTCGTGCCTTGTTTTATACTTTTTTTTAAATACATATTATAATAAGATTTAACAATGGGCAGGAAAATATCTTAGACATAGCGAAATAAATATAAAATAATTTCCAGACACCATTAAGATTTATTTTTATCATAATGGTTAAGATTAAAGAGTACATAAGTGATTTAAAGTGAACTACACAAACAAAGGGAAACCTATTTACCTTAAGCTTTTTATTTCCAGTCCATTGGCGTTCTGTGTTACAATGCAACATACATACTATTCAATAATTAGAGAGAGACTTGACTTTTGTTTGTGTAATTCACTGCTTCGCATAGGATACTAACATGATTTAAGGGGTGAAAGGATTTGTTTAAATTTAATGATGAAAAAGGTCAATTAAAGTGTTCCTTCTGTGGTAAAACACAGGACCAAGTTCGTAAATTGGTTGCCGGGCCTGGAGTTTACATATGTGACGAATGTATTGAACTTTGCACCGAAATTGTTGAGGAAGAACTTGGAACAGAAGAAGAAGTAGAATTTAAAGATGTACCGAAGCCAAAGGAAATTTGTGAAATTCTTGATGAATATGTTATCGGCCAAGATCAAGCGAAAAAATCACTTTCTGTTGCAGTATACAATCACTACAAGCGCATCAATTCCAATAGTAAAATTGATGATGTTGAACTTGCAAAGAGTAACATCTGTATGATTGGACCAACAGGAAGCGGTAAAACATTACTAGCCCAAACATTGGCTCGTATTTTGAATGTACCATTTGCTATTGCCGATGCGACTTCACTAACGGAAGCTGGATATGTTGGGGAAGATGTTGAGAACATTTTATTAAAATTAATCCAATCTGCTGATTACGATGTAGAAAAAGCAGAAAAAGGGATTATTTATATTGATGAGATTGATAAAAT
>NZ_JBALSN010000230.1:817-1699 GCF_036966985.1 Neobacillus drentensis | reverse complement strand
TGATGAGATTGATAAAATTGCCCGTAAATCAGAAAATCCTTCAATTACAAGAGATGTTTCTGGTGAAGGCGTTCAGCAAGCTTTATTAAAAATTCTTGAAGGTACGGTTGCAAGTGTTCCGCCACAAGGTGGAAGAAAACACCCGCATCAAGAATTTATTCAAATTGATACAACCAATATCCTCTTTATTTGCGGAGGAGCATTTGATGGAATTGAACCAATTATTAAGCGCCGTTTAGGTCAAAAAGTAATTGGATTTGGATCAGATATTAAGCAGCAGGAAGTTTCTCAGAAAGAACTACTTTCTAAAGTATTACCAGAAGACTTACTTCGCTTTGGATTAATTCCAGAATTTATTGGACGTCTTCCAGTGATTGCGAGCCTTGAGCAGTTAGATGAAGCAGCATTAATTGAAATTTTAACGAAGCCGAAAAATGCGCTTGTTAAACAATATCAAAAAATGCTTGAAATCGACGATGTTGAGCTTCAATTTGAAGAGGGCGCTTTGACTGAGATTGCCAAAAAGGCAATTGAACGCAAAACTGGTGCACGTGGTCTACGTTCCATCATTGAAGGAATTATGTTGGATGTCATGTTCGACCTTCCTTCTCGTGACGACATTACCAAGTGCGTTATTACCAAAGAAACAGTCATTAACAATGGTGTTCCAAAACTCTTATTAGAAGATGGAACCGTTGTTGCTGAAGAAAAATCTGCATAATTGCACCGAAAGGCCTGGCACTAGCCAGGTCTTTTTGTCCTTATTATTGGTAGTGAGCAAATTTCTCGCCTTAATGAGCGGATTTTCATGATCAATGGGCGAATTTCCCGTCTTAATGAGCTAATTTCACAGTCCAATGGGCGAATCTCACAGTCCAATCA
>NZ_JBALSN010000230.1:238-764 GCF_036966985.1 Neobacillus drentensis | reverse complement strand
TCCAATCAGCGAATTTTCTCGTTCAATCAGCGAATATCCCCATTCAATCAGCGAATCCAATTTCCCTCCATCTCCCGAAACAGTTTCTTACGAATATGTGGTTTATTCCACCCCACTGCAGGAAATACTTATTAATATATATTTAGTAAAAAGTTGAAGTGCAGGAGGGAAATGTATGAGTTGGACGGGGATTGCCTTATTTATACAGCTATTCTTCGGAATCATAATTGGGCTGTATTTTTGGAATTTGCTTAGGAATCAGCGTACACAAAAAGTATCCATTGATCGGGAATCCCGGAAGGAAATGGAACAACTTCGCAAAATGAGATCTATTTCACTTTCAGAACCATTAGCTGAAAAAGTACGGCCTTCAAGCTTTCAAGATATTGTCGGCCAAGAAGATGGAATCAAATCATTAAAAGCAGCACTATGTGGACCAAATCCCCAGCATGTGATCATTTATGGACCGCCTGGAATTGGTAAAACAGCAGCTGCACGCCTTGTTTTAGAAGAAGCAAAGAAAAAT
>NZ_JBALSN010000230.1:0-198 GCF_036966985.1 Neobacillus drentensis | reverse complement strand
TGAAAGAGGAATTGCTGATCCTTTAATCGGTTCTGTACATGATCCAATTTATCAAGGAGCAGGGGCAATGGGACAAGCAGGAATTCCACAGCCGAAGCAAGGGGCAGTGACCAATGCTCATGGCGGGGTCCTTTTTATCGATGAAATTGGAGAATTGCATCCGATTCAAATGAATAAACTCTTAAAGGTATTAGAGGA
>NZ_JBALSN010000229.1:0-7303 GCF_036966985.1 Neobacillus drentensis | reverse complement strand
CTATACAGAAAAATTAAACAAAAGGGGAACAAGAACATTGAACAAGCAGGTAATCGTCTATACAACCAAAGACTGCATCGAATGCACGATGGTCAAAAAAGTCCTAAGTGAGGAAGGAATTCCTTTCGAGACTAGAGATTTATCCGTCAATCCAGAATACCAAAAGGAAGTGGAGAAATACGGGTTTCTTGGAGTTCCAGTGACAGTCGTTGAAAACCGGGCCGTCAAAGGATTTACCAATGAACTGAAAGAGTTAATGGAACTGGCAAAAAGTTAAGAAAGTCATAGAGTATTCGGTATGCACCAAAAATCAGTTTAATTAACAAAATGGCTTGAAGGAAATCCTCCAAGCCATTTTGTTATACTCAATTAAGCACTAATTGATTTATCTGTTTTTGCCGATTCGAACTCTGCGGAAGGATGGAACTCATTCTCCATCTTGGAAACAACTACAGTTGCCACGCCATTTCCGATTAGGTTAGTAATCGCACGAGCTTCAGACATGAACCGATCGACACCTAGTAATAAGGCAATCCCTTCGACGGGAATGACAGGGAAAGCAGATAGTGTCGCAGCAAGAGTAATAAAACCTGAACCGGTTACACCAGCTGCACCTTTTGATGTCAGCATTAAGATTCCTAACAAGGTGATTTGATGCCATATTGTAATATCTACATTGTAAGCCTGAGCAATAAAGAGCGCCGCCATCGAAAGATAAATCGCGGTCCCATCCAAGTTAAACGAGTATCCGGTTGGAACAACCAGACCTACTACCGATTTGGAACAGCCGTATTTCTCCAGTCTTTCCATCATTCTCGGGAGGGCAGATTCAGAAGAGGATGTACCTAACACCAAGAGAATTTCTTCTTTAATATAAGCGATGAATTTCAAAATATTAAATCCATATAGCTTTGCGATTGCCCCGAGGACAAATACAATGAAAATAAACATGGTTGCATATACGCTTCCCATTAATTTACCTAGTGAGACTAACGAGCCCAGACCAAAATTACCAATGGTGTATGCCATTGCACCAGAAGCTGCGATAGGTGAAAATTTCATTACCATATTAACAATCTTAAAAAATATCTCCGTAAATTGCTCAAACAAAGCAACGACTGGCTTCCCTTTTTGTCCTAAAGAAGCAAGGGCAATTCCGAAGAGGACAGCAAAGAATAAGATCGGGAGCAGTTCACCTTTCGCCATAGCTCCAACAAAATTATCTGGAATAATCCCTAAAATAAACTCTATAAATCCATGACTGGACTCCTTTGCCTGCGCAGTAAATTGCGAAATGTCTCCGCCTTTTACGGAGTCTGTGTTAAATCCAGATCCAGGATTAATGATATTGACGAGTAATAATCCGATTGCCAGCGCAAAAGTAGTAACAATTTCAAAGTAAAGGAGCGCCTTTCCGCCAATACGTCCAACCTTTTTTAAATCCCCCATGTTACCAATACCAATGACAATCGTAAAAAATACAATTGGAGCAATTACCATCTTAATTAATTTGATAAAGATATCCGCCAAAACTTTTAATTCGGTACCGAATTTCGGAAACAGAAATCCGATCACAATTCCAAGTACTATCCCCAATAATACTTGGACGGTCAAATTTTTAAAATTAATTCTCATTTTCCCGTACACCCCTTTGTTTAATTAAATTTGTTAACGCTTTCAGACCACCTATTGACAGAATAAATGAAAATTCAGATATTAGTAAGATTTTGGTCATATTGGTCTTATTGTTCCTTTTGTTATAGGAAATTCCACAATAAAACATTGAAAAAATATTCAGCTATTAATTTACTATTTTGATAAAATAGGCCATGATATTATTATAAAAGTGAGCAATCTAAGGGGGGCTGGGGATGTTTCCGTTAAAAGTAATATTGATAGAAGATGACCCGATGGTTCGGGAGGTTCACCGCCAATTTATTGATCGGGTGGATGGGTTTTCGATTATCGGAGTGGCTGCAAATGGGAACGATGGTCTGAGATTAATCAAAGAACTCCGGCCAAACCTTGCCATTATCGATATTTATATGCCATATATGGGTGGATTGGAGATGCTAAGAGAACTTCGTTCAAAGCCCTATTCCGTTGATGTAATTGCCATAACAGCGGCCAGCGATATTGAAACCATCCATGGAGTTCTTCAACAAGGTGCATTTGATTATATCATGAAACCATTTACCTTTGAGCGCATAAAAAAATCACTAGATAACTATAAAACTTATCGTATGAAATTAGGGGAAAAGAAAGCCCTTTTACAAGAGGAACTTGATCAAATCTTATTCATTGATCAAAAAGAAGAAAATGAAAGAGACAACCTGCCAAAGGGATTAAATATGAACACTTTAACGAAAATTACCGACTTTCTTTCGCACGAGAAAGAACCCGTTTCTGCTGAGGAGGTAGCAGAAGGCATTGGAATGGCACGTGTAACAGCACGAAGATATCTTGATTATTTAGAAAAAGAAGGAAAAGTAAAAATACATATCCATTACGGGGGTGTGGGAAGACCAGTCAACCGATATGGAGTGTGAATAAAAAATATGATGTTTGTGAATTGGGAGGGAGCATGTTGGACTGGAAAATCAGGATTGGAAAACCAAAACTCCGTTTACAAACGACGATTACCCTGCTAGTTTGCATTGTAGTTGTGATGGCATTGTTCGTTACTGAGATATTAATTACTAACAGAATTTCACAAGAAACAAAGAAAGGGCAAGCTGAGAAAGCCACAGATATAGCGAGGATTGTTGCCGGGTCCCCCCTTGTGATAAATGGGTTACAGAATAAAAAAGCAGAGAAGGACATCCAATCATTTGCGAATGATCTCAAACGGTCCACCCATGTTGAATTCATCGTCGTCATGGACATGGATGGAATAAGAAAATCACATCCTAATCGGAATCTATTAGGCTTGCATTTTGTTGGTGGAGATGAAGGTCCGGTATTAAAAGGGAAAGAGCATATTTCGACTGCCGAAGGAACATTAGGATTATCATTACGCTCTTTCGTCCCTGTTTTTGATGAGAAAAATAAACAAATAGGGGCCGTTGCCGTAGGTATCTCGTTAGAAAAAGTAAATCAGGCGATCGAACAAAGTAGAAGAATCATTTTGATTGGAGTCGGAGTGGGTATTTTAGTAGGAGTTCTAGGAGCTCTATTTTTGGCAAGAAAAATCAAATCGATTCTGTTTGGGATGGAGCCTAGTGAAATAGCAAAACTGTTGGAAGAACGAAGTGCGATGCTGGAATCAACCAAGGAAGGGACGCTGGCGGTTGATCAAGATGGTATAACCACTCTCGTTAATAATGAGGGGATTAGACTTCTTCACAAGGCTGGTATTGAAGGTCCTTTTTTAGGAAAAATAGTGGACGATTACATGCCAAATACAAAACTTTCTACCGTCCTAGAGACTGGGGAAGCACAGTTAAATCAAGAGCAAGAAATCAATCATATTACCATCCTAACCAATCGTGTCCCAGTAATCGTGAAGGGAAAGATTGTTGGAGCAATTGCCACCTTTCGGGAAAAAACCGAAATCAAGGAATTAGCTGAACAATTGACCGGAGTCAAGTTATATGCAGAGGCACTTAGAACCCAATCGCACGAATTCATGAACAAACTGCATGTAATCTCAGGTTTAGTCCATATGAAGGACTATCATATGGTTTCGTCGTACATCACCAAAATTGTTAATCACCAGCAGTCTGAGGTAGAATTTGTCGTCAGTCGTTTTAAAGATCCTGTATTAGCAGGCTTTATTTTAGGAAAACTTAGCTTTGCAAGGGAAAAAGGCTGTGAAATGATCATTGATGGGGAAGGATTGTTACCAGAACCGCACAGGCAGGAAACAACACATGAAGTGGTCACGATTCTTGGAAATTTAATTGATAATTCACTGGATGCAGTTGCGGATCAGCCTCTTAAAAAAGTAACGTTAAGGTTTGATTATTATGATGGAATCCTTGTGTTGGAGGTCCATGATACAGGACAAGGTATCGACGAGGAGATTAGAAATAGCTTATGTGTGAAGGGGTATTCGACAAAGGGTGAAAATCGAGGAATTGGGTTATTTTTGGTCCAACGAAGCTTGGAAAAACTAGCAGGACAGTTAGAGATTCATTCTCAAAAAGGTAAAGGAAGTACTTTTATTGTTACGGTTCCATATGAAAGCAAACAGTAACGATAGTATGTTAGCCTATTATTAAAAAAAATAAACAAATAATTATATTATGTAAACTATTGATCGCTTGAAACTATTTCCTTTACAATCTAGTTTCATAGCGTTATTATGTACTTAATTTAATAAACTAATCGATCTACTAGGGGTGCCCTGTTATCAGGCTGAGAGAAAACGCTAATGTTTTTAACCCTTCGGACCTGATCTGGGTAATACCAGCGTAGGAAAGTAGCCAAGTGAATTTTTTATTTTTCTCTGACTAACTAACCAGGTCCGTTTATGGATCTGGTTTTTTTATTTTTATAAAAAGAAACGGGAGAGATGGGCAATGGAAAAAATCAGTTTGTTTGAAACGTTGGAAAAGGTTAGAGAGGTAAACCCGCTTGTACATAATATCACTAATGTCGTGGTAACGAATTTTACTGCAAATGGTCTGCTAGCTTTAGGTGCTTCACCTGTAATGGCGTATGCTGCCGAGGAAGTGGCGGAAATGGCCAAGATTGCTAGTGCACTAGTTTTGAATATTGGCACCTTAAACCCGCAAACGGTAGATTCGATGATTATTGCCGGAAAAGCAGCCAATGAATTCAGTGTACCGGTCATCTTTGATCCGGTTGGTGCTGGGGCTACTACGTACCGAACCGAAACTGCCCAAAGAATCATGAATGAAGTAAATATTTCAGCCATCCGCGGAAACGCAGCTGAAATCGCAAATGTACTTGGTGAAAAGTGGGAAATTAAAGGCGTCGATGCAGGGGCGTCAGCGAATGGCGATGTCGTGAGCCTTGCGATTAAAGCAGCAGAAACTTGGAATTGCGTGGTCATCATCACGGGAAAAGAGGATGTCGTTTCCGATGGAGAAACCACCTATCTGGTTAGCAATGGCCACCCAATCATGACAAAGGTGACCGGTATGGGATGCTTACTAACCTCGGTGATTGGGGCGTTTGCAGGAGTAGAAAAAGATTTACTTCAAGCTTCATTGGCTGCCTTAACATATTACGGCGTTGCTGCGGAAAAGGCTGCGGCACAAACAGCTGAAAAGGGACCAGGAAGTTTCCAAATCGAATTCTTAAACCAATTATCACTTGTTTCAAATGAGGATATCAATCTATATAGTTCTTTCAAAAAAGTTAATAAAGAGGGGTAATTTAATGAAAAAAGCATTAACAATTGCAGGTTCGGATAGCGGCGGCGGTGCTGGAATTCAAGCCGATTTAAAAACATTTCAGGAGTTAGATGTATTTGGGATGACCGCGTTAACAGCAGTAACAGCCCAAAATACATTAGGAGTTCACGGAGTCTATCCAATGTCGAGAGAGGCAGTGGTAAAGCAGATTGAAGCGATTGGCTCGGATATTGGTGCCGATGCTGTGAAAACAGGAATGCTGTTTAATACGGAAATCATCGAGGCCGTTGCAGTTCAGATCAAGATCTTTGGTTGGGAGAATGTAGTGGTCGATCCGGTCATGATTGCCAAGGGGGGCGCCTCACTGCTGCAAATGGAAGCCATTTCTGCTATGAAAAATTTCTTGTTGCCAGTTTCCAAAGTAATTACGCCGAATATTCCGGAGGCGGAAGTCCTAACGGGGATGACTATTCTGACCTTAGAGGATAAACAGGAGGCCGCTAGAAGATTCCATGATTTAGGCGTGAAAAACGTTGTGATTAAAGGCGGTCACGATGAAAACGAATCCGAGTCGATTGATTTATTGTTTGATGGGAAGGAATTCTACACATTTACGAGCAAGCGAATCGAGACAAAGAACACCCATGGAACAGGATGTACTTTTTCCGCAGTTATTACCGCTGAACTAGCTAAAGGTGCGACTGTTTATGAAGCCGTTGGGACAGCGAAAGATTTTATTCAGGCCGCAATTGAAGATCAATTGGAGATTGGTCAAGGACATGGACCTACTAACCATTGGGCGTATGGAAAAAGAAACCTTGTAAAGGAGCTATCGAGATCATGATTGATTTGAGAGAGGCTTTACGCGTTTATTTTATTATGGGCAGCACCAACTGTTTGAAAGAACCCGTTGAAGTATTAAATGAGGCAATTTCAGGAGGGATTACGCTTTTTCAATTCCGCGAAAAAGGGGAGAGAGCACTAACTGGTTCTGAAAAATATGCACTGGCTAAAGAACTCCAAACCCTTTGCAGAAACCATCAAATTCCTTTTATTGTGAATGATGATATCGAGTTGGCCGTGGCGATTGATGCGGACGGTGTTCATATCGGGCAAGAAGATGAAACGGTAAAAATGGTACGGGAAAAAATCGGTGCGAACAAAATCCTTGGAGTATCCGTCCATACGACAGAAGAAGCCATGGCAGCGATCCAAGATGGAGCGGATTATTTTGGAATTGGACCTGTTTTTCCGACAAAGACTAAAGCGGATGCCAAGCCATCGCGAGGGACGACACTGATTGAAAAACTAAGAAAAGATGGCTGTGAAATGCCGATTGTTGGCATCGGCGGGATTACGATCCAAAATGCCCGGTCCGTTATTGACGCGGGGGCGGATGGAGTTTCTGTGATTACGGCAATAAGCCAGGCAGAATCCCCGCTGGAAGCTGCGAAAGCATTAAGAAAAAGTGTGATTTTTAAAGGAGTGGTCAATTAGTGAAAAAGACCCATAAATTGACGTTGACGGCCATGATGATTGCGATTGGAACACTTTCAAGTAACCTATTCTATATTCCAATCGGTTTTACAAAGGTCTTTCCTATCCAACATTTTTTGAATGTCTTATCAGCAGTTTTGTTAGGTCCTTATTATGCTGTCGCCCAGGCCTTCGGTGTTTCTTTGCTGAGGAATTTAATGGGAACAGGTTCGCTTTTTGCCTTTCCTGGCAGTATGGTCGGAGCCTTGCTCGCCTCACTATTATTCTGGAAAACTAGAAAACTATATTTAGCTTTTATCGGTGAAGTGATTGGGACAGGAATCCTTGGTGCGATGCTTTCTTACCCTATAGCTACTCTTTTGCTCGGTCAAAAGGCAACATTATTTGGGTTTATTCCATTATTTATCTTCAGCTCGTTTGCTGGAGCGCTAATTGGGTTTATTATTTTAACTGTTTTTCTAAGAAAGAAATTATTAATTGTT
>NZ_JBALSN010000228.1:4527-8689 GCF_036966985.1 Neobacillus drentensis | reverse complement strand
GTGGAAAGATTTTTATTCCCAATCTAGTAAATTATTTGATGGAAAATTCGCTACGGAAGACTTTAATTTTTATGATATGTGGAAGGATTTTTATTCCCAATCTAGTAAACTATTTGATGAAAAATTCGGCGCGGATTACCCTTCTCAAGGGATGGGACAGTTGTTGGAGATGAACCTTCAATTTAAAAAAATGATTGATGAATCTACGTTAAAATACTTAGAATTTATTAATGTACCATCTCGAAATGACATTGCTAACCTTTCGTCCTTAATTGTTAATGTAGATGCAAAAGTTGACGATCTTGAAGAAAAATTGGAAGAAAAATTAGACAATAATGAAGATCAGGCGTCATTTAAGTCAGAATTGTCGAATGTAAAAAAAGATATGAAGAATTTGGATAATAAATTGAATCAAATTCTAACTTTGTTAAATTCACAAAAAGAAAAGAAATAATAACGGATTACATAATAGCATGTAATACAAGTTAATGTATTAAACTAGCATGATTATTTAAACAACTACTATAGATGAGGTGCTTAAAAATGACAGAATTAAAAGGCAAAGTAGCGATTGTAACAGGCGGCAGCAGAGGTATCGGTGCATCAATTGCATTAGAACTAGCTAAGAATGGCGCGAAAGTTGTTATTAACTACAATATCCGCAAAGAGTTAGCAGATAAAGTAGTCGCAGAAATTAATGAGTTTGGTGGAGAAGCTTACGCTGTTCAAGCAGATGTTTCAGAAAGTAATGAAGCAGCATACCTTGTACAAGAAACGATCAACCATTATGGCAAATTAGATATCCTAGTTAATAATGCAGGAATTACAAGAGATAGCACGTTCAAAAAATTGAACGAAGAAGATTGGAGAAAAGTAATTGATGTAAATTTAAACAGTGTTTACAATAATACATCTGCGGCTTTACCTTATCTTCTTGAGTCAGATGCAGGTCGTATTATTAACATTTCGTCAATTATTGGGCAAGCAGGCGGATTTGGACAAACCAACTATGCTGCAGCAAAAGCAGGACTGATTGGATATACTAAATCACTTGCTCTTGAACTTGCTAAAAGTAATGTAACAGTTAATGCAATTTGCCCTGGATTTATTGGTACTGAGATGGTCCAAGCCATTCCAGAAAAAGTTCTTGCAGGAATCGTTGAAAAAGTTCCGCAAAAACGTTTAGGCAAACCTGAAGAAATTGCTCGTGGTGTTGTTTTCTTATGTAAAGATGGTGACTATATCACTGGTCAGCAATTAAATATTAACGGTGGACTTTACATGTAAGTGTCATGAATGTCCGACTTTCTTTATATATTAAGAGAGAAAATAAATCATGTAAGGAGTGAACAGTCATTAACGTTTTGATGCCAAAAGAATGGAATGGTGTGCTTGAATTTGCACCTGAAAAGTATCAAGAGATGTATCAACGTGTCTACAGGGCAACTCAAGTGTTAACGACCGATGCCGAACCGGAAGTAGCACCTACACCGAAAGAAGTGGTTTGGACTAGAAATAAAACGAAACTCTACCGGTATATTTCTGATCAACCAAAAAAACATAAAACTCCCCTTCTTTTAGTTTATGCTCTAATTAATAAGCCATATATATTGGATCTAACAAAAGGTGGCAGTTTAATAGAATATTTAGTTGAACGTGGGTTTGATGTTTATCTACTTGACTGGGGTACACCAGGTTACGAAGATAGAAATATGAAACTTGATGATTACATTATGGACTATATACCACGTGCTGTTCGTAAGGTTATGAGACGTTCTAATGCTGAGGAAGTTTCAATCCTTGGATATTGCATGGGTGGAACGATCACTTCTGCATTTGCGGCACTACACCCTGAATTACCAATTCGCAACCTTGTCTTTATGACTAGTCCGTTTAGTTTTGAAAATAGCGGGTCATATGGTCCGATGCTGGATGAGCGCTATTTCGATATTAATAAAGTGGTAGAAACCCTTGGTGTTATTCCACCAGAAATGATTGACTTTGGAAACAAAATGATCAATCCAATGGGAACCAACTTTGGACCATTAATTAGTCTCGTAGAGCGTGCTGATAATGAGAAGTTTATTAAGAGCTTTAAACTTCTCCGCAGATGGTTAAACGACGGAATTTTATTCCCTGGAGAAGCCTACCGTCAATGGATTAGAGACTTCTACCAAAATAATAAACTGATTAAAGGTGAAATGGTTATTCGAGGTAAAAAAGTTAAACTTGAAAATATCAAGGCCAATATCCTAAACCTAGCTGGTAAAAATGACCTAATTGCCCCACCCCATCAAGTTGAAGCATTGATGGAAGTAGTTTCAAGTGAGGATAAACAATTTAAGGTATTACCTGTTGGGCATACTTCGATTACTTACGGCAGCCAAGCCACAAAAATAACTTATCCAACCATTGCAGATTGGTTAGAAGAAAGATCCAGCTAATTCTAGTTTAGATGAGTGTCCCAACTGGGGCACTCCTTTTATTTTATCAAGAGAAATAGTAATGGCGGGTATACAAGTTGGCAATAGTGGTAAAGTTAATTATATGTAATTTTCAGGAAAATGACAAGAGTAATAGATATATTTTATCTTGAATTTAGAAAATTCAAACAATCTAAAAATGGATGCCCGAAAACGTTATAAAGATCTAGGTAACACAAAAAGCCATTCTACATAGAAGATGAGTAGAAATGGCTCTTTGTGTTATTATCCTTAAAAAGTTATAAGGTACCATCTGTTTCTGACTGTGCTTTCTTACTAGTGATGTAAAACATTCCTGGGATCAAGATTATTGTTACGAATAGTAAAACTACGGTCATCACTGTTTTACTGTGATCATTTATACCGGCTGCAAACGCAACGGCATACAAACTAGAAGCGAGAATATTGCCCATGAATCTTGATGTCATCAGTAAACCTGAAGCAATTCCACTTTGCGACTTAGCGACGATTGAATACAATAGATTTTGTAACCCTATGGTTACCGCTCCATTTCCTATTCCTATAATAGCTAAAATGATAAATAAATAGACTAGCGGAGAAGCATGATTTGTATAAATTAATAACGCAATCCCCAGTATCCCCATGATCCCTCCAAATAGTAAAGGGATCCGATATCCGCTCTTTTCCGTCCAACGGGTAGCTATAGGTGTCATGAGCATCGCGAAGATAGAAATTGACAACATCATCATGCCTGCTGCTTTTGAGTCAAGCATGACAACTTTTTGTAAATAAGATGGCATGGAGATTAGCATCGCAAAAAATACTACGGTAACCAGAATATATTGAACATAAATAATGGAAACGTTGAGATTTTTCGTTAAATAATTCACATTGATAAATGGTTCTGAACTATTTTTTTCGTAAAAATAAAAGAAACAGGTCAGTAATAACGCAGGGATGAATTTTAAAAGACTAAACCCATTTTCGATGGATTGCAAAAAGAACATCCAAGAAGCTAGGGATGAACCAAAGGTTAGAATCCCGATCACGTCCCATTTGAAGGATTGTGACGCGTTTTTTATATCCGTGGGAATATATTTTAGTGCCAATAAGGCTGACAGAAGGATCACGGGAAAATTAACATAAAATATAACAGGCCAGCCTCCGTACTGTATTAGTAATCCACTGATCGTGGGCCCAAAAGCTGCTGAAGTTGAAGCAAACACTGCTAATGTACCAATTACACGATTTTGATTTTTTTCAATAGTTGTGCGAATAATCCCTATTCCTGCAGGATAAAGTGCAGATGTCCCTACCGCTTGGATCCCTCTCATTGCTAGTAAGAAAATCATATTTTTCGATAAAGGGGCAAAAAAGGAAGCAATCGCAACCAATACAAGTCCGAAAACAAAGATTTTTTTCCTGCCATAGTAATCACTTAGTTTACCAATAAGAGGTAAACAAAGGGCACTTATCATAAAATAGGAAGCTACTAACCAGGAAATATCCTTTGAGGTTAAATGGAATTCGTTTTGTATGTCTGGCAAAGCAACTGTGATCATCGTGGTATTTAATGGGTTTAAAATAACTCCTAATGCCACAGCAACAATAATTAATTTGGGATTACTCACTGAAGATAATGGTTTAGCTTCTGACATGGATTTATTATTCCTTCATTCTTAAGGATCTTTTTTATTAATAAGGCTGTGTTAAACTTG
>NZ_JBALSN010000228.1:0-4480 GCF_036966985.1 Neobacillus drentensis | reverse complement strand
CTCCCGCAGGAGTCTTCGTGCCTGGAACGAAGGTCAACAGAGTGCCAAAATCAACAATATTCTTTAACACAGCCAATAATAAAATTAATACCATTTTAGCTTATCATACAAATCATTTTTGGTGGAGGTATAGTCTAGGGAGATTTGAAGAGTGAAACGGGTATTAGTTAGACGATTAGTTACCGTTTAAGCATTTTTTTATTCTTCTCGGGAATCATAGACCCGCTATGGTTCCCGTTGAACCAATTTTTCATCCTTTGTGGGCATCATAAACCCTCTATGGTTACCGTTGAACTGATTTTTCTTCTTCCGCGGTTACCAAAGAACCTTATGGTTACCTTTGGACCGATTTTTCTCCCTTCGCGGGAAACATAGCCATCTAGTGGTCCCATTCAACTAATATCCCAACAAAAAAATACCACAGTATCAAATACTGTGGCAGAGAATCTTTAATCCTCACCCAACCCTGAGAATCCAATCGATGCTGAGGAAAGAGCTTGATCCCATTCTTGTTTTTGTTGTTTTTGCTGCAGTGATTTTAAGTCTGCACAAAGTTTTTTCACATCAACTTGTTGTTCGTAATGCCATTCAAGGGCAATCGATGTATACAACTCATTGAGCTGCGCATAAGAGAAATCCTTCGTTGAATCAACAACTTGCTGGATCTCTTCCTCAGAAAGAATTTGAGCAATATTCTTATTTAATAGATACTGATAACGGAGGTCTTTGGTTGGTACGTGAATCTCATACGCTCGGTCAAACCGCCCAGAGCGGTTCATGAGTGCAGGATCAATTTTTTCAGGATAATTCGTTGTCCCAATGATGAAAATTCCTTCCTTTGAAGTGGCGCCGTCTAAGATGTTCAAGAAGACAGAACGGACACTCGCAGGCATGGAATCAATATCCTCAATCACAAGTACCAATGGCGTTAACTTCAATACCGACGTAAATACTTCTTTAATCGTATAACTCGATGTAAATTCAGTAATCTGCCAATAAGCAACCGGTGCATTAATGCTGCTAGCGATTGATTTCACGAGAGTGGTCTTTCCATTCCCTGGCTTCCCGTAGAGAAGGATTCCACGTTTGTACGGAATGTCATAAGTTTTGAAAAACTGGCCGCTTTCCGAGAAAAATTCATCAATCGAGCGGTAAATTTCACGCTTTAACGTATCCTCTAAAAATACATCCTCTCTTCTAACCAAGGTTGTAATACTATCAATCTCTGTTTCAACACCATCTTCCGTATCCGTAAAAACAGTGACATAGTTTTTAATATAATCTCTTTTTCTTTTAAGCACATACTTCAAAAAGGCTACTAAGCAAGCATCATTTTGGGCAAAAATAAAATCATGCGTCATTTCCCCATCACTTTGGTAAATAACTAATCTTGCCAGTGCGACCTGATAATTTGGATAATAAAAGAGACCATTGATAATCCGTGGTTTAATAATCAATTCCATCGCCTTATCGGTATGGTTGGATGAGATGGTCTTGGTCTCCCCTTCTTTATAAATATGGCAAATTAATTGTACTTCCGGCGATTCCTCTTTTAGATCTTCCTCAAGAATGTCCCAAATTTCATTGGAGGTATCTTCATCTGAATACATCTGAAAATCGATGCCCACATCATGAATGAGTTTCTCTTGAATGGTAGAAACGATTTTGCCGTAGTCGAAATAATAAGGCAGTGATTCCCGGTCGATTTTATTTGTGTCAAACAAAACATTATTTTTCATCTAGTTCTCCTTTGGATTATTATTCATTGAGCCTTCCCATCAAAATCGTATTATAGTAATTCCCATCGGATAGGATCTTGTCATTTTTTAAGATCCCTTCCACTTCAAAACCGAGCTTTTCATAAAGTTTCATGGCTTTATCATTCGTCTCAAGAACTGCTAACGATATTTTCTTAATTCCATTTGAGTCCGCCCATTGAATAGATTTTTGTAATAAGCTTTTCCCAATTGCATATCCCCAGAATTCTTTTAAAACACAGACGACAAATTCTACTTTATGAGCAAATCTTTTCAATTTGGTCCCTTCACATCTTGAAAAACCTACAATTCTATCATTGACCTCAACAACCAAAAAAATATTACTATTACTCTCGGTATCTTCTTTAATAATCTGTTTGAAACCCGATTCATCTATAAAGGCTTCGCCCTTTTCCCTATCTAAATTCTCTGTTTCACCATCGATCTGCAATCTAACTTCTGACAAGTTCTTTGCATCCGTCTCTTGTGCAGACCTAATGATATAACGTAAATTATTCACAAAATATTCAGTCGGTTCCACTCTCATACCCATGCCCCCCTTTTAATAGGACCAAATTCTCATGATTGGAGGGTCCTTCTCTCGTATGTTATAGCACATACATTTAGTAAAAGAAATGGTTGACTTTCCATATAATCAAAGATTCATGGACTCAGGATTACAAATAGAACATAACCCCACTTTTAACTGTATATAATGCAATGAGCCATTTTTTGGAAAATGTAAAGGAGGTTGCCCCCATCACATGAATTTCCCATTAACGGAGCAACAAATGCTGACCATCATTAGAAATGGTCTTAAGAAATCTCATAATCCTAAACATATTATTATTATTGGTGCAGGCATGGCTGGACTCGTCTCCGCCTCTTTATTAAAGGATGCTGGTCATAATGTCACCATTTTGGAAGCAAATGATAGAGTTGGCGGACGTGTATATACAATAAGAACGCCTTTTAGCGAGAACTTATATTTCAATGCCGGACCGATGCGAATTCCCGAAAAACATCAATTAACCTTTGAATATATTAAAAAGTTTAAGTTGACTACCAATCTATTTATCAACCGAACCCCAAATGACTTCATCTACGCAAATGGCATTAAAACGCGGCTTCTATTGTTTGAAAAGGATCCAAGTATTTTAAAATACCCTGTTGAACCAAATGAGAAAGGGAAATCGTCGGAAGAACTTTTGTTTTCTGTAATTCAACCAATCATCGATTTTATAAAACAAGATCCTAAAAAGAATTGGCCTCTTATAGAAAAGCAATATAGAAATCTTTCGTTAGGTTCTTTCTTAAACTATTATTTTTCCGTCGGTGCAAATGATATGATTGGTGTGCTTATTGACTTGGAAGCGTATATGGGGATGACCTTTGTAGAGATATTACGAGAACTCATCATCTTAAACGGAACGAAGAAATTTTATGAAATAACGGGTGGCATGGATCGATTGCCTAAAGCCTTTCAACCACAATTATACGAAAACATTTTATTCAACCAAAAAATGATGAAAATATCTCAATATCAAAACAGTGTAACCATTCATTGCAAGCACCAGAAAACCGATCAGAGCTTCAGCATGACTGGTGACCTAGCCATTGTGACTATTCCTTTTTCAACGCTCCGGTTTGTGCAAGTCGAACCTTATGAATCTTTCTCCTATTTTAAAAGGACAGCGATTCGTGAACTCAATTATATGGCCTCCTCTAAGATTGCCATCGAGTTTAAAAGTAGGTTTTGGGAGAAAGCAGGACAATTAGGTGGTAAATCGATAACCGATCTGCCCATCCGCTTTTCCTATTACCCAAGCTATGGTATTGGTACAAAAGGACCTGCGGTTGTTATTGCGAGTTATACGTGGGCAGATGAGGCCTTAACGTTGGAGAGTCTATCTGAAAGAGAGATGATCCAATTTGCATTAATGAACTTGGCAGAAATTTTTGGGTATCAGGTTTATTCAGAATTCGTAACGGGAGCTGCTTTTAGCTGGAGTAAAAACCCTTATTCTTGCGGAGGTTTTACCTCTTTTGAACCGGGTCAGGATGCGGAGTTATATCCTTATATCTCTACACCTGAGGGAAAGGTACACTTTGCTGGTGAACATACCGGACTTACCCACGGTTGGATCCAAGGGGCAATAGAATCAGGAATCCGTGTGGCAAATGAAGTGAATGACATACCTTAGTGATCTAAAAAATAGGCTGCTTGTAGCAGCCTTTACTATTTAACATTTAGGCTTTATAAATTTGACTTACAGAAAAATTATTTTTTTATATAAAGAAGCATAGCAAGTTGCCCTAATTTACCCTAGCTGGCGTTTAAATGCTTTACTTGCGAAGAAATAAGCGATGACCATGATGCCGACGCACCAGGCAAGCGCGATCCAGATATCGTTGCCAACAGACCCTTCATACAAGAGGGCACGAATGGCATTTACGATTGAAGTCACGGGTTGGTTCTCAGCGAATGTACGGACAATTTTAGGCATGGTTTCGGTGGGGACAAAGGCCGAGCTGATAAACGGCAGGAAAATCAGCGGGTACGAATAGGCTGTCGCCCCTTCCATAGACCCCGCTCTTAATCCGGGAATGACTGCCAGCCATGTCAGCGCCAGCGTAAACAGCCCGAGTATTCCAGCTACCGCGAGCCAATCCAGGATATCAGCGCTGGAACGGAAGCCCATCAAGAGCGCGAGGAGGATAAC
>NZ_JBALSN010000227.1:3588-11115 GCF_036966985.1 Neobacillus drentensis | reverse complement strand
TAGGACGTTGCCAGGCACTTTTAAGAACAACTCAATTGGGTTGTTCTTTTTGTTGTGGATTAAGAAATGTCCAAGGTTTATTTTTCCAAAAGAATGCTTGTTTAACTCAATTGGTAGAAGAGGCAATCAAATTAGTCAATAAATAGGATAAAAGTAAAAATCAAAAAGCTAAAAGATTGGAAAAAGCCTAGTTCCAATCGGAACTGGGCTTTTTCCAATGATTCTACCCGCGACTAGCCTTAATGATCCGTTTTAAAATCCACCAACACACCGGAAAGTTTATAAAAAATGTCATCGCTATAAAGGTAGCAAAAGCGATTAAACTATTATTCATTTCATCCCCAGGACTCTGTGAAACTACCGCAAAAAATACCGCATAAATCAGGATAGTAATTAGCAGCGCTAATACCCCATCGGACAACTTCCTGAACATCTTCATTCTATTTTTCCCTAACTCCTTCTCCCTATGGCTCATTTTCAATCGTTCAATCAAACCGACTTTCTGTATAAGTAAATTTTACTAGGAATTTACCATTTTAATCAATTTCGGTGCCTGACACCAGTATGAATTCCTGTTAGCAATACTTTCTAAGTCTTAGGTCGTAGATGAGATTACAGCAACTGCCCGATGTTGGCTCCTAGATGGAAAATCTATAATAAAAAAGGTAAAAAGAACCAGAAAGCGAGTTTAGTAGGTTGGGAAAGTAGTTAAACTGAAAAAGTACTTAGATTGCGGAGGGGAAAAGAGAAATGAAATCTTGGATTAAGTTTTCGTTAAAGAACGCGGGGGTTATTTTTATCGCCATGTTGATGGTGATTGCAGGGGGAATTTATTCAGTCAAAACGATGAAGATGGAATCAATGCCGAATGTCGACATTCCTTATATCATCGTGCAGGTTCCATATCTTGGAGCGACTCCTGAACAGGGGTTAGAGGATATAGGCAAACCGTTAGAAAACACGTTATCGGGAATAAAGAAACTAGATAATTTATATATTGAAGCACACAGTAATATGGTCGTGGGGATTCTTGAATTTGAGATGAGCAAGGATATGGATGAAGCGGAAAAGGATGTCACGACCGCCGTCGCTTCGATCCAACTGCCAGCAGGAGCAGAAAAACCTCAAATCCTCAAGGACGGTCCGTCTGCGATGCCGGTTTTTACATTTGCTCTGTCATCGAACACAACCAATCAATCCGACTTAACTGAATATATCAATGAACGGATCAAACCAGCATTAACTGGTATCGACGGAGTGGGAACGATTGATATTTCGGGTGAAACCGAAAAGGAAGTCGCTGTAAGGCTGGATCCTGAAAAAATGAAGCAGCATGGAATTACTTATGACAACGTCAAGCAAACGTTTTTAGCGCATCATTTTTCCTTTCCAGCTGGTCAAGTAAATGTCGACGATAAAACCTTGAATGTGCAAGCTGACTTTAAGCTGGAATCTGTCGGTGATGTAGAGGATATTCAAATTTTGTCGCAAGGACCAACTGGCATCCAAAAAGTAAAGATGACGGAGATTGCGGACGTTTCTTATAGCAATAAAAAAGAAACGGTCTATACTCGATTAAATGAAAAGCCTGCGGTTCTGGTTGAGATGAAAGCACAAGCCGGTTCTAATACCGTTGAAGTGGTGGGGCAAGCCAAAGAGAAACTGGACGAATTAGACCTTCCAGCTGGGTACACCTTAACGAAGTTATTTGATACATCCAAAGAAGTGAAAACATCCGTCGATGGAATGCTGCGGGAAGTATTGCTTGGAACCTTGTTTGCGGTGCTGGTTACGTTCTTATTCCTTCGTAACATCAGGGCAACAATTGTCGCTGTTCTTTCGATTCCGTTATCGATTTTAGCATCCATGATTACCTTGAAATATTTTGGCTATAGTTTAAACATGATGACACTGGCGGGAATCGCGGTAGCCGTCGGCCGTGTCATTGATGATTCGATTGTCGTGATTGAAAATGTGTACCGCCGCACCTTAACAAGCACGAAACGTGATGAAAAAATGGTGCTTACAGCTGCCAAGGAAGTGGGCGGGGCGATTACGTCTTCCACCATTACAACCATAGCCGTCTTCGGTCCGCTTTCCTTTGTTCCTGGTATTATCGGCCGTTTCTTTGCTCCGTTTGGGATTACGGTGATCGTGGCGCTGGCGTTTTCACTGATTGTTTCGTTGACTGTCGTGCCATTGCTCGCCAAGTTATTCTTACTTCGTATTAAACCGAAAGAGGAAAAAGAATCTATTTTTCAAAAAGTCTATAAGAATACTCTCTCATGGGTCTTAAATAAAAGAGCTTTAACGATTGTGCTGGCGGTGATCATGTTTGCTGGATCGCTAGCATTAGTCCCGATGATTCCGAAGAACTTTTTACCGCAGGAAAAAGCCGTCTCCTATCGCTTAACCGCTGATTTACCAGAGGGAACTTCACTGGAAAAGGCAAATCTGATCGCGGGTGACATCGAAGAAATTTTAAAACAAGAGAGGCAGATTAAGCATACGCAAACGATTGTGAATGGGGAACATATTCGTTTTTCGATTGATCTAAAGGACGATACTTCAAAGGGACAGACTAGTAGTTTTGAAAAAAGGATACGAACAGAAGTAGAGAATCTTAACAGTGAGATGCAGGTGGCCCTTGCCCCGGTTGGGATTGTTGGAACAAGTGGGATTGCTTTAATCGTTGAAGGGGGCAATGCCGAAGATTTAGAGACCGCAGGGAAGCTGATCACGGATAAAATTAAAAATATTGATGGCTTAGAAAATGTGGAATCCAATCTGTCTGGTGTGAAGGAACAGCTTCAATTAGATATCAATGATGCGAAAGCCGCTGAAAAGGGCTTAAGTCCGATCATGGTTGCCGGATTTGTTCGGGAACTGATTGCAGGTGACCATGTGGGAGATATGCAAGTAGAGGGAAAAACAACAAGTGTGAATTTGTTATTGGATGGCGGTTCGGTGGATTCTATTGCTGAGATTATGAGTCAAAAGTTGACCAATCCGATGGGGCAGCAAGTCAGTCTCTCCGAAGTGGCCACCCTCAAAAAAGCACCAAGTCCGTCTGCGTTGTACCGCTTAAATCAGCAGCAGTATGTGCAGGTGACGGGGCGGATCACGACCGATAATTCGTCAGGTGTTCAAGCTGAGGTAGACAAACGACTGAAAAGCATTGATTTACCAAGTGAAGTAAACGTTCGTTCCGAGGGTCAGGCCAAAGCGATGAATGAAGGATTTACGAATATGATGCTGGCGATGGCGGTTGCGGTAGTGCTGGTGTTTATCGTGATGCTTGTCGCGTTTGGGAATATGTTAATGCCTGTTGCGATTCTATCTTCGCTGCCATTCCTATTTTCGGGTGGATTGTTAGGATTATATGTGACGAATCAAGCCTTAGGGATGCCGGCGTTAGTTGGATTCTTAATGTTAATTGGAATTGTGGTCACAAATGCGATTGTGTTAATGGAGCGTGTGAAACAGAATGAGAAGAAAGGCATGGAACTCAAAGCAGCGTTGTTGGAAGCTGGAAAAACACGTCTTCGTCCGATTCTCATGACCGCACTCGCCACAATTGGTGCATTACTGCCATTGGCGCTATCTAGTGAAGGCGGTTTAATCTCCAGGTCCTTAGCAATTGTGGTGATCTCAGGTTTATTGACATCAACTCTATTAACCTTAGTGATTGTACCAACCACGTACCATGTTATGAAATCGATTAAAGGAAGAATTGGGAAGAACCGCGTAGATGTTGGCGGGGAGAGAGAGACAGCATAAACTCAAATTTTAGGAGGGAAGTGGTATATCACTTCTCTCCTTTTTATTGTTTGCAAATGTATCTTTTCTATTATTGTGTTGCTTCTTAAATTCGCCTATTAAATTAATAGATTCGCTCATAAACGTTGAGAATTCGCCCATTGGGTGACCCTCTGGACGGTTCTGGTGGCCGGCGCTAACTCATTGAGCCATGAGAACCGTCCCTATGGTATTAAATAGGTAACTTATCAGGATTCATTGTTATATACATTTCGCTTATTTTTTCATTTTGGATATAAAAACTAAGGATACTTTGAATCTTCCCATTCATGTAGATCACGATTGCTGGTTGGCCATTGACATTTTTCACTTCAAAATAAGTGTCTATAGGGGCCTTCTTGATGACGCCGTATAATAGGGCTAAAACATTGGCTACGGATACGACTGGACGGACGGCAGCCGTGACTTTGCCACCGCCATCAGAATATAGTGTGACATTTTCAGAGATCAGCTCTAATAGGACATCTTTATTTTGCAATTGAAACGCTTCTATAAAGCGATTAACCATTGATTTATTCTTCTCATAGTGTAAGCTTTCGCCTTCCACAAGTGAGAGTTTTGACTTAGCCCTGCTGAAAATTTTTCTACAGTTTTCTTCTTTCTTTTCAATCATGTTGGCAATTTCTGCGTATGGGAAATCAAATACCTCCCTTAAAAGGAGGACTGCCCGTTCATCTGGTGTCAAATGCTCCATCATTCGTAAATAGGCGGTACTCAATCCTTCTTTTTGTATCATCATTTCCGCGGGATCAAAGGTTAATGTTTCTAGTATTAATGGCTCTGGGTTCCATGGCCCCACATATTGTTCTCGTTTATACCGGGCCGACTTTACTACATCAAGACAGAGGTTCGTCATTATTTTGCAGAGATATGCCTTCTTATTCTTTATGTTCGCCCCGCTTATTTGGTAAGCCTTTAGAAAAGTTTCTTGGACCATATCTTCTGCTTCCACGACAGAACCTAACATCCGATAACCTAATGAAAACAACAATGGTTTAAATTGTTGGTAATCTTCTTTCGTAATTTGCACTATATTTCCTCTCTTCGTTTAAAATGATTTCCGCCGCTGCTTGTTTTCCACTGCTAACAGCGCCATCTGCCAAAATGAAGTCGGGAGAAGCCCAGTCTCCTGCTATATATAATCTCGGAATTTCTGTTTTAGAACGCTGCAGCTTCTGTTCATCTCCTATCTGGGGTAAGCGTTGGTTCACGGTAATGTTCGGGATAAATCTTTTTGTAATTACATATTGCTGCCACCCTGGCTGCTGTTGATCTAAAAATTGTTCGAGCTTGTTTTTAATACTTGTTCGATCGTGTGTGTCATTTGGGTGATGGTATTTAAATACATGAAGAACGGCACTCTTTGGATCATCAGAGAGGCGGGCATAAGGTGAATGCACGGAATAATAGAGAGGATCAGTGATGCCCATGGCGAACAATCGTTTTGGGTTAGGCAGCTTGGTTAGAGCAACGTCTAATGTGGCCCCTCGTGCAGGTGTTATTTTTGAAAAAAAGTTATTCTGTACGGTTTCTCCTAACATTTCATTTAGTTCGTGGGGGCCGGTTGTACAAATCACATACTTCGCGAGAATTTCATCGTCATTTGAAAGAACCAATTTTATGTGATCTTGTTGGGCGGGCTTCAAGTGTTTAACAAGGGTATGTGATTTAACCTCAACACCTGAGAGGATGGCCTTATTGTGAAGTTGGTCAATAATGGTTTGCCAGCCGCCATCTAGATAAAGGACGCCGCCCATCGCATTTTTTATATTCGCTACGATTACTTTTGCGCTTACTATTTCAGGCGCATGACAATAGGTCGCCAGTCTGCCAAGTACATATAGTAAGGATTCCACTTTTTTAGAGTAGGCAATTTGCTTCACCCATTGTTGGAAGGTTAGCCCTGATAACTTTTCAGGATCAGTATTCATCAGCTTCAACAAAACTGAGACCCACTCAATCCGTTCCTTTCCAGTCAAAAGACTTGTTGTGAAAAGTTCGAAAGGAGCAAGGGGAGCAGCGTATTCCATATTGTTTTCAATTAAAATGCCGCTTAATTTGGGTGATTTTCCAGTTAGGTGGATTCCTAATTCCTCGAGAATAGACTTGGCTTTTCCTTTTTTATAAAGAGCATGCGGGCCAAGATTCAAATACTGTTGATCCATCTTGTTTGTTCGAGCCCTGCCACCCACATGTTTTCCTTTTTCTACTAATAATATCGATAAATTGGTCTTCGATAAATAATTAGCTGCAACATAACCTGCTAACCCACCGCCAACAATGACAATATCCCACTTTTGAGTCATAAGATAACCTCCATTATGTTATTTCATAACTCAAGACGATATTGGGTGAAGAAATGTGACAGGAACGATGAAAAAAGCGAAGGAATAGTAGCCAAGAGGGGTTATAGACGACCGAAGCCATGAAAAGTGAGGGGGGAAGGTAGTTAAGAGGGGTAATAGGCGACCGAAACTATGAAAAAAGAGAAGGTAAGGTAGTTAAGAGGGGTTATAGACGACCGAAGCTATGAAAAAAGAGAAGGACCGGTAGTCAATAGGGATTATAGACGTGAGAAATGGTAAATGGAGGCCGCTTCTTAGAGTAAGGGAGTAAGACACTATGAAGGAACTGTCCTCTTTGGGCCCTATTTTTTACCCGTTATAAGATGCTCTTTTTGTTTTCGATAAACCTTTTTTTCCATGATATGTCCGAAAATTCCTATCAATATTCCAAAAGCAAGTCCATTAAAAACAGGAAAATCTAATAATCTAATAACGGTATGATGTGTGATAAAGCTAGAGTCGTGCCAAAATAAGCCGAAATCCATGCCTAATACCATTCCAATAAAGAAGCCAGACATATATGTCCTTTGGTCTGCATCATTACCGATCATCTTATTATTATTAACGATTGCAGCATTAAATGCTTGCCAAATGGCATAACCGTACAGGGATGGGTAAAATAGCGCCCATCTGTAATCAATTACGTGATGTGCTGAATTCGCATCCCCTATAAATGAGTCAATTAGAGATAGGTTTAGATTTGAGTTCAGATTCACTAAAAATTCCAAGCCGATCAACACAGCCCCAATCATATAATCCTTATTGTAAAATTGCCCGAATCCTGGTAAAACACACGACCACAACATTGCTGCATATGGAGATTTATATTGTCGACTTTGTCTCATGGCGCCATTTCCTCCAACAAATAAATATGTTATAGAATTATAATTTCTCCAGGAGCATCTTCAATTCCTTTTTTTATCCCTTTTTTTGGTAGAAAAGACACAAACATTAGGTATATATCCTTATATATTCAAACATTAAGATATTAGGATGAGGTCGGGACCATCTGGCGGTCGCCACGAATCTCATTTGATTCAGGGAACCGTTCCTGTGGATTTTTTAAAAATAGTTTCGCCTTTCACCAAGTTTTCACCATTCTCTATTAATATTCATTACATCAGATAACGAAAGGAGGTTATAAGAAATGAATTCAAAAGTAAAAAACGGTATTTTCTGGAGTGTCATCGTTACTTCTACGGTATTGGTGATCAACGTACTCCACTTTCTTCTAGGTGGGAGTAGTGCTTTTGCTAGAGGTCCACATGGACATGGTGCTGGTGAAATGGGTCAGCGCGGCGGATTTGGCGGAGGCCAGGAGATGATGCATGGTGCTCACCATGGCGGAGGATTCCCTTGGCTC
>NZ_JBALSN010000227.1:2615-3569 GCF_036966985.1 Neobacillus drentensis | reverse complement strand
ATTATTGGACTAGCTGTTCTAGTTCTTTTCGTAAGATGGCTTAGAAAGAAATCGAAAACTTCATCTATGAAACAGTTTATTGACACCTCTGTAGTGGGTTCGCATATACCGGTAACAAACCAAAATGCCAGCGTTTTGGATCAATGGGAAAAAAATCTATTAACTAAAAAGGAGAATGAATAACATGGGTATTTTTAAAAGATTAAAGACGATTGCAAAGGCGGATATTAATGGATTATTAGATGGGATGGAAGATCCGATTGCGATGCTAAATGAGTATTCAAGAGAAATGGAACAGGAAATTGTCAAAGGTCAGAATGCGTTAGCACGACAAATCTTTGTAGAGAAAAAACAAGAAGCGCTTATCAATGAAACCAAATCTTTGGTGGACAAGCGTACTCGTCAGGCGAAACTAGCACTTGAGCAAGGCGACGAAGCAATGGCAAAACTAGCTGTCCAAGAAAAACTCAGCAAAGAAAACCAGTTACAGCTATATGTGGACCAATTAGCGTCAATTAAGGGGCAAACGCAGATTCTCGTCGAAAAATTGGACCAGCTTAAAGAATCGTACAACCAAATGCAGCAAAAGAAAATCTTATTGGCATCACGTGTGAATGTCGCTCAGTCAATGAAACAGATTCAAAAAGTAACGGTCTCTTTCAATACGGATGATATTGCAAGAGGGGTGGCTCGTGCAGAAGAGCGGATCTTAATGATGGAAGCAGAAGTACAGGCAGGCAATCAGTTTGCGGCTCCGTTCGCTCAGTTTGACGCGGCATACAATAGCGTTGTGAGCGAGGAAGAGCTCACCAAGGAACTCGAAAAGTTAAAGGGTGAAAAAGAGAAAGTGGTAGCATTCTAATTGAAGGAAGAGAAGCACCGCCAATTAGGCTGGTGCTTTTCTTTCTATCTTGGTTACTTTATTTTCGCTATTTATTCTTTCTTCTTATTAAC
>NZ_JBALSN010000227.1:397-2600 GCF_036966985.1 Neobacillus drentensis | reverse complement strand
GCTCCATCTTCTGCATACATTTGAACCTCTACGGATAGCCTGTTATACATTGAAGCCAGATCTCCTCTGGGACTTAAACTGACGCCTGTACCGTAATATCCAACACTCATAGAAATTAAACCGGAGGTAAAGTACATCATGAGTTTATCAGAAAATGTACGTGTGGTACTGTTTGTTATTTCTGCATCCCACCCCATCGGTGCAGGGAGTTTACTTTCCTCTAACTTTGCTCTAAATAATCTAATGTGTTTATTCCCAATTTCTAAACCCTTTAGAAAGAATTTTTTTACATCCTTGTCCTGTGCAACCTGACTAAATCCAGTAAGCACAGCGACTCCGATCGCATTTCTTTGCATATTCACAAATAAATGTTCGACTTCTGCTGCGACTAATGGCCGTTTTTCTCCAATCACATCCAACATAAACCACTGTTTTTTCACAAATTCAACCTTTTCTAAATTAGGCAGGTTCGGAGACCTAATAAACAACCCTTTGGATACCAATAATTCCGTTGATTGTTTATATAATTCCATGGTTTCCGTAAGGCAGGCCATGTAATAAGTTTTTATATCATTTCTTACTGATGATGCTAGAGCAGCTCCATATAAAGTAAGTCCGACCTTGGACATTTGGTGGATAAAATTGAGCACAAATGCGTCAGAAAAAAGTCTAGGTGCAGTTAAATCTACATCTTCTTTCATAGTAAAACCATGCGGAACTATATTCTTTTCCTCGGTTAAAATAGCTGTAATCGTTTGAATGTGTAATGTAGATAACTCTAAGGCATATTTAGTTATAGGCTTAATTTCGTCATCCTCCGCTTTTTCTAAAAAAAACGTAAGGACACAAATACTTGCGCTATCATTTAAGTATTGCGCCCATAGTTGAGCAATCTCACCTGCAGTTAACCTAATCTGCGTTCTCTTGGCCTCCATAAGTAACCTCCAAAGTAGAAATACTATAGGATACCTTTCCCAAAAATTAGCTGTAATATGTGTTAGTTACCTGGCTGAGAGAACCATGGGGACGGTTCAAAGTGGTCATGACGAGCCTCATGTGGAGCCAAGAAAACCGTCCCTTTGGCTCTTTTTTTGCCTGCTCCCCTCATAAATTTCAAACCACTTACGAAATTTTATTATTAGCAGATAAATACCTCCATTATTAATCAACATTGCCAAACCATAAATTTACATGGGAGAGAAGAAGAATGTCAGAAGAGACCTATCAATCTCGTGAGGAACGAAAACAAGCGGAAAACGCAAGACGGAATCAACAAAGAAGTCAGCGGACACCGAAGAAAAAAGGCTCGTTTTTGAAAAAAATAATTATTATCTGTCTCGTGCTTGGACTGGTTTCGACAGGAGCAGGAGCGATCACGTTCGCTTCCATGATCAAGGATACGCCTAATCTGGATGATTCAAAGCTGGTGGATCCTCTTTCTACGAAATTTTATGATAAAAACGGGAAGTTTCTTTATGAATACGGGAAGGAAAAGCGAACAAAAATTACCTATGATCAAGTTCCAAAAGTGCTGGAGCAAGCGTTTATCGCCACGGAAGATTCCCATTTTTATGAGCATCATGGGATCGACATTAAAAGGACGGCTAAGGCCATTTTTGTCAACGTAACCGGGGATTTCGGATCACAAGGCGGCAGTACGATTACCCAGCAAGTAATTAAGAATTCCTTTTTGACTCCGGAGAAAACAGTAAAGCGAAAATTCCAAGAATGGAACTTGGCGTATCAGTTGGAACAGAAATATTCCAAGCACGATATTTTAATGATGTACTTAAACAAAATTTACCTTGGCAACCGCTCTTACGGAGTAGCGGCTGCAGCAAAGAATTACTATGGTATCGAAGCAAGTAATTTAAAAAAAATGACGCTCGCGCAGGCAGCAATGTTAGCCGGACTGCCGCAGAGTCCGAATAACTACGACCCGACCAAGCCGGAAAACAAAGAAGCAGCAACAAATCGTCGGAATATTGTCTTAGGTTCGATGCTTAGAGATGGGTATATAACGGAGAAACAATTGAAGGAAGCTTCCAAAGTTCCAATTACGGAGGGTCTTGTACCAAAAAGCACGCAACAAAGTATGCCATACGAGGCGTTTTTGGATGCTGTGGTAAAAGAGGTAAAGGGCAAGCTGAAGGATGTAGACATCAGTGAGGACGGATTATCTATTTATACTACCCTTGATCCA
>NZ_JBALSN010000227.1:0-293 GCF_036966985.1 Neobacillus drentensis | reverse complement strand
AAAATTTAAAATGGTCCACTGGCCATCTGATTAATGACCAGCCGACGTTGTATTCAACCGGACAGCCGATTTCCAACTGGGATCGTAAGTATCATGGAATGCTGACCATACGGAATGCACTGAATCATTCTTACAATATTCCTGCTCTTCTCACACTAAGGGCGGTTGGAATGGAAAAGGCAAAGAATTTTGCACAACAACTTGGCATTACTTTTAAAGATAACCAAGTATATGAATCCTATGCGATTGGAAGTAATTCCGTTAGTCCTGTAGATATGGCAGGTGCCTACAGT
>NZ_JBALSN010000226.1:0-6894 GCF_036966985.1 Neobacillus drentensis | reverse complement strand
TAAAAAAATACTTACATCCTCTTCTAGGGTCAGTGCTTTTTCAAGCGCCATTTTAACTAATAACAAATCCACTTCGTATTTATATTCATCAGGAATTTGATCATCCTGAAAAAAGTTTCCTAAACTAATGATATCTTCTCCAGATTTATATCTCCCTAATACCTCATAGGCAATTACACTTTGTTGATCGGCACTAAAAATCGGTTGAAAATAGGGAAATACATTTTCAAGATCCGATAGTATTTCCAAAGCATCCATCCAAGTACCTCCAAAAATTTTTTCTTATTATACCATACGCTTATGTAAGAATTATCGTTCTTTTCCAAAAGGATACCATTATAGCCGCCTAGAAACAATCATATCCTATACCCAAGTTGTTTGATAAGGAGGATATGTTTTGAAAAGACTTTGTTTATTAACGATGATCCTTCCTATGTTTGGATGTAGTCACTTTGATGCTGATACCAATGACACCATTGAAAAAAAACAGCCTCTCTCTTCGGTAACAGTAGAAGATAAAATACAAACACCCAAATCTTCAGCAACTAAGTTAAATAGTACTCCATACAATTTGAACGATGTAAATGAGCAAGTGATAAATGTTAAGAATACAGTTAATAAAAGTAAGTCGGTTACTACCACCCAAAAGAAAAAAGACTCCGCAATGCTGAATGTAGTGCTAATTAAGCAAAATCCTGAATTACGATACGGTTGTGAGGTCACAAGCCTTGCCATGGTATTAAATTATGCAGGAGTAAAAACAAGCAAAATCGACCTTTACCGATCTGTTCGGAAAGATTCTGACCCGATAATCAAATCACCAAAGGGTGATATTTTACGTTGGGGAAACCCTGCTGATGGCTTTGTTGGAGATATGACTGGCCGGAGAGCAGGCTATGCTGTATTTGATCAACCAATGATTGCCCTAATCAACCAAAAGCTTCCTGGAAGAGCGGTTAATTTAACAAACAAGCCCTTTGATCAAGTATTAGAGCATGTATCAGCTGGATATCCTGTCGTAGTATGGACAACCGGGGATTACCGCCTGCCTGACCGTTGGGAGGGTTGGTACCACGGGAAACAATATATTAAAACTCCCCTTGATTTACATGCCGTCGTCTTAGTCGGGTATGACAACAATTATGTCTACTTGAATGACCCCCTGTCGGGTAGAAAAAAAGTACGGGTTGGAAAGCAACAATTTATATCATCTTGGAAGGCATTAAAAAGCCGAGCCGTTAGTTATCATTAGAACAGGCAGCCAACTTTGGCTGCTTAGGCTGTCGAAAAACTTTCGATAGCCTTTTTTTCTATTCAATATTCTTTAATAATTCACCGCGTTATTTTGTTATAGCTTTTCAACTAGTCTGTTGATTGGCACTCCAGGCACTTCGCTTTCCGGAAAGCGAAGCACCTGNNCAAAGTACCTTTCCACTTGCATTATTTATCGTTTTTAATGAAAATACAGAAAGACTCTACTTTTTTAGGTAAATAAAAGATAGGCTGGTAGAAAATATGGCTAAAAAACAGACGAGGAGAACGTTTTTAAGACGATCATTTGGCTCAGTCCTTACCCTGCTTGGATTAAGTTCGGGGGGATTTCTATATGCCAATCGAATTGAGCCTTCATTACTTGATATACAAGAACTTCAAATAAAACATCCACTAATTCCAAAAAGCTTTGATGGGATAAAACTAGTTCAATTTAGTGATACCCATTTAGGTTTTCAATATAATCTTCACCGATTTACTAAATTAGTAAAGAAAATTAATAGTCTTAAACCGGATATTATTTTGTTTACTGGAGATTTAATGGACGAGCCCAATCAATATACCGAAATTAATAAGTTGATGCCGATTTTAAAGAGTTTACATGCTCCACTTGGTAAGTACTGCATTTTTGGAAATCATGATCATGGCGGATATGGTTCTGATATTTACAGAAATATTATGGTGAACTCTGATTTCAGCGTACTTTTAAATGAATCAGCTCCCGTTAAAATGAGCGATGGGAGCATCATCTATTTGCTCGGAATTGATGATGCGATGTTAGGGAATCCCAATCTGCCATTAGCTTTAAAAAATGTACCTAACAATACTTTTAATATATTATTATCGCATGCCCCTGATCTTGCAGAAACAGCGGCACAATATCCGGTCTATTGGCAGCTCAGTGGCCATAGTCATGGGGGACAGATTAAAATCCCATTTTTGGGAGCACTTGTGACTCCTCCCTTTGGCCAATTATACCCAGAGGGTCTCTATTCAGTTGGTGACGATTCTCACCTATCACTTTATGTAAATAGAGGGATTGGAACCACACGTCTCCCCTTTCGCTTTTTGTCAAAACCCGAGTTAACTATCTTTACGCTTAGACCCGAAAAGTAGGCAAAGAAAAAACTCCTTCTTAATTTTAGATTAGGAGTTTTTTGCTATAAGAAAAAGTTCTTATATTTACGAAAATGTTTGTACATTTTATTGCTTATATTTTACAATAAAATTAACGTTATATTCCCTTTTCTTAATAAAAAAGGTATAATATAAATGTTTTATATAACTGAAAGGAGAACATATTTTGAATCGTGATCAGAAAGGCCCCCTAATCAATCTAAATCTAACCATCGATAACCTCGCACAAGCTATCTTTATTGTGAATCGCCATGCCAAAACAGCACCTAATCCCAAATTATTGTACAAATTAAAACAGGAAACACTAAAGAAATTAATTGACGAAGGTAAAGCGAAAAAAGTGGGTCTCCATTTTTCTGAAAATCCGCGTAATAGTCAACAGCAATCTGACGTGCTAGTTGAATGTGGAAGGTACACATTCCATATGCCTCCAACGAAAACTGACTTTCTAAATCTACCCCATTTTGGGAAATTAGACGAACGAGTAAGAAATCCAAAAGCAACACTTTCCCTTAATTCTGCAAAAGCATTACTTCAACTTTATACAGGTATCTCCGATAACGAGCAAATGCCACCGAAAAATAAAAAGAGCAAAACCTATCAAAAGCCTATCTTCAAAAAATTAGGCGAGAGATACTCTTGAAGTCAGGTCTCCTGGCTTTTTTTATTTTGAAAATCTGTCCATTTTCGCAACAGCTTCGTGATGATTTTGTGAACAATATCACTAAAATATAGACGCGTATTCACAGCAGATTTACAATACAGTTATAAGATAAATCTATTCAAAGAGGTGCTTAACCAATGAAAGGAACTGCGATTCTTTTTCAGGAACAAAAGGTTACATTTATTGAAGATGTTGATCACTCTATTTATAAAGAGATTAAAGAACAATGTGGCTGCGAACAATGTAATTGCAAACTCGGAAATAAATTAGTTAATTTCGGTTTTGTGTCCCCTGTATTTTGGCACGAAGACGAAGTTGACTGGGACTATGGCTACTAAAACACTTTAATTTGTTATAAACTCCCCTCCCCCAAAAACGATCTGAGAGCTCAGATCGTTTTTTTCATTCCTGTTTGGTAGAATCTTCACCCGAAAATAGTCTATAATCATTTTATACATAAAAATGAAATTAAGCCTCACTTGGAAGGATGGTCAATGTTGGAGCATTTAATCAATGAACGCGTAAAAAATATCGAAATTTCCGGAATTAGAAAATTTTTCAATATGGTAGCCGATGTCGATGACTTAATATCTTTTACGATTGGGCAGCCTGATTTTCCTACTCCAGAGCATGTGAAAGCGGCCGGTATTGATGCGATTAAGCAAAACTTCACTTCATACACCCATAATGCAGGAACGTTAGAATTAAGGGAAGCTGCTTGTAATTTCGTTAAAATTAAATATGGCTTGGATTATAAACCTGAATCAGAGGTTATCGTTACTGCAGGGGCAAGCGAGGCAATCGATATTGCATTTCGGACTATTTTAACAGAAGGTTCTGAAGTTCTTCTACCGGGGCCGATTTATCCTGGCTATGAACCAATTATTAATATGATGGGAGCCACAGCAGTCCATGTCGATATTCGACAAAATCAGTTTCGCTTTACTCTAGAAATGATTAAACCCTTTATTACTGAGAAAACCCGCTGTATTGTACTTCCATACCCTTCTAACCCAACGGGAGTGAGCCTCTCAGAATCAGAGTTAAGAGAAATAGCAGATTATCTTAAGAATAAAAATATCTTTATCCTGGCAGATGAGATATATAGCGAGCTTACCTATGATCAGCCACATAAGTCAATTGCTGCTTTTCTAAAGGAACAAACCATCCTCATTAATGGTTTATCAAAATCCCATTCAATGACAGGCTGGAGAATCGGCTTTTTATATGCCCCTGATAGCATCGCAAAACATATTTTAAAGGTTCATCAATATAATATTTCTTGTGCCACTTCCATTGCGCAGAAGGCAGCCTATGCGGCATTAACAACAGGTATTGATGATGCGCTTGTGATGAAAAATGAATATTTAATTCGAAGAGAATTTGTCTTCAAGCGTTTATCTGCTATGGGACTTGATGTAATTAAGCCTGATGGTGCTTTTTATTTCTTTATAAAAATCCCTGAAACCATTGCATTAAGCAGCTTTGATTTCTGCCTTAAGCTTGTTCAAGAAACAAAAGTGGCTGTTGTTCCAGGTAGTGCCTTTTCAGAATATGGAGAGGGCTATTTCCGTTTATCGTTTGCTTGTTCGATGGAATTATTAGAACTTGGCTTGAACCGGCTAGAACAATTTTTAAAAAACTTGAATTAGGGAAAATTTAAGACCCTCACATTGAATGTGAGGGTCTTAAGTTATAAGTATTACTGCCCTTTGTATTTCCCATCATTTTTAGGTGCTTTTTCTTTTTTTGCCTTTTCTTTATGAGCTTGATTTGCCGCTGCTGAACCTATTTCAGTGGCGAATTCTTCGTTGGCCACTGCAGAATCAAACCCCTTTTTATTTTTTTGTTTAGCGTCGTTCTTTTTCGTCCGTTTAGCCATGATACAGTTCCTCCTAATTCATGATTTCTCTCATAGTTTCAAATAGATAGGAGGAATTTATTCATAAACTATTATCTCTTCCAATATTTATAAAGCGCTTGGGTACCGCTATTTTCTTCGCCTCTTTCGGCTAATTGATCATATAAAGACTTTGCTAAGGAAAGACCTGGTACTTCCATTTCCATTCGTTCTGCTTCATCGATCGCAATTTTCATATCCTTAATAAAATGCTTTATGTAAAAACCAGGTTCAAAATTTCCTGCTAACATTCTTGGAGCAAGATTACTCAACGACCAGCTGCCAGCGGCTCCCGTAGTTATACTTTTAAGAACATTTTCAGGGTCCAGGCCAGCTTTTTCAGCATAAATAATTGCTTCACAGACACCCATCATATTTGAAGCAATCGCAATTTGATTGCACATTTTTGTATGCTGCCCCGCACCTGGTTTACCATGATAGACTACGTTCGTTCCCAGCATTTCTAAAATAGGCCGTACCTCTTCAAAAGCTTCCTTTTCACCCCCAGCCATGATCGAGAGCTTAGCCTCTTTTGCTCCCACATCTCCACCAGATACTGGTGCATCTATGGCCTGAATTCCTTTTTTCTTTGCTTCCTCATAAATTTTAAGCGCAAGTGAAGGGGAGGAGGTTGTCATATCGATCAAGTAACTACCTGGATTTCCATTATATATTAAACCATCTCTACCGAAGTATATTTCCTCCACATCGGTTGGATAACCGACCATTGTAAATGTTACCGATGCCTTTTCAGCCATCACTTTGGGTGTTGCTGCCCACTCTGCACCTTGATTTAATAGTTCTTGTGCTTTTTCCTTTGTCCTTGAATACACCACTAAGGAGTATCCCGCCTTTAATAAATGTCCTGCCATACTTTTTCCCATAACCCCAGTACCAATAAAACCAATCACCGTATTTTCTGGTGTAAGCAACATCATCATCCCTCTCATGTTTTTATCTTATTTATTTTAGCATTATACAAAAAAAATTTGGCAAAAAAAAAANNNAAAAAAACCGGAGCGTCCCAATCGCTCCAGCCTTTGTGCTCCATCTCCAATATTATGCACATTTTTATTTTGTCCTTTTTCATTCCAACATAATCATAATTTACAACTCTGATGAAAAGTTTGTTAGATAGGCACGGCCGAATACTTCTTGATTATTAAATACTTCAATCGAAACCGCATTATCCTTTTCAATCATGTTTTTAAGTTCATGAATATGTAAATCTTCCTTCAGTGGAAGCGGGTCCATAAAAATATATTTTCCGCTTTTTCCTTTTACTTCTAAATATTCACCGTTTAACACTTGATCTTCGCCGTAAACTATTTCTCTTTTACCAATTGCAGCTGCTAGTTTATCATCATGAATAGTCACTTTTACCTTATATAATTGCTGCCCTGATAAGATTTCATTGTTAATTCGAAAACGGAACTGTAATTCATTATTCTTTGTCAACAAAGCATCTGCATAACGATTGACGATTAATTCATTGGAAAAAAGTAAACCACAGCCACTCATTAGCATGGACCCACATAGAACCAAGAGCAAAACAGTCATTAATCGAATATTTTTCAGCATGTAATAACACTCCCTTAATATTTTTACCATAGCCAAAATACATCGGTAATAAACGTAAAGAAAGGTTAATATAGGAAAAAACTTTGTTTTAGATTGCTTTGATCATCCCTCCATCTACTAAAAATGAACTGCCTGTCATATAGGAATTAGCATCAGATAACAGGAACGCTGCAACATTTGCAAATTCCTCAGGAGTTCCGTATCTTTTTAAAGGAATTCCTTCTTTAGCCTTTAATGCAACTGTTTCCCTGTCAACCCCTAATTTATCTGCGTTTACTTGATCTAAATGATTAACGCGGTCCGTTGCAATTCGACCAGGCGCAATCGTATTAATTAAAAT
>NZ_JBALSN010000225.1:6340-21499 GCF_036966985.1 Neobacillus drentensis | reverse complement strand
AGAGATGCATATCTATTCCTTAAAATTAGAAGTGGAGGGGAAAAATTTGAATCTAGGCGGTTTTAAAAACAAAGAAGTCTTGGTCGATTTAACAAATGGGGTAATAAATTATCGGACCATCAATGAAGAAGATGCAAAAAAATACATAGGCGGCCGCGGCCTTGGAGTTAAGTATGTGTTAGATAACGGCCCTGAAGTCGAGCCATTATCTGCGGAAAACATCCTATGTATCATGACAGGTCCTGTCACAGGATCACGTTCTTCCATGAGCGGACGCCTTTGTGTTGTCACAAAATCACCTTTAACTGGTACAGTTACAGATTCTCACATTGGTGGATGGACAGCAGCACGTCTAAAGTGGGCTGGAGTGGATAATATTATTTTTTCAGGAAAAAGCGACAAGCCCGTATACCTATTTATTGAAGATGGCAAAGCAGAGCTTCGCGATGCATCTAACTTATGGGGAACTAGCACTAGAGCTTTTATCCAAGCAATGAAAGATGAACATGGAGAATCAGATCTAAGTGTAATGACTATTGGTCAAGCGGGTGAAAACACTGTACGCTTTGCCTCATTTATTAATGAGCATGACCGGGCAGCTGGCCGCGGTGGTACTGCTGCAGTTGCAGGCTTTAAAAAGTTAAAAGCGATTGTTATTAAAGCTCCTCAAAAAGGCAATATGCCGCAGCCAAAATTGGATACTGATTACAAAGATGCCAATAAAAAAGCCGTCAAAGCAATCCTTGATGGGGGCTTAACTGCACCTAATAAAGGTGGTTTATCCGTCTATGGAACAAATGTATTAACTAACTTAATCAACGAGGTGGGAGCGCTTCCAACTAAGAATTCCCAACTAACACACTGGGATGAAGCAGAGAAACATAGCGGTGAATATTATAACACGAATTTACGTGTAGCCAATAATACCTGCCATGCCTGCCCAGTTGGCTGTAAAATCGAAGTAGAAGTAAAAGATGGCAAATACAAAACTCGTGTAGAAAGTATTGAATTTGAATCTGCCTGGTCACTTGGTTCGAACTGTTTACTAAGTGATGCGGAAGCGATTTCATATATGATCGACCGTTGTAATGAATATGGTCTAGATACAATTGAACTGGGTCACTGCTTCTCTGTTACAATGGAAGCTTATGAGAAAGGAATCATTTCAGAGGAATTAGTCTGGGGTGATGCCGATTCCATGATTGAATTAACCAAGAAGATTGCACACCGTGAAGGCTTCGGAGGGATTCTTGCTGAAGGACCAGCACGTGCAGCAGCAGCATGGGGAACACCTGAACTGTCCATGTCTGTTAAAGGTCAGTCTATCCCTGCATATGACCCACGTGGAATTCAAGGTATTGGACTTGGTTATGCAACAAGTAACCGCGGTGCCTGCCATCTGCGCGGATACACAGTTGCCAGCGAAATAGCCGGTATCCCTGAACCAACTGACCGCTTAAAGCCAGAAGGCAAAGGCGAATTATTAAAGGTATTCCAAGACATGCTAGCATTCTCCGATTCTATGAATATTTGTAAGTTCTCCTCCTTCTCAGAAAACGCAGAACATTATGCTGAGCAATATAGTGCAATGACAGGAAATCAGCTTACTGCTGAGGATGTGATGAAGGCTGGGGAGAGAATCTATAATCTTGAACGTTATTACAATAACCTAGCTGGATTTAATAAACGCGAGGACGACTTCCTGCCAAAACGGTTTACGGAAGAACCAGCATCTGGAAACAGTGCAGGTCATGTTAGCCGAATGGATATCATGCTTGAGGAATATTACCAAGTTCGCGGCTGGAAAGACGGCCTCGTCACAGATGAGAAACTTCGTGAATTGGGTATTATCGATCCTGAAGTAAAGCAAACAGTCTAAGTAAAATATCAAAAAAGCTTCTGCCCATAAAGGNNAGGTTACCCGCCTATTCTCGTTGTTTTATAGCGGTAATTTTTGATTAATTCATCAAGAGTTTGAGCTTGATTTGCACAAAAACGAACTTTGACTGTATTAACTTTAAAACTTGAAGTAAATGAAATTTCCTTTTCAGAAAGTATATATCCGCTCCAGTTTTCCGCTTCATAAATGTAAGGGAACTTGTCAGTCACTAGTTTGGCACCTAATTCTTCAAAATACATACCTAGATGTTCAATCCCTATCCCACGAAATTCTAAATCTCGTATTTCCATATTACCCACCAGCTACTGGCGGAAATAGAGCAAATTGATCCTTCTCATCTACTTTCGTTTCTAGGTCATCGAGATGGATAATATTTCTCCCATTTACATAGACATGAACAAATGGAAGCAGTTCCTTTTCTGCTGTAAAGATTTCATCTCTTAAAGGCGGAAACATCTCAATCATTTTATCCAGTACATCTATTACTCTTTCACCATCAGGCTGAACGTCAACCGTTACCCCACCACAAATTTGCCGGAGATTAGCAAACACTTTTACGAGCATATGGATCCCTCTCCTCTCTACTAATTTCAATATTAAAACCAAACTAAGCAGTTGTCACGTTGTTTATCATTTTTGCGAATATAAAAGACTGCCGAATTGTTCGACAGCCTTTACAAGAAACATTAAAATTATGGGTTTAAAAATGACATTGGCAATCTTCCACCTAGATATAAAACGAGAACCCATGCAACGACAAACTGAATCCAAAATACAGAAGTTCTTCTGTTATTAGCCACACGGCTAAGAATCATTTCGAATAATCCGATTACCCAAAGTCCGACAACCGCTTTTAAAACATACCAAACATCAATTTTATAAACCGAAAATAGAAGCCCTACACCTGTTGCAATAATAAGCAAATATAATACTCGTAAAATCATTTTAACAATTTTTGCACCTTTTTCTTTTCCACCCTTATGTAAAAAAAGTGCCACAACAAATAGAATCAAAGCTAAAAGCCATGCCGTAATATGACCGTGAATCATATAGTTCCTCCTTATGTATGAAATTTCATTAATTCGAACCTTATCATACCATAAACAGTTAATAAACACGAAAAAAAGTAAGTCAAATATAGTAACAAACAGAAGAATGCTATAAATAAATTTTCAGGTATAGCTTTATTCTTGAATAGTATTCTTCAGTGTCCCAATTTTTTCAATTGTGATTTCCATTTGATCACCAGGTACTAAAAATTTAGGCGGCTTAAAGCCCTTACCTACTCCTGCTGGTGTCCCAGTCGCAATAATATCTCCTGGTTCTAGTGTCATTCCAGCTGATAGAACGGAGATCACCTCCTCAATTGGAAAAATAAAATTCTTAGTATTCGAGCACTGTCTTACTTCACCGTTTACCTTCGTTTCTATATTTAAGTTATTGGGATTGTCAATGGAACTTTTATGAACAATCCAAGGTCCCATCGGACAGGTTGTGTCTAGGCTTTTGCCGATGAAAAATTGCTTGTGCCTCGATTGCAAATCCCGTGCGGTTACATCATTAATAATGGTATAGCCAAAAATGTAATCCAATGCCTCATCTTTTTTAATTGCCCGACCCTTTTTACCGATGATGGCGGCAAGCTCACCTTCATAATCGAGTTGAGTTGTTACATTTTTGTGATTTAGGACCAATTCATTAGGCCCAATAACTGTTGTTGGTGCTTTTGTAAAGACCATGATATGCTCGGGGATATCCGCTTCACTACCCATTTCGATCGCATGTTCTGCGTAATTTTTCCCTACGCAAAAAATATTCTTACTCGGTCTTGGAATAGGAGCAAGCAAGGTTACCTGTTCAATTGGGACGTAAAAAGATAGAGCTTGTCCGCTATTACTAACCCAATCAAGCATCTCTTGTACTCTCTCAATAAATGTATCTCCTAAGGCGATACATTTAAGCATGGAGGAAGGAAAACTTTTTTTGCCTGTCCTTGCTTCTTCAGCTAGGTTTAACAGAAGAACTGTGGCTTCTGTATGGTCAAGCAATCCAATGAACGATTCATCGTTATATTCTACTGTTACAAATTTCATTCTTTTTCACCTCACTATTAGTGTCTCACAGTTATTATATTAAAAGAAACAAATCCCTTGAACAAATTTAGTGAACAAAAAAAGCCGAACCCTAATCAAAGGAAATTCAGCCCCTACTATACAAAATTAATGCCTTTTATTACCCTACTTTATTTAAACAATGACGCGGGAATATGAATCCCTGATGCCTCTAGGCGATCATAAAATTTGGGGCGGACACCAGTAGATATAAGTTGTCCAATAATTCTCCCCTCAGAATTAAGTCCTTTTTGTTTAAAGGAAAAGATGTCTTGCAGAACGATATTTTCTCCTTCCATTCCTTGAACTTCAGTAATATTGATAATTTTCCTTGTTCCATCCATTAAACGAGTTTGCTGTATAATTACATCGATTGCACCGGCAATTTGCTCTCGTATGGCTTTAATCGAATTATTCACTCCTGCTAAAAGGACCATTGTTTCCAAGCGACTAATCATATCCCTTGGACTATATGAGTGCCCTGCAGCAAGTGAACCATCATGGCCAGAATTCATTGCCTGAAGCATATCAAGCGCTTCTCCACCACGGACTTCTCCGATAATAACGCGGTCAGGTCTCATACGCAACGATCTCTTGAAAAGATCCCGAATCGAAATGGCTCTTTTACCTTTTATTTCGGAGGGTCGAAGCTCTAGTGATATTACATTCTCCTGTCCCAACTGAATTTCTGCTGCATCTTCAACCGTTACGATTTTTTCTTCATCTGGAATAAAATTGGAAAGGGCATTCAGAGTGGTTGTTTTACCAGATCCCGGGCCACCACTAACAAACATATTCAACCGGGCTTTCACGCATGCATCTAGAAAAAATGCCATTTCCTCGGTCAATGTCCCAAAGTTGATTAAATCTTCAATTTGGTAGGGATACTTTGAAAATTTCCTGATCGTAATGGCTGGTCCATTTAATGCAAGGGGAGGAATGATGGCATTAACACGTAAGCCATCAGGCAGCCTAGCATCTACCATTGGCGAACTTTCATCGATTCTCCATCCAAGTGGGGCAAGAATTCTGTCGATCATAGTCATAACATGTTCATTGTCACGGAATTGTACTGATGTTAATACCAATTTCCCTTTTCGTTCACAGTACACCTGGTTAGGTCCATTTACCATAACTTCTGAAACATCTTCATCTAAAATAAGTGGATTTATGGGTCCAAAACAGGTTAAGTAGTCGATTAGTTTTCACCTCCGTAAAATAGAAATAGCCCCGCCTTTACCAAAGGGGGGATAAAATTCATAGATTATCCATAGATACGTAGAACACCTATGCACACATAGAATAATCATTATGAAACACCCTAATCTTTCGGTAACTGGCTGGCTTAGTGCACATGCACCTTAGCCCCTTTAGCTTTGCGTCACTGATTTTCATCAGTTTTGCCTTTATCGAGAAACAGTGTTTATTTCCGACTGATCTCTTAATCCCATAATAGTCCCTTTCCTAATTATCGAAAATCCTACTAACCTATCATTTCTCGTCGAAAAAAGTAGGTATTTTTAACTATTTTCCACTTATTTTCTTACAAAATAAATAACTACTGAGTTCAATTTATTTAGGCGAATCAATCACATTACCTTTGCCTATACATAGGATGTAGAAGATACTATGAAAAAAAGGGTGTTGAAAATGCCAGCAATTGTTGGAGTTGCACAGGTCATTACACTTGGCAGTAGTTCTGTTTTCCATATTGGAGATGTATATAAAATCATGCCATTTTCTACCGCAAAAACATTTTCTGGTGCTGGTTCCTTTNNGCTTCAAAATAATGTAAGTTCCACCAATACAACTGATTCAGATGTTTACGATCAAGGGATTGCACTTAATGCTTAATGAATGGGTGATTTTAAATGAACTTTTATATCCAGCAGTCCATTCAGATTAATTTCATTAAAATTGGCGGGATTACCAATTCCTCAGTCTTACAAATAGGCAGTGCTGGGATTATTAAACCTACGGCTCATTTATATAATACTGGCGGATTTACTGGACCTGCACCACAAACGATCAAATCTTCAGGCTCTTTAATAGGGACACCAGCAGTCCCCCTACAAGCCTCGGTAAGAAAACAGGATAAATAAGCCACCTATCTTATGAAAATCGATACGTTTATTGGAGAAATAATTGTGAGGTGATTACATGTATCAGGATTATTCCCAATATCTTCAATGGCTGCAGATGTGTATTCAAGCTCAGGAGCAGAGAATTCGATCTTTAGAGAACACTCTTCAAAAAATGCAAACAGAAATCAAACAATTATATGAAAAACAGGCCATCCATGTAGACAAAATTGAATATAAATTTGATCAACTAAAGGTAGAGACACTTGAAGGAACGTTAAACATTGGTCTAAATCCATCCGAATTAGCAGGAATTGAAGACTTTGCAGTTCAAAATCAATCCTTATCCACCCCAATCTCACCAAAAAATCAAATGCAAAGATCAATGAAAATTGAGGAAGCCATTTATAGATATTTAGAATCGGATTTACCTCCGATCGTGGAAGCTACTCAGAGAGAATTGAACGTTCTACCAAATGATGAGTATTTAGCATTCATAAAACAAGATATCATTAAACAGCTTCCGAGTAGGATCGAACATCATTTAAACACCAAATCCTCAGACAATCGCACGATTGAAGATGCCCCTTCAGATGATTTAATTATTGAAGCATTAAAGAAGGAAATCCAAAATGGGGTAATGGTTTTTTTTAGTAATTTACCTGATAATCTGAAAGGGATGCATACAGAATGAACTTTGTAGTTTATAACCGCGAACTCTTTGTCCAAAACATAAAAATCACTGGGGTGTCAAGTTCCTCGTTAGTAATGGTAGGCGATACAGAGACAATCCAATTAGCCTCTACTTTTGATACCCCTGCGGAATCATTAATTATAAGTCCTTTTGTTCCGCTATCATTGGAGTGAACAACATGCTGCAGAGAACCTCTTGTGTAGACACGATTAATATTAAAATCGTCTCTTTTTCCTCTACGGTACAGTTAGGGGATTCCTGTATTATAAATAGTCTTTCTAGAGCACTCGCGGTCCAAAGGGAGGTCGAAGTGTTTTATGGAAATGAAGGGAATTTATCCTCTTACCCAGTCTATTCCGAGCCTATTCCTTTTCTACCTATTAATGAATCTTTCACATACTCCCGTCAAAATCCAAACCCTTTAATTAAGGTTGGCCGAATTGATATTACGGGGATATCTTCAGCTTCACTCTTGCACGTTGGGAGCAGCCAACATGTTTCCATGGAAGCTAGAATTAAACATATTCGACACTTAAGTCCAAGTCCTAGAAATGAAGATAACGAAGGAGAACAAGGACAACAATAAATGCATAAGTTACTCATAAAGATATAACTAAGTTTACTAAAAAGGATGTTTGGTATGCCAGCGATTATCGGTCCCGTCCAAATCGTTAACGTAGGTGGCGGTATTGTGCAATTTGGCGATACGGTGTATATCTCTCCAAAGAGTGCCTCTAAGGCAAATGCAGGCTCAGGTGCATTTAATACCGGTGGATTCATCGTGACGAATTCGGGATTAAGTGGTACAAATGTACTTGATACGAAAGTAATCGATCAGCCAATTGTGGGTAATAATTAAAAAAATGACATAAACCACAAGATGGTCTATGTCATTTTTTATTGAATTAATCCTTCTCAACCTTCAAAATATAAGCCCCATCAAAGAAAAACAAATACCTCTCATGGACCTTTCTTTTCCAGATTTGTTCAATTGCACTGGTATATAAGTTAATTTGCATCTTGTAGCGGTTTTCAAGAATTATCTTTGCTTGGTCAAACCCGCCTTTATAGCGATCAGTTATCCGATCTGACTTATAATCCACCAAAACCAGCCCATCTTCATCCTCAAAGATGCAGTCAATAATCCCTTGCACAAACACAGTTTCATCTTCCTCGTTCCAATTAGGATACACATCTCGAGCATGCATCGAAAGTGTAAATGGAACTTCTCTGTTGATTGTTTTAGCATTAAAGTATCTTCGCCCCAAATTGGAATCAAAAAATTGAATAATCAAATTTTTATCGATTACTGCAGCTTGTTCGGGGGTTAATAATTCATTATTAACCATCCATGTTAATTGTTCTTGAAGTGATTCTTGATTCACTGTTTTTGTTAAATCGACATGCTGCATGACCATATGCATAGCAGAGCCTCGTTCGGCTGGGCTTAATTGCTTTTCCTGCATAAATTTAGGACGTTTTACGATTGATTTTTTAAAGTGGTTTACAAGGTCGGTCCCACTTTGTTCATCTGCCATTTCCCTTTGGCGCTTTATTTCAGAAACGGATTGTTTCGAACGATGGCTTGCAGCATTAGAAAAATGATATTCCCAATCTAAGCGGGACCTAATTTCTTCAGCAAATGGTGACGTAGTCTCGACAAGTGCACCTTTTTGTACACGTTCAAGAAGATGATTTTCTTCTATATCTTCTTTTGTTTCTATCTGCTTCACCTCTTCAGCACTTAGCAAAGAAATTTTCCATACGGAAGGATGATTTGTGATTTCTTCAGGTATAAGTGGATTTATCGTTTCATTACTTCTTAATTCTTTACTATTTTGATGGCGAACAAGGGCCGGACCAATCCAATCAATATAGCTTGAAGCAGCTGCCCGTTCGTAATCTTTTAAAAGCCATTCTGTATTGGCTGCAACATCATTCCATTGGTCAATTTTTTTGAGAGCGTCTTTTAGTGTTGCGGTTAAATAAAGTTTTTCCTTAGCCCTTGTCATAGCTACATATAAGACACGCATTTCTTCGGCAAGCATTTCCATTTTCTTTTTTCGCTTAAAAGCAATTTGTGGTAAGGAAGGATACGAAATTCTTTTTTCTGCATTTACATACTTAGAAGCAAATCCATATTCTTTATCAAGCATATATGGTTTACGTATATCAGCCATATTAAAGGTTCGGGCCATTCCTGCCATGAATACAACTGGAAATTCAAGCCCTTTGCTGCTATGAATAGTCATAATTCGGACAACGTCCTCTTGCTCCCCAAGGGCCCTAGCTGCCCCGAGGTCATCTCCCCTTTCCATCATTCGTTCAATAAACCGTAGGAACCGGAACAGACCACGGAAAGAAGTGTGTTCATATTGCCGTGCTCGATCATATAATGCACGCAGGTTTGCTTGACGTTGCTTTCCTCCTGGTAATCCACCGACAAAATCATAAAACTGAGTATCGCGGTACAGCTGCCAAATTAATTCCGAAAGTGACCCCTGCCTTGCCATAGAACGCCATCCTGTCAAAAAGTCATAAAAGCGTCGCAGTTTTTCGTAGCATGCAGCCGTATTTTCAGCTTGTTTACTTTTGCAAAAAGCGGTAACTGCCTCCCAAAATGAACCTCGCTTTTGTTGAATGCGAATGATTGATAGCTCCTCCTCGTTCAATCCAACGATGGGGGACCGCAATACAGAGGCAAGAGGGATATCTTGGAATGGATTATCAATAACACGCAGAAGTGAAATCATAATGGCCACTTCTGTTGCGTTAAAGTACCCCGTTGAGAGGCTGGCGTATACGGGAATCCCTTGCTGCTTAAATTCTTCAATTATCTGCGGCGCCCATGTCATCGAACGGAGCAGAATAACTGTATCCCGATACATGAGCGGCCGAGTAGATTTTGTTTTTGGATTATATACTGGTGCTCCAGCAGCTACTAATTCCTTAATTTTTGAAGCAATAACCCTTGCTTCAAGTTGAGATTGTTCCAGACCAACTGCATCAAATTCTTCTAGTTCCGCCTCTGTCCCTGCTTCACCTTCAGATGTCACAGTTGATGATTCTTTTTCTTCAACGTTTTGATTAATCAGCAGAAGTTCAACTGGAAAGGGCTGATCTTCTGGATAGGGTGCACCAGCACGTAACTCTGCCGCCTCGTCATATTCGATTTCGCCCACCTTAACACCCATAATTTGTTTAAATAAATAATTGGTAGCATCGAGTACTTCACTTCTGCTTCGGAAATTTCGTGCTAAATCAATACGTAATCCCGTTGACTCTCCGTCGACTTTAAAGCGGGTATACTTGCCTAAGAAAAGGTTTGGCTCAGCCAATCGAAAGCGGTAAATGGACTGTTTCACATCTCCGACCATAAACATATTTCCATTGTGCTCTTCATTCTTCGCCACAAGTTTCAAGATGGTTTCCTGCACCATATTTGTGTCTTGATATTCATCACAATAGACTTCTTTAAAATGCCTTTGGTATGCAAGGGCCGCTTCAGATGGAAGAAATTCACCCTCAGTTGAGATTTCTTTAGTCAAAATTCCAAGGCAGTAATGTTCTAAATCTGCATAATCGACAAGTCCTTTTTCTCTTTTCACCTTTGCAAACCGTTGTGAAAATTCCTTCACAAGATGAACTAATGTTTCTATTAACGGCCGCATCTCTTCTATATCACGTAAAAAGCTTTCAGGTTTTCGAGAGAATAATTCTGCTTTTATATCTTGAATTTTTTTCTTTGCTTTATCGCGAAGTTTTTGAGCCTTATCGGTTAGTTCTTTATCAAAATGATCACCTTTCACTTGTTTTGCCCGTGAAAATGACCAAGTCATTAATGCTTGATAAAGTGTTTCCCAAGATTCCTTTTTGGCAAGTAGAAGAGTATCAATTACCATTAAATCATCTAAAAAATTTTCGGCTCTAGGTGCTGGTCCTCCTGGCAGTTTCGTAACTTCCAGCCCCCGGTTTATCATTTCTCTAGCTGCTTCTAATTGTAGTTCAATATCAAAAAGCAGGTCCTGTATAAAGGGAAGGTCCTCTATATTTTGAATCGATGAGACATCATACATATTTATTATTGACCGTAAATATTGATCTGGCTCTGGATTTGAGCTAGCAAAATCGTAAATAGAGCGAACAATATCCATTAAGGCAGCATCGCTGCGGTCATTAGTGAATGAATCCACAAGGTTAAAAAAGGCTTCATTATCTTTTTGGCCATATTCTTCTTCAAATAACTCGTCCATCACTTCATCTCGGATTAATTGCGCCTCTGTTTCATCAGCAATTCGAAACCCAGGGTCTACATCGATTAAGTAATAATATTTTCGGATGACTTCCATACAAAAGGAGTGAAGAGTTGAAATAGATGCTTTATTTAATAAACTGAGCTGCTTTCTTAAATGGCGTGAACTTGGGTCCGCATCAATAGCTTTTTCTAGCGCCTCCCCTATTCGATGCCGCATCTCAGCTGCCGATGCATTCGTAAAGGTCACCACTAACAATTCATCTACATCAATTGGTTCTTCCTTTGAAAGAATTTTTTGAATGATTCTTTCCACAAGAACAGCCGTCTTTCCCGAACCCGCCGCTGCTGCGACGAGTATGTCTCTATCTTTTGCCATTATTGCCTTCCATTGGTCATCAGTCCATGTTACATCTTCTGGCTTAGGCGGAATAGCAACCTTACTCATGATTCTTGAACCTCCTTCCTAATCAACTCTAGTACATCTTCTTTCGAGTGCGGTGTGAGAACACGGAATTGATTAGTCTCAATGGCCTCGTCAAATTGACAAACAGATTTATAAGAACAAAATGTACAAGGTGTTTTATCCTTTAATTTATATGGTGCTATATCAATCTGACCATCAATAATAGCGTTACCTGTTTTTAGATATAATTTACGGACATAAGTTTTCAGGTCATCAAACTCTGATAGACTGGCAACTTTTGACTTTTTAGATAAATTCCCATCTTTTTTTATGCCAGCTGCAATAATTTGTGAATCACCGGATTCGAGTGTTTTGTCCATAAGCTGAATCACGTTTGGATCACTTACCATTAATCCATTCATTTTAAACTTTTTCATCATTTCCTTTTCAATTTCATCGATCGATAGCATTTTGGTAGTATTGATAAAAGGATTATGAACGTGGAAATAGAGAACACCTGCAGGACTGGCTTTCATCTCTACCAATTCATTTGAATGTGTCATGACAATATCAAGATATGTTAACATTTGCAGCGCAAGGCCATAATACACTTCGCTAAAATTGACATCCTTTTCACTTGACTTGTAATCAATCACTCGTAAAAAGACGCTTTCATCTGCCGCCTTTGCCTGATCGACTCGATCAATTCTACCAGCTAACTCCATTCTTTTACCATTCTTCAGTGAGAATGATAATGGAGGCAGTTTTCCATTTGGTCCAAATCCTAATTCCAAACCAATCGGTGAAAAACCACTCACTTTAGCATGCTCACTTAAAACAACAGAAGCACGAGTAATAATTTGTTCCAATTTCCGTTTAATATAATGATGTCGCTCTGAGCTTAATAATATTTCGTTTTGCAGTTTAGGGGCTAATGTCATGACAGCTTCTTTCGAAAGCTCTTCACATTGTTTCCTTGTAAGCTCAGCCCAAGAAAGGTTTTGTTCATTAACAATATCTGCAATCTGTTTTAGGGCAGCATGAAACAACTCTCCGATATCAGGAGCCTCTAACCGATATACTTGACGATCCCGGAGCTTTAAACCATGCCCGGCAAAATGTGAAAAAGCACAGGAGTTATATAGTTCCATTCTGGAAACACTAGCTTGAATCGCCTCTCCATATAATTCATCTGCTGTCTCTTTAGAAAGTTTTACGGCTGGGTTCGTATAAAACAGGCTTGAAAACACTTTTTGGGCTTTGTCCTTCCCTGAACTCTCAAGATAGTAGTTATAAACATCCCACCAAAGATCAGAAATAGGGTATCCTCGTTTTTTCCATTGCAATTGGGAATTGAGGTAAGACAATGTAGTTGTAAAATTTGAAATAAAACTTAGTTGACTCCGTTCCGAAACTTGTGATGGATCTGAAACGTAGAAAAGCTCATTTGCCTCTGGAAACATATCTTTTAGTCTCTTAATATACGAAGAAGGAATTAGCGCTTTTCCTTCATCATTCGCAAGTGGATAACACACAAAAAGGGCTTCAGATGGTGCAGTAAAAGCTTTATAGGCTAGATAGTTTTCATCGAGCAAGCGTGTCCTGCTGCTTGGTGCGATAGTGACCCCAGCTGCCAAAAGCATTTCTCTATCTTCATCCGAGAGGATCCCTTCATCCGATATTTTTGCAGGCAATATTCCTTCAGTGACACCCACCACAAAGACAATTTTTATTTCATTCAGCCTTGATTTTTCTAAATCCCCAACCAAAACCTGGTCAAGTGCAGGTGGAATAAGTGAAAAATGTAAGGATTCAAAACCTGACTCTAACACCGCCGTGAATGCCTTTAATGGGACTGGCTCATCCCCGAGTATTTCAACATATTGATCGAGAAGATCGATGACAGCATTCCAGACTTGTTCGTGCTCACGCATTTTTACCAGATTACCCTTTTCCTCAGCATCTGCCTTCCACTTTTCAAGCTTGGCTGGGACATCCAATTCTTCTAGCAGTAAATAGATGGCTTCGCAGAGTTTTCGTCCTGAATCGGCTTTTTTCAATCTTCTTGATAGACGTAATAACGGCGCTGTAATCATCAGTTTTAATTCATTTAACTCTTGTTCCATCTCTTTTTCTGCATCGGTTTGCGAGTTAACCTCTAATTCCAGCCCTCTAATGCGTCGATAGCTCCAACGATCTTTTTTCGTCCATTTACTTCCGTTTATTCCGTGTGCTAGACAATAATTTTCTAGTTTGTCCATTCTCTCGCGCATTTTAGTGGTATTTTCCTGAAGGGGGAATAATAATTCTGTCTTTATCACTCTAAATACCGGTTCATAGCGCCAGTAAGAATTTATCACCTCAAGACTGGATCGGATTAATTCAATTAAAGGATGGTTAAGCATCGTCCTTTTTTGGTCAATAAAATAGGGAATTTGATAATCGTTGAAAACTGGTTCAACAATCTCATGGTAGTCCCCCCCATTTCTGATTAACAATGCGATATCCCGGTACCTGAAACCCTTTGTTCTGACAAAATCACGAATCTCTCTGGCAATCCCTTCAATCTCGGCTCTACGATTTACTGCTTGGCAAATATTAATTTGGGACTTATTCAAATACGGTACTACTGGCCGCGTATCAAATTTTTCTTCCAGATGACGCAATGATGGCTCAGTCCATTTTTTTTGCTCTTTTAAAATGACTGACGATTCCATCTTGATCCCATTTGCTTTAGCTATGTCATAAATGGAAAAGCATGTTCCACCAGCCAAACGGAACAAATCAAGTTCATCAGGAGACGACCCAAAAGATAAGTGATCGGTCGTTAGTGCAATTGAAACAGTTTGGCAATGTTTCATTAATTCCACCAATACCCGATATTCCTGTGGTGAAAAACTATCAAAACCATCAATATATATTTCTGCATCTTTTAAATAGGTTGAATGGGACACTTTCTCCGCTAGGAGTGTAAAGTAATCCTCTGAATCGATATATTTACCAAAAATTTCATCCTCAAACTTTTTATAAATAATTTCTAAATCTTTGATTTTATCATTTAATGCATTGGCCGCTGTTGCATCACCATTAGATTGGAATGCGCTCTGAATTAACTCCTCTGGTCTTATACAATATCGTTTAAATTCAGTGATCATTTGCTCAAGCTGTTTGATAAATCCAGTCTTATCGGCAGCACGCTGAAAAAGTCCTAGCTGTTCCTTTTGCTCTTCAATAATTTTGCGAATGAGCATGCTCATCCCTACACTGCTTAAATGGATTCGGCTAATCCCGCCTGTTTCTTGCAAGATCCGCCACGCTAGTCGTGAAAAACTATATACTTGAGCGCGGATCATTCCGCCGATTGCCGGGTCTGTTGCCAAGCGATATTCAGATAAAAAAGTCATCTGTTCAGGAACAATGTAAATGATCGGTGTACCTTCTGGCTTTTCCAAAAGCCGCTCCTTTATTTCTTCTATGAACATAGCTGTTTTGCCGCTTCCTGAACGCCCGATTACCATTCTTAATGACATGTAAAAACCTCGCTTTCCACAACCACTCTTAAACTTTATATCTCCCATTCTATCACAAAATAAGCACAAACGTTTGGAATACCCATGTACAGATTCAAGCCATAATTGGTAAATTATACGGTTTCATAACAGGAAGTTGATTTCCGCTCCAGGTGCGAGCGGTTCGCGGGCGTGCCGGGGAGCCT
>NZ_JBALSN010000225.1:2414-6304 GCF_036966985.1 Neobacillus drentensis | reverse complement strand
CTCCCGCAGGAGTCTCGCACCTTCCACTCCAATCAACATTGTGCTAATATCAATAATGCTTAAACATGCCAAGACAAAAAAAAACACGATTTTTCATCGTGTAAGTGCCTTCATCTCAATATTTAAAAATGGACGTCCATTTCATTTAAGGGCCAGTAGCGTAAATCGACTTTACCTACGACTTGACTGGCTGAAATAAAACCGAATTGTCGGCTGTCCCAACTTCCTAATCGATTATCACCAAGGACAAATAACTTTCCGTCAGGGACAGTATTTTCACCGGTAATTTCTTTTAAACTGAAATCACCAGTAATCCTTATTCCAGGTGATTTTTGTTTGTACACATTTAAAAATGGTTCATCATACTTATGCCCATTAATATACAATAGGTCATCTCGATATTCAATCTTGTCTCCTGGCAGGCCGATGATCCGTTTTACAAAATCCTCTTTTTCATTGGCATGAAAAACAATCACATCGAATCGATTCAATTCCCCCACTTGATAACCAAGCTTATTAACTACCAGCTTATTTCCATCCTGGAGCGTTGGCATCATTGATTCGCCTTCGACAACATAATTTGAAAAGAAAAATGTACGAATAAAAGCAAAAATAATGATTCCAATCGCAAAAGCCTTAGCCCACTCCATGCCTTCCTTTTTCCATTCAATCTTCATTAACGCTCCTCCGTTTCTCCTGCTTATAGTTTCTATCTATTTCACCATTATGGTCAGTTTCCGTGCTCTTATTCATTCGGCCTTCAATTCTTTTACCAACAATCCAAAGAATGAATATAATAAGCAATACTACAACAGTCCGAAGAGGCTTCGTCAGCAATGACTGGATATCATAGCCCACAAAACTAATTGTGAATATCATCACCATCTTCCCGATACACACAGCTAACATGTATTGGGCAAGGCGAATTTTAGAAAGACCTGCAACTATGTTCACTACAGCTGAGGGGGTAAATGGAAAACATAGCAATAAAAAGAGGGGGCCGAATCCATGACGATCCAGCCAATCCATCAATTTACGAACCTGCGGGTGCTTTGGCAAAAAAGATAATAACTTTTGCTGCCCATACCTTCTGACTAGTAAAAATACGAGTATGGCCCCAATACAGGCTCCGAGCCATGAATATAAAAATCCTAACCAGAGTCCAAAAGCACTGGCATTAGCCATTACAAATAAAAACAATGGGAGAAATGGCAAAAAAGCTTCAATGACAATAAGCATTATGCCAGGTATGGGGCCAAGGGTTCGATATTCACGAATTAGACTCATTATATGTTCAAGCGTAAACCATGCTTTTAATGATTCAATGTCCATCCTATTTCTCCTCATTTTTTTACGAATTAGCAGTACCAATGATTACTTTGTGATAAATTGATGAAGTGCCTCTTTATTTTTTTCAACATTGATATCTAATACGGCACCTTCCCCAGCTATACGAGCATCCGAATAGCTATTTTCAACAGGAATTCGTAACGTATCAATATTTCCACGATCATTTGAAAAGAAATCCTTCGCCATAAATGTTATGTCTGAAGTTTTCATATTTGTATTCACGTAAGGAGTCACTACCCCAATAAGTTTAGGGAGCTTGGGTATCGTTTGCAGTCCCATCAATTGATCCCCGATGGCCTTAACCGCCTTTTGTTGACGTTCTACCCTTCCAAAATCCCCAATAGCATCATGACGGTAGCGGACATAACCAAGCATTTCCTCTCCATTTAATTTTTGCAGACCTGGCTCTAAAGTTACATCAATATTTTTTGACATTTTTTTCTCTACATCGATCTCTACCCCATTAGGGAATGCTTCATCGATAAGTTGCACAAAGCCTTGAAAATCGACAATGACATAGTATTGAAGGTCAATATCAAAATTTTGCTTAATCGTTTGCCTCATTAATTCTGGTCCACCGCGCGCAAATGCTGAATTAACCTTATGTTTACCATGTCCCGGAAGCTCGAGGTAACTGTCCCTCATAATTGAAGTTAATTTAAAGGTTCCTTTGTCTTCATTATAATGAACAATCATGATTGTATCTGCGCGAGACTTTTCTTTCCCTCTTGCATCACTTCCAAGCAAAAGGATATTCGTCCCCCCATACTGATCCTTTTGCCCTTCGAAAGTATAGACAATATTTGATGCCTTTTTATCAATTTTTTTTAGTGATTGGTTAACTCCTTGCTTGTATTGATAATAAGCATAGCCCGCTACTGCCCCAATTAGCAGTAAGAATACTAGTAAAACGGATGGCCATCGTCTCTTTTTCTTCACTTGATGTTTATCAGATCTCATTGATTATCACCTATTCATCCATGTTTTTTATGCTCCTAGTTATATGACCGTTTTTTCTCTTTAGGGGTTTCTTCATTTAATTCATTTTCCCCTATCAGATATCCTTCTATTAATAAAAACTTTCTCATATAACAACAGATTATTTCAATAAAAAAAGCTCGCCAAATGACGAGTTTTGTTTATGTTAAGTCCTATTGCTTTTAATGTTCCTTTTTTGTAAAATAAGGAGGAACATTTGTTCCTATTATAACGAAAGGTGTGACTGAAAAAAATGACCAGAATCCCCGAAGATGATCGAGACATAATGGAGAAGGCAATGTATTTGCCAATGGTTCTAATTATCTTAAACCGGGATTTAACCGTTGTCGAAAAAAGCCCTTTTAAATTAAAACAACCCTATTTAGATTTGATTGAGGAAACGATGAAGGAAATCCAGAAGGAATTGGCGGAAGTAAAACATTATATGAAAAAAAATAAACTTCAGGTAATTGAAACAAAACGGGACGATGCTTTTACTTTATACAGGTTTATCTATAAAGGCTACGAAGAAAACCATAATTACTTTAACCCAAGGATACGCAATAAGGTCCAAGAAATAATGGAGGCCTATTTATTAAAAAAACATCTGTCCCGTTAATTGTTAGAAATAAGCAACCTTACTTTGGATCCTTCGAATAGGCATCGTATTCTAGGGAGCTTTCCGATGCATTTATCAACTGGGGTCCATTTGCCTTATTAAAGAACTTTCTCCCATTACTTTCTATTCTTTGCATGAGCTTTGTTTTTAATAATGAAGTTCTTAACATCTGTACTTCTATTGTACTTACTGGAACTGGAAATAAATGTGATTGTTTGTTACGGAAAGTGATCATTGTCTTTTGTGCGGCTACGCGGCGATAACATTCCACATGTTCAAATGCTATCCAAATACACTCAGGTTTAAGCGGCGAAACTGTAGGGAAAAAATAGATGTGGTAAGTTGGTTCAATGATGATTGAGAGTTTTCGGAAATAACCAATTAGTTGCCGTGTTCCTCTTTTCCTGCTTTCGTAATCGACACCATAATAATTGCAACTTTTTTTAATTAGATCCAAGGGCTTAAAGGGTAACAAGAATTCATCTTCTACTTCCACTACACGTGAGTAAATTTTACTACCATATACCACCGGTTCTACAAACATCGTACGTGAATTGATTTCATAATCTTCGATCTCGATTTGCTTCAATCCATTCAACTCCTTTTTCATCTTATCCATCATATCTTAACACTTCTTGTTTTTTATTCCCTTACTTTTCTGAACTGTTCCTAAATTATTCACAAAATTTAGGCTAAATAAATATTTATCTGAAAATTATAAAAACTGAGATATTCTTCAAAAAAACCCATATAATTTTAAAAAGTATCAGAGGTGATTTTCATGAATGAAAAATCATACACGGAATTAATGAAACTTGGTGCCATGAAACGCAATCGCTTGAAAGAGAACTTTGTCCAGGATTTATACATCGACATGCTGCTGTCCGAAATTCAGCTAACAGTTGAAAGAGAAAAACTACTGCAAAAAATCGATGTGGCCATT
>NZ_JBALSN010000225.1:0-2373 GCF_036966985.1 Neobacillus drentensis | reverse complement strand
GAAATTAACAAAAAGTTTGGAACGTAATTACTTTTAACTGCCGTCATGACTGACGGCTTTTTTATTTTTCGCCAACAAAAAGGGCTGCAGACATCTAACGATGTCTTAGCCCTTTTTTGATTTGTATCTATTTATTTCTATGCTTTAATTCGTACTCTTCAAGCGTCGATATCCGGTCAAGCATGGAAGGATGGGTATACCTGAAGATTTTTACTAATAACGGTGGATTTACTTGACTTAAACCAGAACGAGTTAATTCCTGAAAAGATGTAATCGCTGCTTCTGGATTTTTGGTCATTTCAATCGCGTATTTGTCAGCGCGAGTTTCCTGATAACGGGAAGTAAAATTAGTAAACGGACTGGCAGCAAACAGAAGCATCGAAAGAATCATAAAAAATAATGGCAGTGAACGGATATCTCTTACATCTGAGATTTTCAATTCGTTGCCCCATCGTCTTGTTGCCCAATTCATAATCCTATAGGTCAAATACAAACCGAGCAGTGATATCAGCAAGTAGCCAGCTATTCCAAAATAAATATGTTTTTCAACATAATGGCACATTTCATGAGCCATTATAAATAAGATTTGATTATCCGATAGTTTATTTAAGGTAGTATCCCACAGGACAATCCGAGCATTAGAACCAATCCCCGTAACATAGGCATTTAAAGCATTCGTTTCTTCTGACTTATTCACTTCAAATACATGAGTAGCTGGAATTTGAGCCTTTTCAGCCAGGGTCAAGATTTTTGTTTCCAATGCTTTATTTTTTAAAGGATAAAAGTCATTATATAACGGATCAATCACAACTGGCTGGAGAAACATCATAAATAATGTAAATGGAATGGATAAAAGCCATCCATACAGCCACCAGCGTTTCTGACTTTTCTTCATCAACCAGTATAATACCGGAACAATGATCAGCCACGTCCCATAATTAATCCAAAAATCTATTAACTCATCTTTCATCCAGGAAGCAAACGACTGGGTCGAAATATTATACGTTTTTGATAATTTTAAACTAATATAGCTTAATGGAAATGTCGCCAAATAAGCGAAAACAGATAGCCATATCAGATAAATGGCTGTTTGGAGCAATTTATACCTAGAGGAGTTTTCAGCCCAATTCTTGATTGCTTTAGATAAGCCGAATAATAATATTAAGAAGTAAATAAGCCATTCTAAGGGTGTAGATAAGAAAAATAATAAATTTCTTATTTTAGAGTACTCCTCACTCAGCATAAGTTCCCTGCCATTCAAAAAGGTTGCCGGGTCAGCCTTCGATCCTTCATATTCGAAAGGAAGGCTTGAGTCAGCAAAATAAAATAAATACCAATAAAAAAACAATCCATATAGAATGTAGCCCACAACCGCATAGACTCCCATTTTTCTCGCCATGATTTGTCCCCCTTTGTGTACAAACTCTCTATACTTAGTTTAGTTAAAAAAGGACAAATTAGAACAATTAAAATGCAGGTGCCTCCGTGCTTAAGCATAAACAATAAAAAAGCCGGTATTAAATACCGACTTACATAAGATACGAATATAAGGATAGGACAGCGATAGAACCAAGCACTACTACAATAACATTAGCCCCTAAAAAAGCTGCAATAAAAGCAGCAGCGGCACCTAATACCCCATACCAGATATCATCCCTTTGGATAAAAATTATTGCAGGGAAAATTAGTGCCCCCAGTGTGGCATACGGAACATTTTTTAATACTCCCTGAATAAAGGGAGGCAGTTCTTTTCCTTTAAATAAAACAAAAGGCATCATACGTGGAATATATGTAACCAAACCCATTCCAAGAATCATCCAAACGATTTCAGTTTTCATGTCTTACACTCCGATTCCTTTTAATTACTTCAACCGATTCGATAATGATGGCTGATAAAAGGGTTGCGGTAACAATGGCCCAGCCTTGAGCCATGAGGTTTCCAATGGTAAAAATCGAATTAAATATCGCGCCAAGTACCGCCAGAAATACTACCTTCACACTTTTTTTCATGGATGGGACTAGAAGTCCGATAAACATGGCATAAAGCGCGACCCCCATGCTGTCCTGCAGGGTTTGAGGCAGGTTGGCCCCAATCAAATGACCTAGTCCAGAAAAAACCACCCAACTAGAATATGATACCGAAATAACGCCGAATAAAAAACCAGTTGCCGCCGGTCCCTCTTTTGTAGCAACCACTGAAAATGTTTCATCCGTTATCCCAAATGAATAAATTAACTTATTAAGTAGATGGTCCTCTTCAACCTTTTCATTCAGGGATGTACTCATTAGGAAATGACGAATATTTACAATAAACGTTGTTAAAATAATTTCAAATATTCCTGTACCATAGGCGATTAGGCTCAGCGATATATA
>NZ_JBALSN010000224.1:0-14259 GCF_036966985.1 Neobacillus drentensis | reverse complement strand
TCGAGTTGGCGGAATTCCAGATTAGTTCGGCGGAATAATCCAGAAAATCGGCGGAATCCCTCTCATCCCAAATCTAAAAAACAAAACAAAAAGAGCAAGGCCATGGCAAGCCTTGCTCTTTTCAACTATAAAAAACTGGGAGGTTTTTTATAAAAATAACTTATTTCTTAAGTAAGATTTTCTCAAGGTCATCGAGCATGATATTGGCTGCGAGTACGCCGCCGGCAGTGTTCCATGTTGCGTCACTGACTTCATATACATGGCCGCTCTTGACCGCATTTAAATTTTTCCAAAGTGGATCGTTTGTCCATTCTTTTGCCGTATCTAAGGCTGCTTGATCACCTTGTGGCGCATAGGTGAAGTAGAAGAGAAGGTCTCCATCCATTTTAGGAATAACTTCCTTGCCAACTTCTACAGCCAGTAAACCAAGTTTATTATCTGGAGTAAACAGTGCTTCCTGCTGGGCAGCACGCTTGAATCCTAATTTATCGAAAATCACACCTGAAAAAGAATCGGTGTAGTAAATACGGGATTTACCAGCCATAAAGCGAACAACTGAAACCTGTTGATTAACTTTGTCACCGAGTTTACCTTTTAAATCTGCAATGTGTTTATCAAAATCACTTAAAACTTGGTTGCCCTTTTCTTCAAGGTTCAGAGCTTTTGCATATAATTTAAAGTTATCTTGCCAATCTCCTCTAAGTGTTTCGGAAAATACTGTCGGAGCAATGGCGCTTAATTGGTCATATATCTTTTCGTGACGAAGCTTGTTACCGATAATTAAATCAGGTTTCAATGAAGCAACCTTCTCTACGTTCACTTCACTTTCAACCCCAACAACCGCTACGCCGTCCATATCGTTTTTTATATGATCGTACCATGGATCTCCCAGCCAAGACTGAACAGCACCCACGGGTTTCACACCTAAAGCAAGCAGTGCTTCCGTTCCTTCGTTTGTAAGAATGACGACTTTTTTCGGAGTACCTTTAATTGTAGTCGATCCCATCGCATGCTCTACTGTATAAGATTTTGCTGCAGTAGTTTTCGTTTCATCACTCGTTTTTTCCTCATTGCTGCCGCACGCCGCTAATAAGAAAAGGGTCATGACAGAGAAAAGAGTAAGTATTGTCTTGATTGCCTTCATTGTTTATGTAGCCCCCTTAGCTAATTGTTAATGATAATCATTTTCAATGACAACTTAATCATAAAATGAGTGGTACCCCTATGTCAACGCTTTAATTGAAAATGATTTTCAAAATCACTAACTTTTTTTGTGAACACATGAATCTTTTTAAATGAAAATGATTTTCAAAGTCATTGACAATCATTATCAATTGGAGATAGACTTAAATTAAATAATAAGGTAGAAAGGTTACCATCAGATGCTCTTAAAAAGTACTGCATTAAAATGGATTGGATTCCTAATTGCTGTTGTGGTGATGGTGTTAGCCATGTGCGCCAGTATCATATTTGGGTACACCGATACCAGCTGGCAAACAGCAGTTGATGCATTTACCAATAATAACGGATCCAATGAACATATCATAATTCAAACCGTAAGGCTGCCAAGAGCGTTAATCGCTTCCGCTGTCGGGGCTAGCCTGGCCATTGCCGGTGTCCTGATGCAAACTTTAACGAAGAATCCACTCGCGTCCCCTGGTATATTTGGGATAAATGCAGGCGGCGGATTTGCGGTTGTCGTTGCGATGACTGTGTTTTCCGTGAATAGTTTACAAGCATTTAGTGTTCTGGCTTTTATAGGAGCTGCCATTGCAGCCATAAGTGTTTACACAATCGGTTCAGCTGGCCGTGAAGGATTAACACCTATGAAACTTACATTAGCTGGGGCGGCAATGTCAGCAATGTTTGCCTCTTTTACTCAAGGGTTGCTCGTGTTAGATGAAGTCATGCTTGATCAGGTGTTGTTTTGGCTTGCTGGCTCTGTCCAGGGCCGGAAATTAGAAACGCTTGTTTCTGTGTTACCCTATATTGGAATTGGATGGATTGGAGCCGTGTTCATTGCTGGAAAAATGAATATCCTGTCCATGGGGGAAGATGTGGCCAAGGGTCTTGGTTTAAACACCGGACTTCTCAAAATCGTAATTGGTATCATTGTTATTTTATTAGCAGGCGGATCTGTCGCTGTCGCTGGTCCAATTGGTTTTGTAGGAATTGTTGTTCCTCACATTACCCGATCAATTGTAGGAATCGATCATCGCTGGGTCATCCCATTTTCAGGTGTGTTAGGGGCGATTCTCTTACTCGCGGCTGATATTGCTGCAAGATACATGTTCATGCCGTCTGAGGTGCCTGTTGGTGTCATGACAGCCATCATTGGAACTCCATTCTTTATTTACATTGCAAGAAAGGGGTTCAATGGACGATGAGTAAATATAAAAATTTCCGCCTTTTTAATGGCAAACTGTCTTTTTTAATGGATCGAAAAGCAACCGTAACTTTCACAATTCTTCTCATCGTTGCTTTCCTTGTTTTTGTCGTTAGTACGGGAAGCGGGGAAATGAAAATTAACCCGCTTACTGTTGTAAGTGTATTATTCGGCGGCGGTCCTGAGATGGAAAAGCTTATTATTACATCCTTTCGCCTCCCAAGAATTATTGTCGCTTTAATGGTTGGAATCTCTTTAGCGGTTGCAGGCGGCATATTACAAGGAATGATCCGCAATCCACTTGCTTCTCCAGATGTATTAGGAATTACCGGTGGAGCGGCAGCTGCCGTTGTTAGTTTTTTAGCAATGTTTAGTGATAAGAATCATTCTTTAACTGTTAGTATTGCTTGGCTGCCCTTAGCAGCTTTTATCGGTGCAACAGTGATAGGTTTTTTAGTTTATTTCCTTGCTTGGAAAAATGGTGTGTCACCAGTCAGGCTGGTGTTGATTGGGATTGGGATCTCTGCTTTAATGCAAGCCATCACCACTTTAACGATGGTCATGGGTCCGATTTATCAGGCAAGCCAAGCGAATATCTGGATTACCGGAACCGTTTACGGTTCCAATTGGAAAAATGTAGCCATTCTTGTTCCATGGACGGTTATCTTCGTGATTATTGCATTGGCTTTGGCCCGGACAATTAATATCCAAGAGCTCGGTGATGAGGTGGCAACAGGTTTAGGCAGCAAGGTGCAAAAACAACGGTTTCTCTTATTAATGATTAGTACCGCCTTAATTGGTGGTTCGGTTGCCTTTGCCGGCGGGATCGGCTTTGTTGGCTTAATGGCCCCGCATATGGCGAGAAGATTAGTCGGTTCCTCGTTTGGAGCATTGCTTCCTGCGAGTGCATTAATTGGCGGCATTCTTGTCATGGTCGCCGATTTAATTGGCAGAACCCTGTTTTCACCATTAGAAGTGCCAGCGGGCGTGTTCACTGCTGGTATCGGTGCACCGTACTTTATTTACCTGCTTTTTAAAACGAGAAATTCATAAAAGGAGCTGTCAGATGATGAATGCGATTGAAACGAAGAATTTATCACTTTCCTATGGGGATATACTCATTATTGATGAATTAGATTTGAAGATTCCTAAGGGTGAAATCACCGTATTTATTGGTGGAAATGGCTGCGGAAAATCAACGTTGCTTCGTTCAATCGCTCGTCTCTTGAAGCCCAAATCTGGTGCTGTTTTGCTTGAAGGGAATGCGATTGCCAAGCTATCCACAAAGGACATTGCTAAAAAAATGGCGATTTTACCTCAATCGCCTTCAGCACCGGAAGGATTAACGGTCCTTCAACTCGTTAAACAAGGGCGCTATCCACACCAAACGTGGTTAAAACAGTGGTCTGAGGAAGATGAGAAAAAAGTTAATGATGCCCTTAAGGCCACTCGATTAGAGGACTTAAAAGAAAGGACCGTTGATTCGCTTTCAGGCGGACAAAGACAGCGGGCCTGGATTGCGATGACGCTGGCTCAAGATACGGATATTATCCTCCTTGACGAACCAACAACCTACCTGGATATGACCCACCAAATCGAAATCCTCGATTTGCTGTTTGAGCTAAATGAAACGAAAAAACGGACGGTTGTCATGGTGCTTCATGATCTTAATCTAGCTTGCCGTTATGCCCATAATATCGTGGCTATTAAAGATCAGAAGGTATATGACCAAGGGAAACCAGAATACGTTATCAACCGCAGCCTTGTTAAAAATGTGTTTGGCATGGACTGTGAGGTAACGGTGGATCCACTATTTGGGACTCCGCTCTGTATTCCTTATGGAAAGGGCAGATGTATCCTTGAGAAGGCGGTAGCGGTCAATGGATAAATTATTCGTAGACACTCAATTGGAAAAATACCGATTTAATCCAAACTTAGAGGACACTTTCAATGTGGCTGATCTCTTAGATGAAACGTATCTCAAGGATTTTTTGAAAAATTTATCCGATGCGATAGGGGCCCCTTCTGAAAAAATAGCTGCTTCCATTTTTATCAAACGATATGCCTTTTTGGCCGTGATGTCACTTTATGCAATGACTGCTTTGAATAAAAAGCTCAATGTATCATTGGATAATATAAAAATGGAAACAGCTATACAGGGGAAAGATTGGCTACCGGGGATTTCTTTACAGGATACGGACCTACAGGACTGGGATGGAAGCGACCGCGCTGAATGGCGTTCAGAAGGTTTTAGAGATCTGTTTGCGAATAATGTTTATCCACTCATCTCTCAATTGGAAAAAAACGTCGGAATATCGAAGCTAATCCTGTGGGAAAATATTGCGGTCTACCTATTTTGGCTCTATGAAACCGAGCTAATAGATTATGATCAGGCTGCAGAGGATTTCCGTTACTTAATTTCCGGAGCGGAAGGTATGTTGTTTGGCCGCTACAACTTAAATCCACTGCCAAAGTACTTTGATGAAAAAACGTATTTGCAAGAATGGGATACTGAGGTAAGAGTAAGAAAGACCTGTTGTTTTACATACCAACTGCCAGCAGGTAAGCGCTGCAAAACCTGCCCATGTACCCATATTGCTAAAGACAGAAGGTGTCAGGATGGAGAAAACATTTGTGAAGCAGTTCGAAGCTTTGCTTGAAAAATATAGCGAACTATTGGTGGGCGAAGCTACCGGTGATACGAGGGAGAAGGTAAAGATGTGGGCATTGTACACCCATATTGCCAAATCAATGCCTGCTTTAGCTAAGCATTGGAATGGTCTTTACCCGGATGCGAAAGAAGAAATGAAGCAGATTATAAATGAAATTAAAGTCATGAATGAACAGCATCGTTCCTCTTCTCAAAAATAAATTACAAACAAAAACCGGAAGCAGTTGATGCCTCCGGTTTTTGCTGTTATTGAAGTGTACCGCTAGATGGCAATTGGTTCGTATATCCTTGAAACTGCTGATAGGATTGCTGCAGTTTTTGCTGGTCCGCAGCCTCGATGGCATACCAGCCCTTTTTAAACATCAGGTCATAAAGATTGCGCTGGCATTGTTGTGTCTCCGAAAAAATCTGCATAATATCCTGATACAAACCTTCATGGCTTGCTTCATGCAAGGCCATACTATAAGCACTTGTCATGTATTTCTCTGTTGTCAATAAATCATTGATAAAATCACGGTCATTCATTTGCGGGGTCTTCGGTACTTGTGTTTCAGGGTTTTGAATCTTTTGTTGTTGATTCATTTCAACTTTCCTCCTTATTTATTGTTGTCTAGCTCCAGCGCCTAGGGGCTCGGGGTCATAAGCCCCTGAGCAAGGCGCTTCCGCTTTTCTATTTTCCTTTATCTCAGTTGGAGCGCTCCAGGCCAAACGCCGCTAAACGGTCGCTTCCGCTTTTCGTTATTGCATATTATTTAATGGCTGCTGCTGGCTGGCATGCTGACCTAAGTGACCTAGAATCTGTTGATAATGGCGCTGATGCATTTGGGCCACTTTTTCAGCTTCCGCTTTGATTTCAGGGTCCTGACACTGCCCAGCAAAAAAGTGCGCTTTCTTTGCAGAAAGCAGGTTCCAAGACATCATATCTGATAAATAAAGAGCATCCTTTGTTGACACGACTCCGGGAGGCTGTTGCATGGTTGCTTGTTGATTTTGCATATTCATATTGGGCATATTCATATTTTGTTGCTGCATAATAACCCTCCTAATTCATGTAATCTTTACGACTTTATGGTCTCTCAAACAGGAACTTTTATGCAAAAAGAGAAACAGGCTGAAACAATCAGCCTGCTTTCCTTAGCGCTTATATTGATTATTCTGGCTGTTCTTTTTATCAAGATGAGCCTCTTCATTGCCTGGCCCGCCATTGCCTTTCACACTTGCCGCACTTACCCCAGCTTTGGAAGGGTCTTTTTTCATTTTCGCCATCGTTATCACCTCAGATAATAGGATGCCCTTTTAGGTGAAAATATTTAAAAATTTATTTTTCAAAAAAAATCCAAAAATCCGCGTTTAATGATTGCACAAATTTTCAAAATATTCTATAGTAAGTAGTAACAAGACTCATTCAAATGTGAATTTTTTTTGACTAAAAAATGAATGAGTATTCATTCAAAGATTGAAGGGGGAGACAATGTTGAACCAAGTAATTAAAAAAGCAGCTGTCCTAGGATCTGGTGTGATGGGGTCTGGAATTGCTGCCCATCTCGCAAATATCGGCATCCCAACATTATTATTAGATATCGTGCCACGTGAACTTACTAAAGAAGAAGAGGCAAAAGGACTGACATTACAAGATAAACAAGTCCGTAATCGAATTAGTGCAACTTCCATCCAAAAATTATTGAAGCAAAAGCCTGCCCCACTGGCAGTGAAAAAGAATTTAGCCTTAATTGAAGCAGGCAATCTTGAAGACGATCTATTCAAACTGAAGGATGTTGACTGGGTCATTGAAGTGGTCGTTGAAAACCTTAACGTCAAGAAACAAGTTTTTGAAAAAGTTGACCAATACCGGAAACCGGGCAGTATTATTAGCTCGAATACCTCAGGAATTTCAGTAGAAGCGATGGTCGAAGGTCGTTCCGAAGATTTCCAAAAGCATTTCCTTGGTACCCACTTTTTTAACCCGCCACGCTATTTGAAATTGCTTGAAGTGATTCCTACTCAATATACGTCTCCAGAAGTCCTTTCATTCATGAAAACTTTTGGTGAAGATGTTTTAGGAAAAGGTGTGGTGGTTGCAAAGGATACACCAAACTTTATTGCGAACCGGATTGGAACTTACGGACTTCTTGTAACTGTTCAGGAAATGCTAAAGGCGGGCCTTAGTGTCGGCGAAGTCGATTCAATCACTGGACCACTGATTGGCCGCGCAAAAAGTGCTACCTTCCGCACACTTGATGTAGTTGGCTTAGATACTTTCTATCATGTCGCTAATAACGTTTATGAAAAAGTCGAAGGCAAAGAAAAAGAAGTATTCGAAATCCCAGCCTTTTTGAAAACGATGGTGGAAAAAGGCTGGCTTGGCAGCAAATCCGGTCAAGGATTCTTTTTGAAAAGAGGAAAGGACATCCTTGAACTTGATCCAAATACATTAGAATATGGTCCGCGTAAAAAGCTGTCCACACCTGCGGTTGAGTTAGCAAAGCAGGAAAAGGGCACAGCCAATAAATTGAAAGCGCTTGTATACGCGAATGACCGGGCTGGACAATTCTTATGGAATACGATGGCGCAGTCATTTATATACTCCGCCCAGTTATTAGGCGAAATTGCAGACGATATCGTTTCCATCGACCGTGCAATGAAATGGGGCTTCGGCTGGGAAACAGGTCCATTTGAAACATGGGATGCGATTGGCGTCGAAAAGTCTGTCCAGAAAATGAAGGAAGCCGGTCTAGAAGTTCCAGCTTGGGTTACAGAAATGTTGGAAAAAGGACATTCATCTTTCTATTTAGAAGAAAATGGTGAAAGGTTCTATTATGATAACGGTCAATATCGATTAGTAGAATTCAACCCGAAGGCCCTCGATCTTAAGAAGATCAAGAAACAAAAGGGTGTCATTAAAAAGAATAGCGGAGCAAGTTTGATTGATATCGGTGATGGCGTTGCGCTGTTAGAATTCCATTCTCCTAACAATGCGATTGGTCTTGATATTGTACAAATGATCAACTATGCAGTTGAAGAGGTGGAGAAGAACTATAAGGGGCTTGTCATCGGCAACCAAGGAAAGAATTTCTGTGTTGGTGCCAATTTGGCGATGATGCTCATGGAAGTACAGGATGATAATATTTATGAACTTGATATGATTGTCCGTCACCTTCATAGTGCTTTGCTGAAAGTCAAATACAGTTCGAAGCCAATGGTCGCTGCTCCATTCGGCATGACGCTTGGCGGCGGGGCAGAGGTTTGTTTGCCTGCTGCACATATTCAAGCTTCAGCCGAAACGTATATGGGTCTCGTTGAAGTTGGTGTCGGCTTACTTCCAGGCGGCGGCGGAAACAAAGAGCTATATATGAAGCACTTAGAAAACCTTCCAAACGGGGTTCCGTTTGACCTCCAAACGATCGCCAATAAAGTGTTTGAAACGATTGCTACCGCAAAAGTTTCCACTTCCGCAGAGGAAGCAAGGGAAAACAATTTCCTAAGTAAGTCTGATGGCATCAGCTTTAATAACGATCATCTGCTCTATGATGCAAAGCAGGCTGTTCTAGCGCTACATGAAAGTGGCTACAAGCCGAAGGTGCGCCGTAAAGTTCCAGTCGTTGGTGAAACAGGGTATGCCACCCTATTACTCGGTGCTGAAGCGATGCGTTTATCTGGTTATATTTCAGAGCATGATTTAAAAATTGCTAAGAAAATTGCCTATGTTATTGCTGGGGGCAGGGTGCCGTTTGGTACAGAAGTAGATGAGCAATATTTATTGGATCTCGAACGGCAGGCATTCTTAAGCCTCATTGCAGAGCCAAAATCACAACAGCGCATGCAGCATATGCTTGTGAAAGGCAAACCATTAAGAAACTAAGATAAGGGGTCAGACCCTAAGATAATATTTTTCTATTTTGAAAGAAAGTGAGGGAACTTACATGAGAGAAGCGGTAATCGTTGCCGGAGCGAGAACCCCGGTTGGAAAAGCAAAGAAAGGGTCGCTTGCCCATGTTCGCCCCGATGATTTGGGGGCATTGGTGGTAAAAGAGACATTAAAGCGTGCTGGAAACTATGAAGGAAATATTGATGACTTAATCATTGGCTGTGCCATGCCTGAGGCTGAGCAAGGCAACAATATGGCCCGCAATATCGGGGCATTAGCAGGACTTCCCTATACTGTTCCTGCCATCACAGTCAATCGTTTTTGTTCTTCAGGATTACAGGCAATCGCTTATGCCGCACAAGGAATCATGCTTGGCCACACCGATACAGCCATCGCTGGCGGGGCTGAATCGATGAGTATGATCCCAATGATGGGTCATGTTGTCCGTCCCAATATTAAACTAGCAGAAACGGCTCCGCAATATTATATGGGAATGGGTCACACGGCAGAGCAAGTAGCAATGAAATATGGCATTTCCCGTGAGGATCAAGACGCTTTTGCCGTAAGAAGCCATCAAAAAGCCGCTAAAGCAATTGCTGAAGGAAAATTCGTCGATGAAATTGTCCCAGTTGACGTGACGATTCGAACCGTCGGCAATGACAATAATCTCATTGAAAAAACGATTCAATTCTCAATGGATGAAGGTGTTCGTCCGGATACCAACTTAGAAACATTAGGTAAACTCCGCCCAGCCTTCTCGGTGTCAGGCACCGTAACAGCTGGTAATGCTTCACAAACAAGTGACGGGGCGGCAGCTCTAATGGTGATGGACCGCGAAAAGGCTGAATCACTTGGTCTTAAGCCATTGGCGAAATTCCGGTCGTTTGCGGTTGGAGGTGTCCCCCCTGAAATTATGGGTGTCGGTCCGGTCGTCGCGATTCCTAAAGCTGTCAAATTAGCTGGTCTCGAATTATCGGATATTAATTTGTTCGAACTGAATGAAGCGTTTGCGTCACAATCACTTCAAGTCATTCGTGAACTTGGTCTAAACGAAGAGATTGTCAATGTCAATGGCGGCGCGATTGCCCTAGGACATCCGCTTGGATGTACGGGTGCGAAATTAACACTTACACTTATTCACGAATTAAAACGCCGCAATCAACAATTTGGTGTCGTAACGATGTGTATCGGCGGCGGAATGGGTGCTGCTGGAGTATTTGAATTACTGTAACTGTCCCAAGCATATAAATTTTAGAAAGGGTCTGTTATGCTGTCCCATTCTAATAAAATATTAGGAGGAATTAACAATGACAAACCAAACAGAAAAAGTCATTAAAGGCGGAAGCTTTCTAATAGAAGATATTTCATATGAGCGGCTATTTACACCAGAGGATTTTACTGAAGAGCATTTAATGATTGCAAAAACGGCAGAAGACTTTGTGGAAAAAGAAGTGGTCCCCCAGCTGGAACATTTAGAAAATCATGAGTTTGATCGTACGGTAAAGCTCCTTAAAAAAGCAGGCGAACTTGGCCTTTTAGCGGTAGATGTGCCTGAGGAATATGACGGCTTAGCCTTAGATAAGATTACTTCCTCTCTTTTGACAGAGAAAATGGCTGGAGGAGGCGGATTCTCCCTCTCACACGGAGCGCACGTCGGAATTGGCTCGCTGCCAATCGTGTTATTCGGAAACGAGGACCAAAAGCGCAGATATTTACCTGCACTTGCATCAGGCGAAAAGCTTGCTGCTTATGCCTTAACAGAACCAGGGTCCGGATCGGATGCCCTTGGTGCTAGAACAACAGCTAAATTAAATGCGGCAGGCACGCATTATATTCTAAATGGGGAAAAACAATGGATTACCAATGCTGGTTTTGCCGATGTATTCGTCGTTTATGCCAAGATCAATGGCGAGCAATTTACTGCTTTTATCGTTGATAGAGATCTCCCAGGCGTTTCTACTGGGGCGGAAGAGAAGAAAATGGGCATTAAGAGTTCTTCCACTCGGACGCTCATTTTAGAAGATGTTCCTGTACCTGTTGAAAATTTATTAGGTGAAATTGGTAAAGGTCATGTAATTGCCTTTAACATCCTAAATATTGGTCGTTATAAGTTAGCGGTTGGAAGTGTCGGCGGCTCTAAAAAAGCATTCGAATTAACCGTTAAATATGCAAATGGCCGTCAGCAATTCAAAACACCGATTTCGCAATTCAATTTAACAAAAGAAAAATTCGGAACGCTAGCCTCTGAAATTTATGCGGCCGAAAGCTCAGTTTACCGTACGATTGGTCTCTACGAAGACAACCAAGGCAAACTGACAATTGAGCAAGAAAAGGACATTAAATTAGTCGCGAATTCGATTGCCGAATATGCGATTGAATGTTCACTTAATAAATTCTTCGCCAGTGAAGTATTAGCACATGTAACAGATGAAGGTGTTCAAATACATGGTGGATATGGCTTTATGCAGGAATATCCAATTGAAAGAGCCTATCGTGACGCACGAATTCAACGTATTTTTGAAGGAACCAATGAAATTAACCGTCTGTTGGTGCCAGGCACCTTATTGAAAAAAGCCTTCAAGGGTGAACTGCCATTATTCCAAAAAGCGATGGCCCTGCAAGAAGAGTTAATGATGTTAATGCCAGAAGAGCCTGGAGACGAACCGCTTGCACAAGAAAAATACCTTGTCAGAAATGCGAAGAAAATTGCTCTATTAGCAGCTGGTCTAGCAGCCCAAAAATATGGAAAAGCGCTTGAAAAAGAGCAAGAAGTGTTAGCCAATATCGCTGACCTTATTTCTAACGTGTATGCTATGGAATCCGTTGTACTCCGTACAGAAAAAGCAATCGCGAAAACTGGATTAGAGAAGAACAAGCAAAAGCTTCTGTATACACAAATCTATTGCCAAGAAGCTTTCAATCAACTTGAAGCGATTGCAAAAGAAACATTAGTAGCAGTCGAACAAGGCGATACCCTCCGGATGATGTTATCGTCCCTTCGCAAATTTACACGTCATACTCCGATTAATGTGATAGCGAAAAAACGTGAAGCAGCCGATGTGATCATCGAAGCAGAACGCTATATAGTTTAATGAACTAGGCTCCCTTTCGATTAGAAAGGGAGCCTAAATTTTTATTGTAGAATAGGAAGGAATTTTGAAAAATTAGTCGAATTTTTTTAAGTGGAACTTATTTTTTGCATTAGGATTTTGAAAAACGTTATGATAATATTCAAGTGACGTTTAGACAAGTCAAAGATTTTTGCGGGAAAGGGTGGTGAAATGAATGTCACTGACTTTTTATTGGTATCCAAAATGCGGCACATGTCGAAACGCGAAGAAATGGCTGGATGCCCATCAACTTTCCTATGAAGAAGTACATATTGTGGAACATCCTCCAAGTCGTGAGGTGTTGCAGGATCTTTATCAAAAAAGCGGACTAGAATTAAAGAAATTCTTTAATACAAGTGGTATGAAATACCGTGAATTAGGTATAAAGGATAAAATGAAGTCTGCAACTGAGGAAGAACTGCTCAAATTACTTGCTTCCGATGGCATGTTAATTAAACGTCCAATTTTAACGGATGGCGAGCGTGTCACCGTAGGCTTTAAGGAAGAAGAGTTTGAAAAAATGTGGCGATAAGCCGGCTCTTCATCACTATGGAAATCGATTTATTTCGATGATAGATTTTTTAGAAAAAACAATGGAGGGATTTAGCGATGAGTACACCAAAAGAATTACGTTATTCAGAAGAGCATGAATGGGTAAAGGTTGAAGGAGAAAAGGTCCGCGTTGGGATTACTGCTTTTGCACAGCATGAACTAGGAGATATCGTTTTTGTTGAGCTTCCAGAAGTGGGCGATGAAGTAACTGCTGATGAACCATTTGGAAGTGTTGAATCTGTAAAAACGGTTTCTGAGCTTTATGCACCTGTCAGCGGTAAAGTCGTGGAAGTGAATGAAGATTTAAGCGACAGCCCTGAATTTGTAAACGAATCACCATATGAAAAAGCATGGATGATCGTAATTGAACTATCAGACAGCAGCGAACTTGATAAGCTTATGACAGCTGAACAATATGAAGAAATGATAAAAGAAGACTAATTACTAGGGAAAGGCACCTTGTCAAGGTGCTTTTTCTCTTAAATTCCCACTTTTTCTTCTACTATTTTTGGGAAACTTATAATAAATATATTGAAGAGGGTGGGAGCATGACATTAAAGCAGCAAAGAATAGACGTAACAGATCGAGTCATTGGAAAAATGAAAAATGGCGAAATGGAACTGTTTCTAGATAATACGCCAATTGGAAAAATGAAACTGACTGATCACATGCATGTGGAATTAGAACATCATTTTGAAGTGGAACAGCAGAAGATCTATCAACATGTAACGACAACTGAAGGCTCAGATGCTAAATATACTGATTGTGATGATGGCGGCTGGTGCTAACTATATAGCTTGAGTCTATAGTCACAGGCCTATTTTTTCAAAAGACAATAATGATAAGGTTAACATAGTCAGAAGAAGGCACACGTAATCAATATTTTAGAATATGTTAACATAAAACAACTTCTAATACAGGTGATGGATGATGAATGATTCGTATGTTGACAAAGTTCTTATTGTCGAAGGTAAGTCGGACAAAAATAAAGTAAAAAAAATCGTGAAGGAACCCGTTGAAATCATTTGTACCAACGGGACCATCAGTATTACAAAATTGGATGAATTGATTGATTTCCTTGAAGATAAGGATGTCTATATTCTTGTCGATGCTGACTTCTCCGGTGAGAAACTTCGCAAGCAATTAAAGCGCGAATTGCCGCAAGCTGAACATTTATATATCGACAGGATGTATCGGGAGGTAGCGACCGCACCAGTTCACCACTTAGCCACCGTTCTATTAGGTGCCAATATTGATGTGCATACTGAATTTTTAGAAATGGGTTAAAAGATATATGATCGAATGGAATCGAAACGAATTATCTGCCTTTATTGAAGGGAAGACAAATGGATTAGTGTATTTCTATACACCAATGTGCGGGACCTGTCAGGTTGCTTCAAAAATGCTCCAGGTCATCGAAGAACTTGTAGAGGTAGATATGGGTAAAATGAACCTAAACTTCTATCCAGACCTTGCTAGGGAATATGAAATTGAAAGTGTTCCTTGCCTGTTATTGGTCGAGGCTGGAGAGGTGAAAGAAACACTCTACGCCTTTCACTCTGTTCCATTTTTACTTGAAAAAATAAAGCAGCAGATATTATAAGAGCAGATGCGACTAGCATCTGTTTTTTAATTGTTTTTAACTAACAAACGGGCATTGTGAAGAGAGCAGAGT
>NZ_JBALSN010000223.1:2702-5586 GCF_036966985.1 Neobacillus drentensis | reverse complement strand
TATATAAAATAAAGGTAATAATATAAATGGTGTTTTTATTGGGGGAGTCTGTCAAACAGGCTCCTTTTTGTCATTTTTTTAAAATGGACCATTTAAATCTTGGGAGAAGAGGTTACTACATGTCAACACAAGCATTAATCGCACTAGGTGTATTCCTAATTACCTATGCCTTTATCGTCACTGAAAAGATCCATCGTACGATTATCGCCATGTGCGGCGGAATTATGATGGTATTACTAGGAATTGTCGGGCAGGAAAAAGCGCTTCACCATATCGACTTCAATACACTCGGATTATTGACCGGTATGATGATCATCGTTGCCATAACTTCAGAGACAGGTCTGTTCAAATACATAGCTATTTGGTCAGCAAAAAAAGTGAAAGGTGATCCATTAAAAATATTGTTGGTGCTCGGGACTATTACTGCCTTGGGGTCAGCCTTTTTAGATAATGTAACAACGGTACTATTAATGGTTCCAGTTACTTTCAGTATCACAAGACAATTACGGGTTAATCCGATTCCCTTTTTAATAACCGAAGTTATTGCCTCGAATATAGGTGGAACTTCCACACTGATAGGCGACCCGCCGAATATCATGCTCGGCAGCGCCGTAAAAGAACTTACCTTTATGGCATTTATTAATAATTTAACAGCAATAACATTCTTTATCTTATTTGTTAATATTGGGATCTTAGCATTTATTTATCGAAAGCAGCTTCGAACAACGGATGATTTAAAGGCCAATTTAATGGACTTAGATGAAAAAGAAGAAATAACAGATACCAAGTTACTAATTAAATCTTTAACTGCTCTCTCGTTAACTATTTTGGGTTTTTTCCTGCATCAGCTTTTTCATATTGAATCTGCTACCGTCGCCTTAGCTGGTGCCTTCCTGCTGCTTCTATTAACAGGAGAAAAGTATTTAGATAAAGCATTTTTAAAAGTAGAATGGACAACCATATTCTTCTTTATCGGCCTGTTTGTATTGGTATCAGGATTGATCGAAACAGGGATAATTTCGTTATTAGCAGATTACTCTGTACACCTAACTGGAGGGGATGTTACATCCACATCGATCTTAATTCTCTGGGTTAGTGCAATTGCTTCAGCATTTATTGATAATATTCCGTTTGTTGCCACCATGATTCCAATGATAAAAGATATGGGGGAACTTGGCATTACTAATTTAGAACCTCTTTGGTGGAGTTTATCTTTAGGTGCATGTCTTGGCGGAAATGGCACATTAATTGGAGCAAGCGCCAATGTAATTGTGGCAGGTCTTGCCGCGAAGGAAGGCCATCCTATTACATTTGGAAAATTCATGTTGATTGCCTTTCCATTAATGATTTTATCAATTATTATTTGTACGGTTTACATATATTTAAGATATCTAATTTAGGAGGGGTATAATGAAAGTAGCGTATAAATATAACGAACAGTTTCTCGAGCTAAAAGAAACTCTAAACGGCGATGATTTTGAATTTACACTTACTTTTGTTGATAACAAATGGAAGAAAAAAATCGAAGAAATTCGTGAGTATTTTGATACAAATGACATCCTAACTGACATCCATTTTTATATTCATCCGAATAATAGGTTTCAAATAATCGTTAGAAAAGACTTTTATAATGAATTTATCATCCAGTTGTTTAAACAACAAATAGTTGAAGAGATAATATGGGTTTAAAAAATGGCTGCCATTATTCTGAATGGCAGCCATTTTTATACTCCAAATCTATTAACATTTATCTACGAAACTTTCTTAAAATGAGGTGAGACTTTGGGCTTATTCTTCTCTTCCCAAACCCTTCCAAACCATCTCGTAAACCTTTTTCACGGGAATGTCATGAAGTCGTGCAATACTTTTACATTCTTCAAACTCCGGAGCACATTGCACAACTTGTCCATTATACATACCTTCTTTTACTGTCACAGGCCCCCACTCAGTAATAACTTTCCTAAACACTCTTTCTAACCGGTGTACGGTTAAAGGATAATAGCGTATTCCTAGTGTGGTAGTTTCCTTAAAAAGAATTTCCTTCATTGTATTTATATGTTTCTGTGAACAAAGTAGTTGAAGTAATACGCCTGGTCTATTTTTTTTCATATAAATCGGTGTATAGAAGACATCATTAGCGCCAGCCTCAAATAACAAGTCCATCACATAGCCAAGCCATTCTCCAGGAATATCATCGAGATTAACTTCCATTTTGATCATATGATCATCAATATGCTCATTACTGGGAGGAAGATGAGAGACCATTAAATCACTTCCTTTCTTTTCAAAAAGAGACATTAGATATCAAAAAAGGACGTCCGCTTAAAGGTTTATTTTATTCCTCTCCAATGACGACACGGAGCACATTGGGATGATTTTTAAAGGTCTTCGTTCCAGCACCATAACCAATGGATGTAACCTTCATGGATGGTATCGGGCAATATTCTTCTGCCAATACTGCAACAATCGCTGCCCCCGTTGGAGTGGTGAGCTCGAAGCGAATGTCAGATTGTTCAATTGGTACACCTTTTAAAATTTCAAGAGTGGCCGGTGCAGGTACAGGATAAATACCATGATCAATATGGATACGACCTGTGCCCACAGGAATGGGCGATGATTTAATTACGTCTATTTCTAATTGATGAATTAAGATAGCTGCACCGATAATGTCAATAATCGAATCTACTGCCCCTACTTCGTGAAAATGGACCTTCTCTAAGGGAATTCCATGGATATGTCCTTCCGCTTCACCAATTCTTTTAAAGATTTTTAATGCTGTATTTTTCACAGGCTCAACAAAACCTGCCCCTTCAATTAAAGCAACAATGTCTTTATAAGCCCGGTGTTCATGGTGGTGATGCTGGACATTTCCATGGCTATGATG
>NZ_JBALSN010000223.1:2466-2643 GCF_036966985.1 Neobacillus drentensis | reverse complement strand
ATGGTTGTGTTCATGATCATGTTCATCATCATGTACATGGGTGTGTTCATGATCATGATGATGGTTATGGGTATGAACATTCTTCAACACCACGTCAAATTTGGTACTTGTAATCCCATTTTTCACTAACTTTTTCCATGTCAACATATACTCATCATCAATATGAAGTTTTTTTAA
>NZ_JBALSN010000223.1:0-2389 GCF_036966985.1 Neobacillus drentensis | reverse complement strand
GTCTGCTCCGGCGTCAATCAGAGATCCAATAACCATATCGCCGCTGATACCTGAAAAACAATCAAAATAAAGTGTTCTCAATTTTTCCCGGCCCCTTTTTGTGCAAGTTGATCAATTAATACTGCGTTATATCCCCCGCCAAACCCATTATCAATATTCACGACACTAATCCCTGATGCACATGAATTCAACATCGTTAATAAGGCAGATAATCCATTAAAATTTGCTCCATAGCCCACACTCGTTGGTACAGCAATAACAGGGTGGGAGACAAGCCCGCCCACTACGCTTGGAAGTGCTCCTTCCATACCAGCAACAACTACAGAGACCGTGGCATTTTGAATTTCCTCCGCATGACTTAACAAGCGATGAATTCCAGCAACACCTACATCATAGATACGATGTACTGTGCTGCCTAATACTTCTGCAGTAACCGCTGCTTCTTCGGCAACTCGTAAATCCGATGTACCTGCACAAATTACGGCAATATACCCTTGTGGCTCACCTTCATACACAGTGTCCTCTTTCCAAAAAAGAATTTGTGCTTCTTCTTTGTAAATAAAATCAGGGCAAGCACGTTGGACAATTTCTGCCTTTTCCTTGGTAATACGCGTGACGAGCACTTGGTGGTTTCGGGCTCTTAACACTTGGATAATTGAAATAATTTGCTCAGTCGTCTTCCCTTCACCGTATACGACCTCTGGGAAGCCTTGACGTTTCTTACGATGATGGTCAACTTTAGCAAATCCCAAATTTTCAAATGTTGCTAATTGCTCTTTTGCCTCTTTGACACTTAGGGTACCTCTTTGAACCTGCTTTAAAATTTCCTCAAGCATTCATTTCCCCCCTACTTATATAAACTTCAAAAATGTTGGGACATTCCGCTTGCCAACTTTTCATATTTCTCATAAATAAGTCTATATTTTTCACTATTATCCTTAATAGGAACGATTGCCTCACCCATTGGGATATTCTTTTTAATATCTTCAAAGGAATGAACTTTACCAGTAGCCACTAATGCAGTCCAAGCTGCTCCCCACGCTGCACTGTGGTAGCTCTCCGGCACATAAATTTCCGCCTTGAATACATCCGCCATCATTTGCAGCCACAATGGAGATCTGGATAAACCACCATTTACATATATCTTTTGATGTTTCCCGGCTAAACTTTCTAAAGCCTTGCCAATTTGAAAGAGGTTAAATGTTATACCTTCTAGTACCGCTCGAATAAAATGTTCTCTTCTATGTGTGATAGACAATCCAAAGAAATTTCCTTTTGCTCGTTGATTCCAAATCGGAGCTCTTTCGCCATTGAGATATGGATGAAAGATGATTCCATCGGAACCAAGTGGCACCTTTTCTGCATCTGCAAGGAAATCAGCGAAATCCCTAGGGTCGTTCAAAAGATCTTTTAACCATTGTAAAGCAATCCCTCCATTATTAGTTGGACCTCCAATGATAGAAAAATCTTCTGTAAAGGAATAACAAAAGTTTTCTTGATGTTCACTCATTTTAACGCCTCTTGTGAATTGCCGAATGGCTCCGCTAGTTCCAACTGAAACTGCCACTTCACCCGGGAGAATCGCTCCAATACCCAGGTTAGCAAGTTGGCCATCCGCAGCACCGATGACAAATGGAAGTTCAGAATCAATTCCCATTTCTTCGGCTATTTGTGGATTAATCCCTGTTAATATCTCTGTTGGGGGGACAATTCTAGAAAGCTGATCTTCATGAATACCCGTTAAAGATAATAATGTTTGATTCCACGTGTGTGTGTCTGGGTTAAATAACCCTGTCGCAGATGCCATCGAATAATCTATAACCCTCTTGTTAAACCAGCATTGAAGTAAATACTCTTTAATAGACATAAAGTACTTTGCTTGGAGGTACGGATCATATTTCGTTTCTTTCATCCATAATAACTTAACAAAAGGCGTCATGGGATGAACCGGTGTGCCTGTGTTTGAATACACTTCGTTCCCCATTGTTTCTATCACTGATTCGGCTTGTAGATAACTTCTTCCATCAGCCCAAATTAAGGCTGGAGATATTGGAAAGCCCTTCTCATCTATACAAATGAGGGAATGCATTGCAGAAGAAAAACCAACTGAAATCAACTCACGTTTTTCAATTTTGGCTTTCTCAATTACCTCTTTTATTGCTTGTACAGCTGATTGTTCAATCTCTATTGGGTTTTGTTCGACCCATCCTTGCTTTGGATAATGAAATGTGTTCATTCGTTCTGCTTCTGCGATTAATTTACCTTGAAGGTCAAATACGCATGCTTTAACACTTGTTGTTCCGATATCAAGTCCTATTACAACTTCTCTTGACATGCTCTTCTCGTCCTTTTCACATAACTTAAGTATATTAATTATTGCTATTTTTAT
>NZ_JBALSN010000222.1:6070-9625 GCF_036966985.1 Neobacillus drentensis | reverse complement strand
CAAAAACTTATACTTTCTAATGATTAGAAAAACTGCCGCAGAAATTTTTCTGCGGCAGCTTTTTTATTAAGAGAATATCGACTTAATCGTATCAATCAGCCAGGTAAAAAATTGTTTTAACTTATCTAAAAAACCTTGCCCTTCTTCCGACTGAAGAAAATTAGAAATTCGATCCTTCGCTTTATTTAGTTGATCGCTAACTTGATTCCAGTCAATGTTTAAATCCTTTAACTTGTTAAAAAAGTCTATTAGCCGCTGCATTTCTTCATCAGTAAGCTTTACATTTAATTCCTTTGCAGCTTGTTCGATAATATTTTGTAATTCTTGATCATTTTTTGGTTTTTTCTTTGCAATTTCTTCTTTAATCTTAGCAATTAACGCGGCAGCATTCTCATCACCAATGGAGTCACCTAGTTTCGCAGTTTCAACCATTTCTTGATTTGCTTCAATTCTTCTTGACTCAAGGATGAATGGGAGCCTGCTTGTAGGAATAACTTCAACTACATATTTACCTATTGCCTGTTCTTTTGTTACACCGATAATTTCTTGTGCACGTGTGTTAAATAAAATGACCTTACCATTTTTATCAATAACAACCATTCCGTCATTGGTTGCATTAAATATAAGTTCTTGCTGGTAGGACTCATTTTTATGCTTTTCGATGAGATCTTCCTTTTCTTCCATAATCTTTGCAACTAGAAAGGCAACGCTTCCTGGAATCAAAACAGTCTGTTTATTTTTTGCATTTCTTAACTCTTGGAAAACTACCTCATTTCCAGTAACTTCGATAATAATATCAATCTGATCGGTTAAATAAGGCTGCCAGTCCGTCCCAGTATTTATACCTTCTGTCCGTGCTAACAAAATGCCAGGTGCATTTAAATTCCGATCAATGACAACACTTACCTTTAAAACTTCAGATTCTTTTAGGATTTTTAAGATTGCCGTACCACCTTTTCCTGCACCAACAATCATTACGTTTTGCATTTAAATACCCCTCATAAGAAAATTTTTTCATAATATTGAAGAAATCCATGCAACTTTTTTCATAACTATTTTATCTCCAATCACAATCATTGACAAATTATATCTATGTAATAATATTTTCTTGAGATATAATTAAAATAAGGCTATCACTTTGCAAAATTTGATATTGGAAGGATTTATTTATGAAGCGAATTATTGCCCTCTTGATTGTATTAATTCCTGGTATCCTAGCTGCTATTGGCATTAAATTAATGCGTGATATGTTATTCGGAATAGTACAAGCACCATTTCCTAATTTATTACTTCAATTTCTAACTGGATTAATCTTTTTTGTCGGCGGACTAGGCTTCGTTGCAGGATTTATTTTCCATCGCGATCGAAAAAGAAGCAAAGTTCAAAAGAGATTTAAAAAATAAAAAGAGGCCTCATTAAGGTCTCTTTTCAAATTGCTTTCGTATTGTTAATGCCCTGACTGGGTCATCAGTAATAAGTGCCGTACATTTAATATTAAAAAGGCGCTGCAAATCCACTTCTTTATTTACCGTATAAGGTCGTACGGCAATTCCATTTTCAATGGTTTTAATGATAATTTCATCAGTTATCGCAGAATGTTTGGGATGAATCCCTTTTGCTCGAATCGCTTTGGCATAAACCCACGGCATGTAAATTCCCTCAAGAAAAAGAGGAGCTGTTTCTATTTCTGGTGCTATACTGTAGGTATAGACGATACTATAATGATTAAATGAGGAAATAATAATTCTATCCACTAACTTATATTTGTGAATAAGCTGAATGACTTTTTCTTCCATTCCTTTATAAGGAATGAGTCCATTTTTGAGTTCAATATTACATAACAATTTATTTGTACATAGCCATTCAAACACTTCCGTTAATGCGGGGATTGGTTCCATTTTGTTGTTTTTTTTATTTGCATTCAATTTTCTAAGATCTTTATATAAAAAATCTTTTACAAACCCTTTCCCGGTCGTTGTTCGATCAACTTTTTCATCATGGATGACAACTATTTCTCCGTCCTTAGTCAATTGTACATCCAATTCTAATCCGTCAGCTCCGGCATTTTCTGCTTCTATAAAGGCTGTTAGTGTATTTTCGGCAAAAGAAGCGGAATAACCACGGTGCGCAAAAATCTGAGTCATCTCTTCACTTCCCAACTTAAATATAGGAGGATTACAAATGAGACCCTTACAGTTATCACCTGAAACGGCCATAAAGCTTTCCCAAAAGTTAAATGTTCCGATAGAACAGCTTATGCATATGCCTCAACATATTCTTATTCAAAAACTGATGGAATTGGAGAAGGAAAAAGAAAATTAAATTTTTTAAAATTCTTGAGTCCAATTTTACTGTAAAAGAAAAGCCTTCATTTTTGTGATGAAGGCTTTCATTCATTGTATTCTATTCAAGATGCTTTATGCTCTAGACGGAGCTTGTCAGCAACCATTGCAATAAACTCGGAATTGGTTGGTTTTGCCTTGGACATGCTCACTGTATATCCGAACAAAGAGGAAATGGAATCAATATTCCCACGGCTCCATGCAACTTCAATCGCATGGCGGATGGCCCGTTCTACACGACTTGCGGTCGTGTTATATTTTTTAGCGATATCCGGATACAACACTTTCGTAATGGAACCTAAAAGTTCGATATCATTATAAACCATTGAGATGGCTTCTCGTAAATATAAGTACCCTTTAATATGGGCTGGGACACCAATTTCATGAATGATACTTGTAATACTTGCATCTAAATTTTTAGGTTTTTGTTCAGTTTGAGTACGGTATGTGGTGGAAGTTGATTTTCGGGTAAACGAGTTAGTATTTCCACTAACTTGTCTAATATGGCTGCCTAGATTCTCCATATCAAATGGTTTCAATATAAAGTACGATGCACCAAGTTCAACCGCTTTTTTCGTAACATCTTCCTGTCCAAATGCGGTTAACATAATTACATTTGGCAAAACTCCTTTTTTAATTTCACGGAGGCGCTCTAGTACAGCTAAGCCATCTAGGTGGGGCATGATAATATCTAAAACCAGAACATCCGGATCGATTTGCGCTAACATTTCTAAACATTCCTGACCATTGTGAGCAATCCCTGCCACTTCCATATCATCCTGGGACGAAATAAAGTCCTCTAATAATCCTACTAGCTCCCTATTGTCATCAACGACACATACTTTAATTTTCTTCACTTCCAGTTCCTCCTCAGGGTTCAAATCATAAACTCTATTTCAACTTATATTCCTAATCAGTTGTATTGTCTTAATTATATTCTAAATTAGAAATTCGACAATGCAACAAAAATTCCTCTCATTTTTTTAATATTTCTTAAAATAGTGATAAAATCTTATCTTTTCTTTGTTTTTCTCTTCTTTTCGACGAAAAACGCGTATATTCTAATATTTGGGTTATTTTTGTCGAAAATTATTTATGTAAAGGCTGTGTTAAACTTGACTGTTGATTTCCGTTCCAGGCACTTCGCTTTCCGCGGGCGTGCCGGGGAGCCTCCTCGGCGCTTTTAGCGCCTGCGGGGTCTCCCCTGCCCCGT
>NZ_JBALSN010000222.1:4012-5950 GCF_036966985.1 Neobacillus drentensis | reverse complement strand
TAACCTGTAACACAGCCTATGTAAAAAAAGCAAAATAGGGATCTTTCCTATTTTGCTCCTAATGTTAACTTGCTTTATTTTTTGGCATTTCATATATGTTAATTCCAGCTTCATCTAACATCCATTCGATGTGTACCCCGTATCCTGAGGTTGGATCATTAACAAAGACATGTGTAACAGCGCCAATTAGTTTTCCATCTTGAATAATTGGGCTTCCGCTCATCCCTTGAACAATTCCTCCTGTTTTTTTAAGGAGTTTAGGGTCGGTTACTTTTATTACCATGCCTTTGGTTGCTGGAAACTTTTGCGGGATTGTGCTAACGATTTCAATATCAAATTCTTCAACTCGGTCATTATTTACAACCGTTAATATTTTGGCAGGTCCTTCTTTTACCTGATGCGATAAGGCAATCGGCAGTGGTTTATCCATAACACCATTTTTCAATTCTTTGACCATTTCTCCAAAAATTCCAAATGGGCTATTCTTTTGGATATTCCCAACAATTTCACGGTCTGAAGAAAACCGTGCAAGCTTTTCACCTGGGTCTCCGTTACTCCCTTTTTCAATGGAGGTAACAGTTGAACGAACAATTTGTCCATCCTCTACAACGATTGGTTGTTTTGTATCCATATCAGATATTACATGCCCTAGAGCACCATATTTTTTTGATTGTGGGTGAATAAATGTCATTGTTCCGATTCCTGCTGCAGAATCTCTAATATATAAACCGAGCTTATAGATGTTTTCACCTTTGTCTTTTAATGGGGTTAGTTTTGTAGTAAATTTTCCACTTTCTCGACTAATAACCATGTCAAGAGCTTTTCCTTCTTGTCCTGCAGTTTGCACAAATGGTGCTACATCTGTCATTTTTTCTATTTTATTGCCATTTATTTCTGTAATGATATCGCCAATTTTAATCCCTGCAATTTCACCTGGAGATTTTTTTCCCGATATGGTATTGATTAAATGGTGTCCCACTACCAATACGCCTACGGTATTTAACTTCACTCCAATCGACTGACCACCGGGTATAACCCTAAAATCTTTTAAAACGCGTACATCCACCTTTTTTATCGGAATCCCCGCATACTCTAACAGCATTTCATTTTTACCATTTTTTGATGCTGTCATTGAAACCGAGTTTTTTCCTTCATCCAAAGTGATATTTGAATTTTGAGAAACCAAAGAGGCTGATACCGGTACAGCCTTTTGAAAAGTATAGTCTTGTCCTTCGAAAACCGTAATAGTCTTGGGTATTGCGAGATATTGCTGTATAGGCTGAAAAAAAATAAGGCTAATTAATGAAACAAGGAGAATTCCACCAATAATCTTTCTAATTAGTTCTAACTTCAAATTTTTTCACTCTCCTCGCTTCTTTTCATTACTCTTAAATGGCTACATATATAATTTTGCCTCCTTGACAATCATTTATAACTTGGTTCAACATAAAAAAGCTACCCAAATTGGATAGCATTACAATTTTTATTAAAAATATAGTAATTATTGCTTTTCTGAATGGAAAAATATCTAAATCTAACGATTAAGTCGTGTCAATGCTCCGCTTCCACTTTTCTTACTCTCTGCAGCTAAATATAATAATTCTTCAGCATGTTTTTTAGTGAGATCGGTTATTTCGGATCCAGATATCATTCGGCCAATTTCATTGATTTTATCTCCAAGCTGTAAAGGAGTTACAGACGTCTTTGTTCTTCCACCTTTAATAATTTTGGAAATAAACAAGTGGGTATCGGCCATTGCAGNNGACTGAGCAACCCTGCCGCTGACCCCCGTATCAACTTCATCGAAAATAATCGATGTCACACCTTGATGCTGGGAGAAAATACTTTTTAGAGCCAGCATAATTCGTGATAATTCCCCTCCTGAGGCAACTTTTGACAGGGGCTTTAATGGCTCTCCAGGATTTGTGGAAATATAAA
>NZ_JBALSN010000222.1:0-3947 GCF_036966985.1 Neobacillus drentensis | reverse complement strand
AAGTTTGTCTGCCCATTTTAGACGAATTTCTGTTAATTGCTTTGCTTCAAGCAATAAGTCTTTTTTTATCGAGGCTAATTCTTTTTCTAATTCGCTTATATGCGTTTCTTTATTTTGTAATGTTTCAATTTCTTCTTCGATTTTCCCTGCGTATTCTAATATTTCATCGATTGTTTTACCGTATTTCCGTTTAAGCCGATTTATTTCATTTAGGCGATCTTCAATTTCATGCAATCGCTGCGGATCGAACTCCAATGCATCTAATTCAGTTCTTAAGGATCGTGCAGCATCCTCCAATTGGTAATAGCTATTTGATACAGCTTCGTACATGTCCTTATAGGCGTTATCAATAGAAGCAGCATCCTCAAGATGCCCCATGACCATACTAATCCAATCAAGGCCCTTTTGTTCCCCCTGTAAAGCCGTATGACTCGATTGCAGGGCTTCGAAAACTCGTTCAAAATTATTTAGTTTTCTTTTTTCTTCAAAAAGTTCTTCATCTTCATTAATCTTTAAATTTGCATTTTGGATTTCATCCAATTGAAATGAAATGAGATCAAGCCGGTGGGCAGTCTGCTGGTCATTTTCACTTAATGCTTTTAACCTTTGTAAGGTTTGCTCATAGCGTCGAAAAACTTGCTGGTATTCCCCTTGTGATGAGGAAATATCCTCCGCACCAAATTGATCTAGCAGTGTTAAGTGTCTCGACTCATCCATTAATTCTTGATGCTCATGCTGTCCGTGAATATCAACCAGTGTTGACCCAATTTCCCTAAGTGTGGAAATCGTCACTAACTTCCCATTCACCCTGCAAATACTTTTACCCGAATGGGAAATATCTCGTCGTAAAATAACCATTCCTTCATCAATGTCGATTCCAAATTCTAAAGCTTTAGAAATGACAGGATGTTTACTATCATCTAGCTGGAAAAGTCCTTCAATTTCGGCCCTCTCTTCGCCGTGCCGGACAAATTCTGCAGACCCTCTGCCGCCAACTAATAAGTGAATGGCATCAATAATGATTGATTTTCCTGCCCCAGTCTCTCCCGTTAAAACCGTTAATCCCTTTGAAAAAGTTACAGACAAGTTTTCGATAATAGCGAAGTTTTTAATAGATAATTCTGCTAACAAGGAACATTCCCCCAATTAAAGCATATCTAGGAACCGATTTGTGATAACTTCAGTATCCTCTGGAGTTCGGCAAATAATTAACATGGTATCATCACCGCAAATGGTTCCTAATATTTCTTCCCAATCCAGATTATCAATTAATGCGCCTATGGCCATTGCATTACCTGGTAAGCACTTCATGACCAGCAAATGACCTGCTGAATCGATTCGCACGAACGCATCAATTAATGATCTTTTTAATTTTTGTAATGGATTAAATCTTTGGTCGGCCGGCAAGCTGTATTTATACCTTCCATCGCTTAAGGGAACTTTAACAAGATGTAATTCCTTAATATCCCTTGAAACCGTGGCTTGGGTTATGTTGTAGCCTGCATTCTTCAGTTCATCCACTAAATCATCTTGTGTCTCTATGTCATTACTTGCAATAATTTCTCTTATTTTAATATGACGTTGGCCTTTATTCATTGTCTCACCCCATAATCATTAAAAACATTTATCTATGTATTATGTACTAATACGTGCTTCTACACATATGTTAGCCGATTTTCATAAACTTGTACATTTTTTCTTAAAATACTTACCTTTTGTTAAGAGCCTTGAATACGAAGAAAAGGATAAGCATTTGCCTATCCCTCTGAATTTTGTTTTGTTTTAAATTCTAAATGGGATTCCTTTACAATTTCAACCGGCGTTACAGGTAATTGATTATCGCCCGTTTCCCGTTCCCCTTCCCATTTTAAGTGAAGCAAGTATTCAATGTTCCCATCCCCACCAGTAATTGGTGAAAAGGATAAGTTTTTAATCGTGTAACCTTGTTGGATCGCAAAATTTATGATTTTATCAATTACTTGAAGATGCACTTTCTCATCTCGAACGATTCCCTTTTTCCCAACCTGTTCACGTCCAGCTTCGAATTGTGGTTTTACTAGAGCCACTACGTCACTTCCAGTGACTAAAAGCGTTTTTAAAACAGGCAGGATTAAAGTTAACGAGATAAAGGACACATCAATTGTAGCGAAATTCGGCATTTCTCCAATCAAATCAGCAGGTGTGACATATCGGAAATTTGTTCTTTCCATCACCACAACTCGTTCATCCTGTCTAAGTTTCCAAGCGAGCTGATTATAACCTACATCCAAGGCATAGGACATCTTTGCTCCATTTTGAAGTGCACAATCTGTAAAGCCTCCCGTAGACGATCCAATATCTAATAGCACTTTATCTGCAACACTGACATCGAAAACCTTTAAGGCCTTCTCAAGCTTTAATCCCCCACGGCTAACATATGGAAGCACTTTTCCTTTTATAGTAAGCGGGATATCAATTTTGACTTTCTCTCCAGGTTTATCCAACCGCTCTTCATTTGAATAAACAAGCCCTGCCATAATTGATCGCTTGGCCTTTTCCCTTGTTTCGATTAAACCTCTTTCTACTAGTAATACATCTAACCGTTCTTTATTTTTCATTTGTTAAGCCCTTTGTTGTTTTTTTCTTGCTAGTATGGAAACCCTTTTGACTACTTCTTCGGTTGTTAAACCAATCTCTTCAAGAAGGGAGTCAACATCCCCATGTTCGATAAATTGGTCCGGAATTCCGATTCTGTCTATGTGTGAATGATAAAAGCCATGGTTTTGCGCAAACTCAAGAATTGCACTTCCGAAACCGCCTTGTAAAACAGCCTCCTCAATGGTAAGAATCGGCAAATTTTTTGTAAGAAGATCAGTAAGCATTTTTTCATCCAATGGCTTAATAAAACGGGCATTTACAACCTTGACAGATATCCTTCTCTGTTCAAGGATCTCAGCAGCTTTTAACGCCATCGGTATAGTGGTTCCAAAGGTTAAGATAGCTGCATCATCGCCTTCTTTAAGAACCTCCCATGTACCAATTGGAATAGTATGATATTCCTGATCCATTGGAACCCCAAGTCCATTTCCACGTGGAAATCTCATGGCAATCGGGCCATCATTATAATTCAGTGCGGTGTATACCATATGTTGGCCTTCGTTTTCATCCTTCGGCATCATCAACACCATATTAGGGACATGTCTTAGAAAAGCAATGTCAAATACACCTTGATGGGTTTCACCGTCAGCACCAACTAAGCCAGCACGGTCGATCCCCATAAAGACATTTAAATTTTGTCTGCATATATCATGAACTACTTGATCATAGGCTCGTTGTAAAAAGGTTGAGTATATAGCAAGAAAAGGTTTCATATTTTGTGTAGCTAAACCAGCAGCTACTGTCGCAGCATGTTGCTCAGCGATCCCAACATCATACATTCTCTCAGGGAATTCACTAGCGAAGCCCTCGAGTTTAGAACCAACAGGCATCGCAGGTGTAATCGCAACAATTCGGTCATCAGTTCGGGCAAGCTTTCGAACGGTTTCACTCACAAGACTGCTCCAGGCTGGCGGTGGAGTTTTTGCTGGCTTAACGAAGGCGCCTGTGTCCATTTTATATGGTCCAGTTCCATGCCATGTTCCCGTTTTGTCACTTTCCGCTGGTTGGTACCCTTTTCCCTTTTTAGTAATGACGTGCAGAAGGATTGGGCCTTCTGTCTTTTTGGCATAGCTTAAGTTTTCAAATAACGCTTCAAAGTTATGACCATCAATTGGACCGAGATAGGTAAATCCTAATTCCTCAAAAAACATTCCTGAAACAAATAAATATTTAAGGCTGTCCTTCACTCTCTCAGCAGTTGCAGCTAATTTCCCACCCACTGCAGGTACTTTTTTCAGCAGTACTTCCAATTCATCTTTAACCCATTGGTACTTTCCAGCTGTACGTAATTGGCCAAGGATATTATGAAC